>JBCCTF010000045.1:0-24500 GCA_039198765.1 Pseudomonadota bacterium
ACCTGCTTGGCCTCACCAGAAGCGAGGGCGAGCTTCTCGAAGCCCTTCAGCTGACGGACGGGACGAGAGACGCTGGCCACCAGGTCTCGTAGGTAGAGCTGGACCACTTCTTCGCCGGCAACATCGCCGGTGTTCCGTACCCGGACGGAGACTTCAAAACCGTTGTCCTTCTTGCGCACCTTCAGGCGATCATAGCTGAAGTCGGTGTAGCTGAGGCCATGCCCAAACGGGTAGAGCGGCGCATTGCTCTCGTCGATATAGTGCTGCCAGAACACCTCCGTACGCGGACCGGGACGGCCTGTGTTGAGGTAATCATAGTAGATGGGGACTTGACCGACGGAACGCGGGAACGTCATCGGCAGCTTGCCGCTGGGATTGTATGCACCGGTCAGGACATTCGTCAGCGCGTGACCACTCTCATGGCCAAGGTGCCAAGCCTGCACGATCGTAGGGACATTTTCATCCGCCCACGTGAGGATCAACGGACGACCGCTCATCACCACAAGGATGACGTTCGGGTTCGCTTCCACAACCCTTTCGAGGAGTTCCTGCTGAAGGCCGGGGAAACCGATGTCCGCACGGCTGCGCCCTTCACCGCTCTGTAGGGCGTCCTCGCCAAGCACCAGAACCACTTTATCCGCAGACTGAGCAGCAGTGATCGCATCGGTCATACCCTCGCGATTGGTCATGTTTACGACCACCTCGGAGGCAAAATTGGCGCTGCCGACCTCAAGCTCCACACCCTTCGCGTAGGTGAAGTCGAGGCCCGCCTTTTCAAACCCTTCGACCAGAGACACGGCCGAATCGGCCTCGCCTTGAGCGCGCCAGTTACCCAGCGGGCTGTCTTTGTCGGACGCGAGAGCGCCAATCAGCGCGATCTTCTCGCCACCCGCGAGGGGAAGCAGGCTCTCCTCATTTTTGAGGAGCACCACCGAGCGCTCAGCCATTTTCAGCGCAGCCTCGAGATGCTCGTCGGCCATGAGCAGCTCCTCCTCCCGCTCCTCATCGAGGTAGCGGTAAGGGTCCTCAAACAGGCCAAGCTCAAACTTCACGCGGAGCACACGGCGCACGGCATCATCGATGAGGGCCTCATCAACCGAGCCTGATTTTACAAGCTTCTCAAGGTGTTGGACGTAGACATAGCTCTCCATGTCCATGTCCGATCCGCCAAGCATTGCCAAACGGGCAGCATCTTCCTCATCGGCAGCGTAGCCGTGATCGACCATCTCCTCCGCCGAGCCCCAGTCGGAAACGACGAGGCCATTGAAGCCCCACTCACCCTTGAGGATATCGCGCTGCAGGAACGCATCAGCCGTGGCAGGAATACCGTTCACGGTGTTGAACGCGTTCATCACCGTCCGAGCGTTGGCCTCTTCAATGCCAGCCTTGAAGGGCGGAAGGATCGTGTTGAACAGCGTCACCGTTCCCACGTCAGCGGCATTATAGTCCTTGCCCGCCTCGCCGAAGCCGTAGCCAGCGAAGTGCTTAAGGGTCGACGCAATTGTATCGTGTGCGGACAAATCATCGCCTTGCAGCCCGCGCACGCGTGCAACAGCGATCTTGCTGCCTAAGTACGGGTCCTCGCCCGCGCCTTCCATCACCCGGCCCCAACGCGGGTCACGGCCCACATCCACCATCGGCGCGAAGGTCCAGTTGAGGCCCTGAGCCGATGCTTCAACCGCAGCGATTCGCGCGGTTTCCTCCATCATTTCAAGGTCCCAGCTTGCAGCTTCGGCCAGGGGGAGAGGGAAGATCGTCTTGTGCCCGTGGATCGTGTCGTAGGCGAAGATCATCGGGATACCGAGGCGCGAATTCTCAACCGCAGTCTCCTGCAGCGCTCGGACCTTCTCCACGCCAACGACGTTCAGCATGGAGCCGATCAGGCCAGCCTTCACGGCCTTCGCCTTGCGCGCTTGGTCTTTGTCGGACGGCGCCGGGCCCGTCACATCCCAAAAATCCGTGAACTGATTGAGCTGACCCGCTTTTTCTTCGAGGGTCATCTCCGACAAAAGATGCTCAACCTTCGCTTCGATATCGCCGGTCGCTTCGGTATGCTCCGCGGCAGTAATGGCGGCGTTCGCCGTATGGGTCATCAACGCAGCGCTGAAAAGCGCACAGACCAGTCTTTTCATGGAAAAATGCCCGTCTTTCATCCCTCGGTCGCCTGCTCGAACGGCAGGCTCTCTGATCATTCTTGCCTGGTAAATTCGCTCAGTTGAAGCGCTATGAGCAACGCCTTTGCGGCGAGCCGGGCCATTTCCACGGTGAATGGGAGTGTTGGGCGCCTACGAGCCGGGGAGATCAGTTAATCGCTTGATGGCTTCGCGGTAGCTTCGACTCGCTTTGACGAGCGTCCCGCTCGAGAGCGTGATCTGCGCATCGCCCTTGGGCAGAACGCGCACTTCCCGCACTGCCGCAGCCTGGACGATGGCGGAGCGGTGGACGCGGACGAAGCCGCCTTCAGGCAGCTCTTTCTCCAGCGCCGACAGTGTCTTCCGCAGCGCGTACTCTTTCTCGCCGGTGTGCACGAGGGAGTAGTCGCCCGCTGCCTCCACCCAAATCACCTGCTCGAACGGCACCAGAAAGACGTGTCCGACATCCTTCACGCGCAGGGCGCCGGGCTTCACCTCTGGGCCAGCTGGCTCAAGCGACTCAGCACCAGCCGTCAGGCCGTGCAGGCGTACAGCTTTGTCCACCGCCTTGCGAACGCGATCGGTGTCCAGCGGCTTCAAGAGGTAGTCGATGGCATCCACCTCAAACGCCTCCAGCGCATACTCCGGATGCGCTGTCGCAAAGACCAAAAGCGGACGTGGACTGACTGTCAGGGCATCGAATGCCTCGAGCCCATTGGGCGGAGGCATCTCAATATCGAGCACTGCGAAGTCGATGCCCCCTTCATTGATACGCGTCACTGCTTCACTGGCAGACTGGTAGGCGCCAGAGATTGTCACGCAACCCGTATCGGTTAGCATGCGGACCAAGAGATCAAGAGCGGGGCGTTCGTCATCACAAACGACTGTCGACAGCATGGGCCAATCGTCCGCCCTACAAGCGCCCACGGCAAGAGGCGATCGCGCCGCGTCGCGAACACCCTGATATCACGAGGGAAGTGCAAGAATGCAGGCTGAACAGGCGCTCCTGTCGCGCGGTCTTACCCTCGCGCCGAACCAGTATTGGCTGTTCCAGGTTGGCGGCTGGATGGCATTCGCAGCGCTGAGCTATTTCAGCCTCACCATCTGGTACAATCCGGGCCAGCTCACCCCCGCGTTCCACACGTTCCTGCAGTCCGTGATGGGCATTGGTGTCAGCCACCCCCTCCGCGCCGTCGCACGGCGAGCTTGGGACAGACCCGCAGTTCAGCGCATCGCTTATAACGTCATCGCGGTGGTTATCGCTTCGCTGCTGTGGACGGCTTTGCGGCTTGTCACCTTCGTCGAGCTGACTGGGGAAATCATTTTCGCTGAGGATTGGGGCGGCTGGATCTTCGGCTCCGTGATCGTGTTCAGCGCCTGGACTGTCAGCTACCATGCCCTCGTCTATTATCGGCAGTGGACGGAGCAAAAGGAAAAGGCCGTCGCAGCCGAGCGGGAGGCCATGGAGGCGCGAGAGAAAGTCCGGGAAGAGCGCGTGAAGCGCTTTGAGGCGGAGAAGCTCTCGCAGGCCGCAGAGCTCCGCATGCTGAAATATCAGCTCAAGCCGCACTTCCTCTTCAACGCCCTCAACTCGGTATCAGCCCTCGTGCAGAGCGAGCGGAAGGACGACGCCTCAAAAATGCTGGCCCGGATCGGCGATTTCCTGAGGCTCTCCCTCGAACAGGACGATGCCCTGGTCCACACCCTCGAGGACGAAATGACAATGATCGGTCTGTACCTGGACATCGAGCGGGCCCGGTTTGGCGAGCGCCTGAAAACGACCTTTGAGATCAGCGACGAAGCGGCCTTCGCCTCGGTTCCGAAGCTCTTGATACAACCCATCATCGAAAACGTCATGAAGCATGTGGTGAGCCGCACGCTCGACCAAGTCGCCATCACTATTCGTGCACGGATCGATGGCAGTATCCTTGTCCTCGATGTTGAGGACAGCGGTGCTGATGGTAAGGAGGACAGTGCAGAAACGGCGTCACTGGGCATCGGCCTCAGCAACGTGAGCGACCGCCTCGCTTCGATGTACGCTGATCAACAGAGCTTCTCGATGGAGCCCACAGAGGCGGGAGGCACCCGCGTCCGCCTCATCTTTCCCAAAGACTTAAACGACATAGGCACCAATGCATAACGACCGCCGAAGCGGCCGTCAGCACGGAGGAACATCGATAAGGGAAGAAGAAAGCCCCTGGCCAGCGGGCCAAGGGCAATCGACAGCCTACGCAGCAACCGGAGTGTCGAGGGCTGGTGCAGCTTCCCAATCAACAGGAACCCTTGTTGTGGAGTGCAGGTAGTTGGTGATGATCTTGTCACCAATCGTGACGATCACATCGACCAAATTCTCCTGAGTGAAGCCTGCCGCGAGGAAAGCATCGACAAGCTCTGGCTCAGGTTTCCCACGGTTGATCGCAATCGACTGGGTCAAGCGCGCGAGCACGTCGAACTTGGCGTCGAACCGAGCGCGACCTGAACGGATCTCAAGGATCTCATCGTCAGAGAAGCCGTTCATTTTGCCGATCGCCGTGTGGGCAGCGAGACAGTATTCACAATCGTTCACCTGGCTGACGACCAGATTGACGACTTCGCGGGCCTTGGCGTTGATCGACGATTTGGCACTTTGCAAAGTAAGATACGTACCCAGAGCATTCTCTGAGTGCGCAAGCGTCGCGTAGAGGTTCGGCACAAAACCGATTTTGCTTTGCAGATTATCGAACAGCGCTTGGTTGGCCGGGCTGACGTCGTCGCGGGTCGGTACGGTGATGGTGGTCATAGCTTTGGTCCTTCAGGGTTGGCATCGTGTCGCCGGTTCCGTCCGGCGCCCACTCCAAATGGCCCATTCCCAGCTTTGACGGCAGGCCTGCAAAAGCCATATTGGTCATTCCGAATTGGAATGAAGAGGTCACAGCCATGGACATGCTCGCGGCAATGTCAGTCTTCGTGCGTGTCGCGGAGGCTGGTTCATTCTCCGCCGCTGCGCGCCAGCTGCGCGTCGGGCAGCCTGCCGTGTCCAAGTCCGTCGCTGCACTGGAAGAGCGCCTCGGCACGCGCCTCGTCCTGCGCACAACCCATCAGCTGAGCCTCACAGAAGATGGTCTGCGTTTCCTCGAGGCAGCCCGCGGTGCCCTCGATGCGGCCGCGTTCGCGGAAGAGACGGTCTCGGGGGTGAAGACAGTTCCCCATGGCCGGTTGCGCCTGGCCGCATCCGTCGCTTTTGGCCGGCTGATCCTCGTGCCGAGGCTCAATCGGTTCTTCGCGCGCTGCCCTGACGTGGAATTCGAACTCGTCCTCGCCGACCGCTTTGTGAACCTTGTCGAAGAAGGTGTGGACGTCGCCATCCGGATCGGCGAGCTCACCGACGCCGGCCTGATCGCAAGGCGCATCGGCACGATGCGGCGCGTGACAGTGGCGCGTACGGATTATTGGAAAAAACGGGGTACACCGAAGAAACCCGCGGATCTGAAAGACCACGATTGCCTGGTCTTCACAGGCCTCTCCACCGCAGACACGTGGGAATATTCAGGGCCGAACGGGCCGTTGAGTGTGAAGGTCTGCGGTCCGCTGCGGGTCACGACTTCGGATGCAATGCGGGAAGCCGTTCTTGAAGGCTTAGGTGTTGGCGTCACGCCGCGCTGGTTCTGGCCCAATGGCGAGTTGGGCGACGGCACCCTCGCCTGCGCGCTCTCAGACTTCGAGCCCACGCCCCGCCCGATCCACGCGATCTTCCCCGAACGGAGGCTTGTGTCATCGAAGGTGCGGGCGATGGTCGACTTTCTCGCAGACGACTTCAAACGCGTCCCGGCCCTATCAGAGGGTTAGGCTGATCGCGTCTTCTGATCTGGTCGGAAAATGGAGCGGGCGATGCGATTCGAACGCACGACCCTCACCTTGGCAAGGTGATGCTCTACCCCTGAGCTACGCCCGCTCACTGACGAGCGCCGTATGAAGCAAATGCGGGCGGCGCTTGCAAGCGGTTCTTTTGCGCCGAGACAGATTTTTCTGCCTCAGCGCTGAAGCGTCTGTTTTCAGCGCTTTTCTCGGATCATCGCTATGCCGAGAGTGACAAACCAGATGGCCATCAACCCAAACGTCATCCCCATCCCGTGGACATCAAGGGTGAGAAGCCCAGCAAAGATCCCAAAGGCGAACCAAACGCCGATCGCGATCCCCAAAAGCCCCATCACAGGCTGCATCGGACGGCACAGAAGGAACCCAAGGCCCGAAAGCGCAATCGCCGCGCCGTATCCCAGCACCCCTGCCTCAGCGAGAACTTGGTTGGCGGCGTAGGACAGCTTCAGAGCATCGCGGAACAAGGCGAGATCGCTCTCGCTCGCCACGCTCAACTGATCGGCCATCTTTGGTGTGAAGAACCCTGACGCCAGGGCTGCACCCACCATCGTCAGCGTCGCAAATGCCAATGCCGTATCCGTCAGCCGCCCGCCGACACCATCCGGCGTGACCCAACCGGTTCGCGAGCAGACCATCGCCCAGACTAGCACGACATAGGTGATCATCACCCCATGCACTCCGCGATTGAGAAGCGCCTCGCTCCGCACCTCGTCGATCAGTGTCGGGTAGCCCGATGACCCCACGGTTGGGTGATGCGCCATCGCCAGGGCTGCGATTGCCGTTGTTCCTATGATGACCCACCCGGCGGAGGCGGACAGCTGTTCGTTATCCATGATGGTCTCCCGTGTCGCTGAGCAGCAGCCTCTCAGCGGCAGCCCGCTGGCAACAGCGACGCCAGAACGCCACTGTCCGCTTCGGGACATTCAGGTGCTTTTGTCCGGTAGGGACCATCGACCGGCGCCCGCCCTTCAGCGTAGCCTGAGCGAACATGATCAGCCGCGAACCCATAGCCGACCGCCGGATCGACCGGACCCACAGCGCGATCTTCGCTGCGTTCCGGACACTGGTGCACACCGTCCGCTACGATGAGATCCGCGTGCAGGACATCATCGAGGAAGCGAACGTCGGGCGCTCCACATTCTACGCCCACTTCCAAAGCAAGGACGACGTCCTGCTGACGAGCATCGAGCCGCTGTTTGCTGTCATCGCGGACACGGTGTCTGGAAAGCAGCGCGAGGAGGACCTCGCTTTTGTGCTGGAGCACTTTTGGGAGCAGCGGAGCTTTGCCCGGATCATTTTCTCAGGGCCGCTCTACTTCAAACTGTCAGACAAGCTCGCTGACATGATCGCTGAACGGAGCAGCTCTTCGCTTTCATCGATTGGCACGGCCGCAGAGATCCTCGGTATCCTGAAAGCGTGGCTTGCGGGCCGTGTCCCCTCGAACGTGGGCGAGATCGCAGCGCACCTCACTGCCCTGAACCGGCGTTAGTCCTCGCGGGGCATCACGTAGGTAACGATGGCGTGGCTCACAGCTTTCTCCGATATCTCGGTGCGTGTGGTGACTTCGACCACCACGCCTGCCCGCCCGAACTTCATAATCTCCGCGTCGCACATCAGGGCCATACCTTTCGCGGGCCGCAGGAAGTTGATGTTCAGGTTGGATGTTAGAGCCATCGGCGTGATCCCAGCCTTCGTGAAGATCGCCACAAAAGCGGCATGATCCGCCAGTCCCATCTGGGTTGGCCCTGAGATGAAGCCCCCCGGTCTCAAATGCTTCTCGCTGCAAGCCATGCGCATCGACACCTTGCCCTCGGTCGCAGAGATCACCTGGGGCATCGATTTCCGTTCGCCGAAGAGCTCGCGGAAGAAGGTGTTGATCTCGTCAGGCGATAGAACGGAGGGCTTTTCGGTCTCAGTCATTGCTCCGCACTAGAAGCGCTGGCCCGACGCGACAAGCCGCTGATGGACGCAAGACACGAGCCCCGCTAGCGGTCCGCGCCATGGACGCCGAACGCCGCCTCTTCATTCGCTTCGCCGAGATGGGCATTGCACACGAGACTGTCGAGCATGAGCCGACGCACACCGTTGAGCAGTCGCGGCACCTCGCGGAGAGCCTGCCCGGCGGGCGGTCCAAAAGCCTTCTGCTGACAGACAAAGATGAGCGCCTGACCCTAGTCACGGCTCTGGGAAGCAACCGCGCTGACCTGAAAGTCATCGGCGAGGCGGTCGGCTCCCGCGGCCGTTTGAGCTTCGCCAAAGAGCAGACGATGATCGACGTCCTCGGCGTCGCGCCGGGCCACCTGACGCCCTTCGCCCTGATCAACGATGAGGCCCAGCGGATCAGCACGATCGTCCTCGACGAAGACCTCTTCCGCGAAGACCCCGTCTGGGCCCACCCCCTCCGGAACACCGCCTCAACAGCAATCAGCCGCGACGGCCTTCTCCGCTTCGCAAAGCTGCATGCCAAGCACGTCATCACGCTGGCCCTTGCCCAGGGCTGAAAGAGCGGCCATCTCCCGCCCCAACAGATCCATTCGAGCGAAAGAGACAGACCAGATGTCATCCACGCCCACCCTCGGCGGCTCCACGCCGCCCGCCGCTGACCTGATCAAAGACTCCACGATCGAGACGTTCGAAGCGGACGTCCTCCAAGCCTCGATGCAGGTTCCCGTCGTGGTAGATTTCTGGGCTGCCTGGTGCGGCCCCTGTAAGACCCTCGGCCCGATCCTCGAAGGCGCGGTGACCGCGCGCGGGGGCAAGGTTAAGATGGTCAAAGTTGACACCGACAAGAACCAGATGCTCGCCCAGCAGCTGCAGATCCGCTCCTTGCCAACCGTGATGGGCTTCGTCGGCGGCCAGCCCGTGGACGGCTTCATGGGCGCTGTACCGGAGAGCGAAGTGAACACATTCTTCGACCGCCTTATCGCAGGCGCTGAGCAAATGGGCCTGAGCGGCGCAGGCGCAGCTGGTCCGACGGCGAAGGACCTCCTTGCGGCAGCCGAAGAGGCCCTGGCGGCCCAGGACCTCGCCCGCGCGATCCAAACCTTCGCTGAAGCGGCCAGCATCGCGGAGCCTGAAAGCGACGAGCAGATCGAAGCCATGGCCGGTGTCGCCCGGGTCCAGCACGCGGCCGGTGACCTCGAAGCCGTCCGTGCCACGTTGTCGCAGATTCCTGAGGACAAGCAGGACCACCCCGCCCTGGCCCAGCTCAATGCCCAGCTGAACCTGGCGGCTGAGAGCGCGCCCTCAGGCGCTCTGGCACCACTTCAAGCAGCGCACGAGCAAAGTCCGGAAAATCTTGATGCTGCATTCGCTTATGCAGAAGGCCTCATCGCTGAAGGCAACATGGAAAAGGCCGCGGACACACTCCTCGATATGATCGCCAAGGACCGCGAATGGAACGAAGGCGCCGCTCGCGAGAAGCTTCTGACGATCTTCGAAGCCCTCGGCGCCGCGGATCCGATCGTGAAGCGGGCGCGTCGTCGCTTGTCTTCCCTGCTGTTCAGCTAATTCCTTAGGGCGACCACACTTCGCTGCCTGAACGACGGGATAAGCGCCTATGCGCGTGACACAACAGGATCGGCTGCTACCGGGGGACATCCCCATCTTCCCCTTGCGTAGTGCCATCCTGCTCCCGCGGGCGATCTTGCCTTTGAACATTTTCGAGCCCCGCTACCTCGCCATGACGGAAGCGGCGCTAGGCAACGGTCGTTTGATCGGCATGGTGCGGCCACGCCACGAGGATGACGTGAACCCCACGCTCTACGACGTGGGCTGTGCAGGTCGGATCACGAGCTTCACAGAGACGGGCGATGGCCGCTTCCTCCTCACCCTCACCGGTGTCTCGCGGTTCCGCATTGTGAACGAGGGCCTCACCGACGGAGGTTTCCGCCTCGCCGAAGTGGATTGGTCAGGCTTCACCGCCGACGTGCACCTAGAACCTGAAGAGAACGAGCATCTGCGTGATCGGGTGATCGAGCTGCTCATGCGCTACCTCGACAATGTCGGCCTCAAGGCGGACTGGGACTCCATCGAAGGCGCGAGCGCTGAGACGATCATCAACTCCGTCTCCATGTCGTGTCCGTTTGAGCCTGACGAGAAGCAAGCCATCCTCGAAACGATGACCATCGAACAGCGCGGCGAGACCCTGATCGCGCTGATGGAAATGGCCATCGCGACCAAAGGGACGGAGCTTGACGAGGACGGCTCCGAACGGCTGCAATAGCGCCATGGCAACTGATTCCGCGCCCGCGCTCGATCCCAAGGTTCTCGATTTCCTCGTCTGCCCTGTCAGCCGGGGGCCGCTGCACCTCGACGAAGAGGCGCAGGAGCTGATCTCGAAAGGCGCGAAGCTCGCCTACCCAATCCGCGACGGCATTCCGATCATGTTGGAAAGTGAAGCGCGCAGCCTCGCGGATTAAGCGCGGGCGTTCACGTCTTCTTAAGGCTGATGGCCGCACCGTTAAGGCATGCGATTCGCCTTACGGAGATTGTCTGTGCGCTCTGTTCCTGCTCGCCTCGGTTTTTCCTTGGTTTTTCTCGGTCTTCTCTCGATCTTCAGTACGCTGACCACAGCGCGCGCTGAGACAGAGACGCAGGTCTCGCGCGAAGAGACGCGGATTGGCTTTTCAGGCCTGCCGGTCCCCCGGTTCGTCGCTTTGAAAAAAGAGAAGGTGTACGGACGAGCTGGCCCTAGCTTCGACGTTGATGTGGTGGTGGTCTATCGCCGCCAAGGTCTTCCTGTCCGGGTGATTGCCGAGACCGCCGACGATGTCTGGCGCCGTGTCGAGGATCACACTGGCCGTAAGGTCTGGATCAACAAAACCATGCTGATGGAAAACCAGCACGCCGTCTTGCAGTCGGAAGCTGTGCTGTTCGCCAAGCCAAGCCCATCGGCCCCGCCCCGCGCGCGCCTGGAGCCAGGCGTGATGGCCAAACTCGAACGCTGTGAAGCGCAGTGGTGCCAGATCAAAACCGCAGGCTTCCGCGGCTGGACCACACGGGAAATCCTCTGGGGATCCCCCGCTTCCTACGAAGACTGATCATCAGCCCTTGAACAAAGCGATCGCCGCCGCGGTCATCGCTTCGGTTCCGTTGATCACGGACGGCTTGGGGTCCACCCGGAAGATCGGTGAGTGGTGCGGCCTTGGCCGACCCCGGTCGTGCTCAAATCCGCCGCCGACCATGAAGTAGACGCCTTTGACGCCCAGATCAGGTTCGACGAAGTAAGCGAAATCCTCCGCACCCATCCCTTCGTCAGGAACATCGATGAGCACTTCTGATCCCATTGAGGCAATGATCGCTGCCTCAACCCTCTCAGCCGTGGCAAAGTCGTTGTTTGTCGGCGGTGTGGTTTCCGTCTTGGAACGGACGACTTTCGGCATCTTGTCTTCAGGCACGCCCATGGCCATTGCGGTACCGGCGGCGATGCGGTCAATCCCATCGAGCAGCTTCAGCCGTACTTTCGGATCGAGCGATCGCACCGTCAGCTGAAGGTGCACCTCCTCACCGATGATATTGTGCTTGAAGCCGCCATGGATCGAGCCAACGGTGATCACCCCTGCTTCTTTCGGCGCGAGCGTCCGGCTGACGACAGTCTGTAGCGAGACAACGATGTGCGAAGCCACGACCACGGGGTCGATGGTCTCATGCGGGCTCGCGCCGTGACCACCGATCCCGTACACGGTGATGTCCACACTATCGGAGCTGGCGAAGGCGTTCTCTTTCGGCACGATAATCCGCCCGCCGGGGATGTCGGAGCCGACATGGAACGCGAGTGCATAGTCAGGCTTCGGAAACTTCTCGTAGAGCCCATCGCGCAGCATTTCCCGCGCGCCGGAAATTCGTTCCTCAGCAGGCTGACCAATAAGAACCAGGGTGCCTGACCATTCGTCCTTGCGTTCCATCATCTGGCGCGCCGTGCCAACCAGTGACGTGATATGCACATCATGACCGCAGGCGTGCATCACAGGTTTGGTCACCCCGTCGATGTCGACCTGCTTAGCGACCGATTTGTAGTCGAGGCCGCTCATCTCTTTCACAGGCAGGCCATCCATATCAGCACGGAGCATGATCGTTGGACCGTCGCCATTCTCCATCACCGCGACGACACCGGTCTCACCAATGCCCGTTGTCACTTTGTAGCCAAGCTTCTTCAGCTCCTGCCCGAGCCGTTTCGCGGTTTCGAACTCACGGAACGACAGCTCAGGGTTTTGGTGGAAATGGAGGAAGAGGTCCTCAAGGTTCGCTTCCCAGTCCGCAGCGACGGCTTCGCCAAGGTCACTCGCCGCGTAAGCAGGCGTCATCAAGGCGAGAGCGGCGCAAGCTGTGCGTTTGAACATGGGCGAGGTCCTTCTTTTTCTAAGCGCGAGGCTATCCACCACTTAGTGCGCGGCGCAAGGGCAGCATCCGTCTTCGTTGTTGAGGCAGTAACCGCAGCACCTTATCGCTAGGGGCAACGAGAGTTTTGACGGGGTCCCCCTGCCCTTGCGCGGCCTTCTGAAATCACTGGCGACAGTCTCCGGACTGACCATGGCGAGCCGCGTCCTAGGCTTTGGGCGCCAGCTGATGATGGCTGGCCTGATCGGCGCTTCGGGTACGCCTGTCGCTGACGCCTTCAATGCCGCGTTCCGCCTGCCGAACATGTTCCGAAGGCTCCTCGCCGAAGGGGCATTCCAGGCCGCTTTTGTCCCGCTGTTTCAAGGCAGTGAGGAAGCAGGAGGACGCGCTGAGGCCAAGCGCTTTGCCGAGGACATCCTCGCCTGGCTGGTGGTCATCCTGACGGGCCTGTCGGCGCTGATCATGATCTTCACGCCGCTCGCGTTTTCGATCCTGACGACGGGCTTCACCGAGGACCGGTTCGATCTCGCCGTGTTCTACGGTCGGATCATGTTCCCCTACCTCGCGTGCATGTCGGTGGTTGGCCTCTACGGGGGGATGCTGAACGCCATCGGCAGGTTCGCGGTGGCAGCGGCTGCGCCTCTTCTTCTCAATATCTGCCTCATCTCAGCCATGCTGATCACCGCCCGCGCCGGGGCGGAAGGGACAGGCCTTGGTCTCTCGATCGGCGTCTTCGTGGCTGGGATCAGCCAGCTCTTGTTCCTTATCTACGGCGCGGCGCGATCGGAACTTCTGCTCAGGCTTCGGCTTCCGAGGTTCAGCAAAGCCGCCAAGCGCATGGTGGCGCTCGGCACACCAGGTTTCATCGCGGCCTCAGCGCTGCAGGTGAACGGCATCGTCGGCACCAACATCGCCAGCAGGGCCGAAGGCGGCGCGATCAGCTGGCTCGCCTATGCCGATCAGCTCTACCAGCTGCCCCTAGCGATCATCGGCATCGCCCTTGGCGTGGTCCTGATGCCCACCATCAGCCGCGCCGTGAAATCCGGTGACGAGCTCCGCGCCCGCGCCACGCTGGAGCAAGGGTTCCTCACCGCGATGTTCTTCGCGCTGCCCGCCGCAGCAGCACTTGTGACCCTCGGCACGTTCATCGCCGAAGCCTTCTTCCAAGACCTCGCAGGCCTCGCCACCAAGCTCATCGGTGCAGGAGGCTCCGCCTTCAACGACCGGGACGTCACCATGGTGGGCCAAGCGCTCCTCGTCTACGGCCTCGGCGTCCCAGCCTTCGTCCTCCAAAAGGTTCTGGCAGCAGCCTTTTTCGCCCGGGAGGACACCAAGACGCCGATGCGCTTTGCGCTGACAGCGATTACCATCAACGCCGTCATTTCCATCGCCCTCTTCCCCCGACTGGGCTTCATGAGCGTTCCCGTGGGCACCATCGCCGCCAGTTGGACCGAGGTCACTCTTCTGGCGATCACCTTGCGCAGCCGAGGCATCTTCAGCGTGAGGCACCTCATCCGCCGCCTTCTCGCGATCGCGGCAGCCACCGGCATCCTCGCCGCGGGCCTCATCGGCGCGTTGGAAGTGCGTGATGCCTTAGAAGCGGTCCTTTTTGGCCAAAGTTGGGTGCTCCTAATCGTTCTCGCCGCTGTCGCGGTGCCGATTTATGGCGCTCTAGGCCTCGCCCTGGGCGCGGTGAAGTTGCGGGAATTAAGGGCCCCAGCGGGTTAACACTTCACAAGTCGGCCTGCGACACGCATACTTGAAGCCACGTATTCTGGGGTGGTCCACATGGCGCGATCTCTTGACCGTTCGGTCCGGTTTACCGGAGCGGGCGGCGCCGTCTTGAACATGTTGCTCGTCCTCGCCGTGGTGGGCGTGGTCGTGTGGTACCTGTCACCCTTCGGCCCGCAGTCGAATGAGCTGCTGGTCACCGCCTTTATGGCGAACCCGTATCTGAACGGCTTTGTGCTGTTCGTGCTGGTCGTCGGCATCATGTACAACCTGCGCCAGGCGATGCTGGTCAGCCCTGCGGTGCAGTGGATCAACGCCTTCCGCAATTCAGTGGACCCCTCGCGCACCCGCCTGCCGCGACCACCGACGCTGATCACCGCCGTCAGCCGCATGCTCCTCGACGCCGATGAGCGCGGCGGCCGCCTCAGCCAGGCCTCGACCCGCGCGATCCTCGACTCCGTCGGCCTGCGGATTGATGAGGGCCGCGAGGTTGGCCGCTACGTCACCAACTTGCTGGTCTTCCTCGGCCTCCTCGGCACCTTCTGGGGCCTCCTGCAGACCGTGAACGGTGTGGCCGACGTGATCGGCAGCCTCTCCGGGACCACCGATGGCGGGTCCGGCTCCGACGCCGTGGGCAGCCTCATCTCTAACCTCAACGAACCGCTCTCAGGCATGGGCACCGCTTTCAGCTCGTCCCTCTTCGGCCTTGGCGGCAGCTTGATCCTGGGCCTCCTCGATATTCAGGCGGGCCAGGCGCAGAACCGGTTCTACTCCGACCTCGAAGACTGGCTCTCAGGCATCACCGACGTGACCACCGCACGTTCCGGCAACACAGCGAACCTCAGCGCCAGCGCGGATATGGACGAGACTCTCGTCCGCCTCGAAGCCGCGCTCACCCGGCTCGCCGATAGCCAGGTGGAAGGCTCCTCCGCCGTCCAGCGAGAAATCCGTGAGCTCGGTCGTACGCTGCTGCAGGGTACCCGCGGCGGCAATAGCGGGAGCCGCTAGCCCATGCCCCGGCGGCGTTCCCGCGGCAGTGACGCCGCCATTTGGCCAGGCTTTGTCGACGGCCTGTCCTCACTGATCCTCGTCCTGATGGTGGTGCTGTCTCTCTTCGTGGTGGCGCAGTTCTACCTCGGCGAAGAGCTGACCCAGAAAGACAGCGAACTCGCCCGCCTCCAGGCCCGAATCCTTTCGCTCGCCGAACAGCTCGGTCTCGCCGAGCGTGCGCGCGATGACCTCGCCGCGCAGATCACCGTGCTACAATCCACCATCGAAGAGAACGAGACAGAGATCGCCGGTCTCTCCGCCGCCCTCGCCACCAGCCAGGCCGCTCTCCTCGAAAGCCAGTCCGCTGTCGCGGCCTCCGCCGAGGAACTCGAGGCCGAGAAAGCGCTGAGCGAGGAACAAAAGTCCGAAATCGCGACCCTCAACGCGCAGCTGGCTGCACTGCGAAGACAGCTCGCTAGCCTTCAGGAAGCGTTGGAAGCCGCCGAGGCCAAAGACCTCGAGCAGCAGGCGCAGATCCAGAACCTCAGCCAGCGCCTCAATGCCGCCCTCGCCCGCAAGGTGCAGGAGCTGGCCGAGGTCCGCTCCCGCTTCTTCGAAGCCCTGCGCGATGCTCTCGGTGACCGGGACGACGTGCGCGTGGTGGGTGACCGCTTCGTCTTCGAAAGCGACATCCTCTTCGGCTCATGCTCAGCGACGCTCAGCCCTCTTGGCCAGATCGAGCTGCAAAAGCTCGCCCGCGTCCTCCTCGATATTCGCGGTGAGATCCCCACCGAAGTGGCCTGGGTCCTCCGCGTTGACGGCCATGCTGACCAAGAGCCGCTCGGTCCCTCTTGCCGCCTACGCTTTGACAGCAACTGGCACCTATCCGCCGAACGGGCGATCTCCGTGGTCCAGTACCTCGCCAGCCAAGGCGTCCCCGAGAATCGCCTCGTCGCCGCAGGCTTTGGCGAGCACCAGCCCCTCGTTCGCGGCTTTGACCAAGCCAGCCTCGCCCAAAACCGCCGCATCGAGTTCAAACTCACCGAACGCTGATTTTCAGTAGGCGGATCTAGTCAAGGTAAGTACGGACCGCCTCGACAAGCTGGCGATGCCGTTCAAGTTCCGACTCGAGATCGAACAACACGGTCTCAGCGCTTGCCAGATGCCAACGTAGATCGTCGCGCAGATCAAGACGCATACGGAGGTCTTGCGCGGCCTCTGCTGCCTGGTCCTCAGGCAGTTCGATGACACAGGTCGGCGGCAACACCAGCGTAGCCCGCGGCCCCTCCCGAAAATCCCCACACTCAGCACGGATGATATCCTGGATCGCAAAAGGCATCGCGCGCCGCACGTTCTGACGATAGGGGGTGTTCACATCATTTTGCCGCGTTATTACGGGGCTCGCGATAAAATCCCGCAGGCGCTGTTGCAAGTCGGCGTCTCGAACATTGCGAACATTCTCAGCACCAATTAGCTGGGCATTGATCGCCGAGTCGTCTGTAGAGCCTGAAATCTGGCTCGCTTGATAGGCAGCGGCCAGAAACTCCACATCACTCATCGCCGTTTCATCCGCCCACCCCGTAAGTGCCGCTTCTCCATAGACACGGGTGGTTTCATAGTACGTGCGAAAACTGTCCGCGCCGATGCGATAACTTTCGATCCGCGCAATGAGGAGTTCTAGTGTTCTTTCGGTAGCAGCCTGTTCGGCGCGTGCCTCGTTCCAATTGGAAACCTGAAGGCCCATCACCACACCAACCACCACAATGAGAAAATCAATGCCGACAGCAAACCAATTCTGTGTACGGACGTGTTCGTTGACGCGGCGTATCAGCATGGAAGCAAACCTCTCTCTTTGGAAGAGTTAGGTGAGTCAGCTCGGCAGGGAAGCTCCTTCGATGTTGAGAACATTATAAGAACATTTTTTGACTCCTCAACGTTCTTCTGGAATCCTGCAGCCATGGAAAGCTTACAGCCCTACTTGCGGGGGGAGGCGCGCCTGGCCCCTGAGTTGCCGTCTTTGCGGTTTGGCCGCGTGCATGAAGTGGCGGGTCGCTCCGCCCTCGCCTTCCTGGCCATCGCTTTGGCAGCAGCCGGGGGCCGGGCGGTGTGGATCGTCCGGTTCGGCACCGGCGAGCCCTACACCCACGGCCTCTCCGCCTTCATGGACCCTGGCCAGCTCCTCTTCGTGCATGTGCATGAGGTGAAAGACGCCCTCTGGGCCGCAGAGACAGCCCTGCGGTCCTCCAGCGTGTCCAGCGTTCTGGTGGAGCTGCCTCGCCCCACCAGCCTCACCGAAAGCCGCCGCCTGCAGCTCGCCGCCGAGGCAGGGGGCACCCTGGGCCTCATCTATGGGCCTGAGCATCAGCAACCAACCGCTGCCACCACCCGGTGGGTGTGCCATCCGCGCCCTGCGACGGATAGCGACTCGACTCGCTGGCACTGGGCGCTAAATAAGAACAAAGAGGGAACAAGTGGGTCGTGGGATGTCACGTGGCGTTGGCAAACGCGTTCTGTATCTGTGGTTTCGCAGGATGGCGGCGGATCAAGCCATCCGGCGGGAGGGCATTCCTCGTGAGGAGCCCTTCGCCGTGGTCGCAGAGAAGAAGAGCGCGCTGAGATTACAGGTGCTGAACGAAGCGGCGGAGGGGCTTGGCCTCTATGAAGGCATGGCCCTGGCCGATGCACGCGGCGCGGTGCCCCAGCTTTTGACAAGACCCCAGGACCTAGTGCGGGAAGAGCGGCTGCTCTTCGCCCTGCACCGCTGGGCGCACCGCTTCTCCCCCTTCGTGGGGATGGACCCGCCTGATGCCTTGGCGCTGGATAGCAGCGGCTGTGCCCACCTTTTCGGCGGAGAGGAGGCGATGGTGGACGCCGTGCGCGGAGAGGCGGAGGCTTTAGGTTTCCAAACCCGCGCCGCCCTCGCCGACACCAAAGGTGCAGCGCAAGCGCTCGCACGGTTCGGCGGAGAGGACAGCATCATCGTTCCCCCTGGTGAGAGCGCCCAGATGATCAGCACACTGCCTGTCGCAGCGCTTGGCGATGAAAGTCGGCACCTGCGCCGCTTAGGCCTCAAAACCTTAGGCGATGTGGCGCGCTTGCCCGGTGCAGACCTCACCAAACGCTTTGGCGCCTCCATGACAAGGCATCTGGAGGAAGCCTTCGGGAGGTCCGCAACGCCTGTCGCCCCCGTCGCGATGCGCAAGCGCTATTCAGGGAGGCTCAGCTTTCCTGACCCCATCGGCATGGTGGATGACGTCACTGCAGCCGTCCAGAAAATCCTCAGTGTGCTGTGCGAAAAGCTGGAAGAGGATGGCCGAGGCATCACCGCCCTCGAAATAATTGTTCAGCGGGCGGACAGCACGTCAGAGACCCGGCACGTCGGCATGGCCCGCTCTACCATCGATCAACCCGCCATCATGCGCCAGTGGCAACCGATCATCGAAGGCATCGATTCCGGATACGGCATCGACGTCATCCGCATGATCGTGCGTGGCCATGCGCCTTTAGAAGTCAAACAATCTGCCCTCGGACAAACTACGCGCAAGGGCAGCATCGACGACCTCATCGGCACCCTGGGCAACCGCTTGGGCTTTGACCGTGTCACCAGGCCAGCGCCCGCTGAAAGCCACCTGCCCGGCTTCAACCAGGTGCACATCCCCGCTGTGGCCAGTGACGCTGCAAAGGCATGGCCCAGCCGCCTTGCGCCTGACCCCTTGCGCCTTTTTCCTGGGCAACCGCTTGAACCTTTAAGCCCAGGGCGGCCACCGCAAAGCTTCCGCTGGCGCGGCAAAACCTTCCGTGTGCGTTCAGCTGAGGGACCGCGGCGCATCCTTCCCGAATGGTGGCAAGACGAACCTGAACGCCGAGCAGCGCGCGATTACTGGCGCGTGGAAACAGAGGACGGCCAGCGCCTGTGGCTGGGCGCAGAGCCGCAACCCGAAGCTGAGCGTCATTGGTCCGTTTACGGAGAGCTTCCCTAAGCTCTGTCCTCGCCATGTATGCCGAACTCTCCATCACCTCCAACTTCACCTTCCTGACAGGCGCCTCCCACCCGGAGGAGTATGCCGCCTGGGCCAAGTAACGGGGGCTTGAGGCCATCGGTATCGCCGACCGCAACACCTTCGCAGGCCTCGTCCGCGCCCACGTGGCCGCCAAAGAAGCCGGCATCACATTCCTTCCCGGCACACGACTCGTCTTCGCCTACGGCATGGAGGTGATTGCCTACCCCAAGGACCGATCAGCCTACGGACGGCTCTGCCGCCTTCTCACGCTCGGCAAACGTCGCACGGTGAAAGGCCAGTGCACCCTCTTCCCTGCCGACCTCGAAGAGTATGGCGAAGGCTCGATCCTCATCATCGACAGCACCAGCACCCTTGACCTTGACGCCATCGTCAGCCTGAAAAAGCAGTTCACAGATGACCTTTTCATCGCCCTCGCCCCCCTCTATGATGGAGAGGACCAGCGCCGCTTTGCCGCGACGAAGACGCTGGCCGCAGAACTCAGCATACCCCTCCTGGCGACGGGCAATGTCCTGATGCACCGCGCCCACCGCCGGGCCCTAGCCGACATCCTCTCCTGCATCCGCGAGAAGACGACCATCGACAAGCTCGGCCTCAAGGCCCTGCCCAATGCCGAGCGGCGCCTCAAAACACCGTTCGAGATGCGTCGTCTTTATGCAGACTATCCCGACGCAATGGCGAACAGCCTGAAGATCGCTGAGGCCTGCACCTTCTCCCTGGATGAGCTGAAATACGAGTACCCTGAGGAGGTCACCGAAGGTCAGGACCCTGACGAACACCTGCGCAACCTGACGGAACAAGGCCTTCAAGAGAAGTACCCTGACGGTGTCCCCCTCAAAGTCCGCGCGATGATTGAGAAGGAACTCGGGCTCATCCGCCGGATGGATTATGCCCGCTATTTTCTGACGGTGCAGGACGTTGTGCGTTTCGCACGCAGCCAGGGCATTCTGTGCCAGGGACGCGGGTCGGCAGCGAACTCCGTGGTCTGCTACGTCCTCGGCGTCACGTCGGTGAGCCCGGAGCTGGTCACCATGGTGTTCGAGCGCTTTGTCTCCGAAGCGCGGGGCGAACCGCCCGATATCGACATCGATTTTGAGCATGAGCGGCGTGAAGAGGTCATCCAGCACATCTACGAAAAGTACGGTCGCCACCGCGCTGGTCTGTGCGCCACGGTGATCCACTTTCGTCTGCGTGCGGCCATTCGCGAGGTGGGCAAGGCTCTCGGGCTCTCCGCCGATGCGATCAACGCGCTCAGCTCGCAGATATGGGGGTGGTCGGAGAAATCGATTGAGGAGAAGCGCCTCGATGCCGCGGGCCTCGACCGCACCGATCGGCGGATCAAACTGCTCAGTACACTGGTCCGCGAGTTGGTTGGCTTTCCCCGCCACCTGTCCCAGCATGTAGGCGGTTTCGTCATTACCAAAGGCCGCCTTGATGAGCTGTGCCCCATCGAGAATGCGGCGATGGAGGACCGCACCGTCATTGAGTGGGACAAGGACGATATCGATGCCCTCGGCATCCTGAAGGTCGATGTTCTCGCGCTCGGCATGCTCACCTGCGTCGCGAAAAGCTTCCGCCTGATCGAAGAGTGGAAGGGTGAGGCCTACACCCTCGCGACCATCCCGCCTGAGGATCCGCGGGTCTATGACATGCTGTGCGAGGGGGACTCCATCGGCCTGTTCCAAGTGGAAAGCCGTGCACAGATGAATTTCCTCCCGCGCATGCGCCCGCGGGAGTTCCGTGACTTGATCATCGAAGTCGCCATCGTCAGGCCAGGCCCTATCCAAGGCGACATGGTGCACCCCTACCTGAGGCGCCGGCGCGGTGAGGAGCAGGTGGAGTACCCCTCGAAAGAGCTAGAGGAGGTGCTGGAGCGGACCCTCGGCGTGCCGCTGTTTCAAGAGCAAGTCATGCAAATCGCTGTGGTCGCCGCAGGCTTTGACCCTGGCGAGGCGGATCAGCTGCGGCGTTCGGTGGGCACATTCCGCGGCTCCGGCGATGTGGGGAAGTTCCGTGAACGGTTCATTACGGGCGCTGTGGAGCGGGGCTATGATCACGACTACGCGGTGAAGTGCTTTGAGATGCTCGAAGGGTTCTCAGGGTACGGATTTCCTGAAAGCCACTCAGCCAGTTTCGCGCTCATCGTCTATGCCTCGGCGTGGCTGAAGCGGCATCATCCTGAAGTCTTCACCTGCGCCCTCCTCAACAGCCAGCCCATGGGTTTCTACGCCCCCGCACAACTCGTGGCCGACGCGCGGCGGCACGGCGTCACTGTCAGGCCGATCGACATCAATTGCAGCACCTGGGACCACGCGCTGGAGATGGACGGCAAAGGCGGGCTCGCCCTGCGCCTAGGGTTCAGGCAGCTCAAGGGTTTTCGCGAGGAAGATACCTACACCATCACTTCCCGACGCGGGGCCGGCTATACATCGATCCAAGAATTCTGGACGCGGACGGGTTTAAAACCCTCCGCCATCGTCAAACTCGCCGAGGCCGATGGCTTTGCGCCCCTGGGCCTCAACCGGCGGCAAGCGCTGTGGCAGGCGCAGGCTTTGAAAGACACGCCACCCCCTCTCCTTGCCAAGCTCGAAGCGGAAGAGGTCGCGCCCACTGCCCCCCTCCCCGCACCAGCGAAGAGCGAGGATGTGTTTGAAGATTACGTCAGCACACGCCTCACCTTGCGAGAGCATCCCGTCTATCTTCTGCATAAAGAGCTTTCGAGATCTCGGCCCGTTCTGAAAGCTTCAGATCAGCGCAGCACACCTAACAATAGGCGGACCATGGTCGCTGGTTTGGTCACCACGCGCCAAAGGCCAGGCACGGCCAGCGGCGTGATCTTCATCACCCTGGAAGATGAGACGGGCAGCCTGAATGTCATCGTCTGGCCGAAGGTCTTTGAGCGCCACCGGCGCGAGGTGATGACGGGCCGCCTCCTGCGCATTCACGGTACGGTGCAGCGCGAGGGCATGGTCACCCACATCATCGCCCAGCGGATCGAGGACTGCTCACCCCTCCTCGACACCCTCGGTGATGCGGCGGCTTACGATGCGATCATCGACCCCACTTGGCAGGGCCAGGACGAGGCGAAACGGCCCGGTCCCAACAACGTCAAACAGCCGCCGCTCAAGCAAGCCAAGCCGCTACCGGCCAAGCCCTCCGTCAGGCACCCGCGTGAGCAAGCCAAGCGCCTCTTCGCCAGCCGTGACTTCCACTAGCCCCGATCAGAGACGACGGCGCGCCTTTTCGCACTGGATCGTCAAACGCTCTGTGGGCGGAGGGCCTGCATTGATCATTCCCTCAGACATCGCGTAAGTGATCGGTATACACCCTTCCAATGCCCAAGCCTGCTCAGGTTCAAAATCAGTGTTCAGTCGCGAAATCAGGACATCTTTCTGGTAGTCATCAGAATCCAGCGCACCTGAAGGAACAGCAACCGTCTCGGCCCACTCTGCCAACGAACGATCACCATCAACGATCCGTGTCAGGACGATAGGTTTCAGGCCAGCCTGACTGGGCGTGTAGTTCCGCTCGCCCCGCCGGTCCCGAACAACCGTGATCTCCGACTCCAGCTCAATCGGGCCCACCTCAGACAGCGCCACCGATCGCGCACCCAACTCCATGACGAGCCTCGGAAGTTGTGGCCGGTCGGAGTCGAGAATCAGTATCGGACGGCGCGCCAACCGTGCACCCTCGGACTGCGCAAGCGCCGCACTGTCAAACACCACCATCGCTGCCAACACGGCGGACAGCAGACCTAAGAAACGCATGGACCCCTCCCAAAACGATGAGTCTTGAGCAGTCTCAGCCGCTTGTCCACTGTCCCATACTCCTCAGTCAGCAAGTTGAGCAAAAACCGTGGGACGAAGATCGTCAGAAAGCTCGATAAGGTGGGATGACGACCTCAAACTACGAAGCAGCCGAGCCCTGATCACCAATAGCGTGTACATCAATTACTGTATTCATTGATTTTTTCGGATTCCCACGATCTTGCACATTTCTAGGTTGAATTTCCCACGGTGTCGGCGCATATACCCCAAATGACACGTGGGATGATCACCAAAGAGACCCTTCTTCGGCGGGCAGAGCGGCTGAGCGAGAGCTCAGGCCTCTCCATCACCACCATTTCGCGCAAGCTCCTGAACGATGGGAAGGGGCTCGAGCGCATCAAAAACGGGGGCGGTATGACCACCAAAACCTTAGAACGCGCGGCCGAACGGCTCGACGCACTGGAAATTGCAGAAACGCCGCGAGCCGATGAGCTCTTGCGGCCCGAAGCCATGACCCACCTCGACCGGCTCGAGGCGGAGAGCATCCATATCATGCGCGAGGTCATGGCCGAGGTAGAAAACCCGGTCTTGCTTTACTCGATCGGCAAGGACAGCGCGGTGATGCTCCACCTCGCGCTCAAGGCTTTCTATCCGTCCAAGCCGCCGTTCCCGTTTCTCCACGTCGATACCACGTGGAAATTCAAAGAGATGATCGCCTTCCGTGACGAGCTCCCGGACCGACTGGGCATCGATCTGAAGGTCTGGACCAACGAAGACGGCGTGCGCCAAGGCGTCGGCCCCTTCACCCACGGCTCGGCCCTGCACACCGACATCATGAAGACCCAGGCTCTGAAACAGGCCCTGAACCACTATAAATTCGACGCAGCCTTCGGCGGTGCGCGCCGAGATGAAGAAAAATCCCGCGCGAAAGAGAGAATTTTTTCCTTCCGCACCAAAGACCATCGCTGGGATCCGAAAAGCCAGCGGCCCGAGCTTTGGAACATCTACAATGCCCGCACCGCGCCGGGTGAAACCATCCGCGTTTTCCCACTGTCCAACTGGACCGAGCTCGACATCTGGCAGTACATCGCGCGCGAAGGCATTGAAATGGTGCCGCTTTACTTCGCAGCGGAACGTCCCGTGGTGGAGCGCGACGGCACCCTGATCATGGTCGACGACGACCGGATGCCGCTTCACAAGGGCGAGACTCCCGAGATGAAGATGGTGCGGTTCCGCACCCTCGGCTGCTACCCCCTCACCGGCGCCGTTGAGTCGAATGCAACGACTCTTCCGCAAATTGGACTGCAAGCCGGCAATACTAATGTCTTCGCTTAAATCAGTCAAAATGCGAGAATAATGACACGTTAGGATGTATAGAACGTTGGTGAAAGGCACGGTCACGAGGCGCGGGACGAAAACCGGGGATGGAATTTAAGCTCGTCAGGACATTCTCGGGCAGCAACCAACGGCTAGTATCGACCCTTTGTGGCTTGTGGTTCCGTGGACAGTATCTTGCATAAGATTGCTTGCGACGCTTACTCCCACACACATTACACTTTTTACTATACAGACAGTTTTATACTCATCGGCACTTCCATTAGTTGATCGTCGCCCGCGCACAATTCCGCCAGCACGCGCGAAGTATACTTCAACAGTGCGTGCGATTG
>JBCCTF010000046.1:0-24413 GCA_039198765.1 Pseudomonadota bacterium
AAGCGCTGTCTCGGTTTGCGCCTGCTTGCCGCCAAGAATGTGGCCGAGGATGCGCTGCCCCTCACCCACCGTGGCGTCATCGCCAAGCTGGCCGAGGTTGCTGAGAAGACCGCCGTCATGGCGGTCGAGCGCGCTCGATAGAGCTTGCGCACCCTCCGGGCTCGAGACGTTTTTCTTGAGCCCACCCATGAGCGCGGCCATGGCCATGGGCATCAGCTTCTCAACCGCGCCCTGCTGCATACCGGTTCGCGCTGCGGCGCTGCCCGAGACTTGGCTCGCCGCCATCCCCATCAATTGTTCCATCAAGGACATCGGCTTCTCTCCTTACGCACGCGTGTCTGTGCGGGCACCTAAGCCGGATGAGTGGGACAGCGAAAGCGCGGTGCGCAGACACTTGCCGTTCTGTCACAACCCGCTTCCCTAGCCAGCGAAGGGCGCGCCCGTTAAGCGGCCCGGCAATAAGGTGTTTTCGGCGGAGTTCCTGATGATCCAAGCCCTCCAGTATTTCCTGATCCCTGTGGCCATCCTGGCCACCGTGGGCTTCCTCGCGCTGGGCATCTATTCCCTCGCGAAGGGCGGCAAGTTTGCTGAAGAGAACTCGAACAAGCTGATGCGCTACCGCGTGGCGGCTCAGGCGGTGGCGATCGCGCTCCTCGCGCTGATGGCCTTCCTGCTCAGCCGCGGAGGGAACTAAGTCCATGGTCGTCTTGAACAAAATCTACACCCGCACCGGCGACGCCGGCGACACAGGCGTGGTGACGGGCCAGCGCCTTTCTAAGACCCACGAGCGCATCACAGCCATCGGCGAAGTCGACGAGCTGAACGCAGCCATCGGCGTCGCGATGGATCATGACCTCGGCGATGATCTCCGCGGCATGCTCCTGGCCATCCAAAACGATCTCTTCGACCTCGGCGCTGACCTCGCCACGCCAGAGACGCTGAAAGGCGAACTTCGCCTTGCACCAGGCCGCGTGACGCGTCTTGAGGAGATGATCGACCAGCTGAACGAAAGCTTGCCTCCGCTGGAGAGCTTTGTCCTGCCCTCAGGTCCAGGCGGCGCAGGCTCCCTTCACCTCGCCCGCGCCATTGCCCGCCGCGCTGAGCGTTCCATCTGGGCCCTCAAAGCCCTCAGCGAACCCGAAGGCCGCGTCAGCGACCCCGTCCCCACTTTCCTCAACCGCCTCTCCGACTTCCTCTTCGTCGCCGCCCGCAAAGCCAGCCGCGACGGCGGCGGCGAGGTTCTGTGGGTACCGGGCGGCGACGGCGCATAAAAAAAGCTGGAGCCTGAGGCCCCAGCTTTCGCATTCGTTGCAGTTTGATCCTTACGCGGAGCGTTTTTCGCGGCGGCGGAAGGCGGCGAGGCCTGCGGCGCCTGCTGCGAAGAGCGGGAGGGCGCCTGGGACCGGAACGGCCGTGAACTCGAAGTTGTCGTAGCCGATGCCGAAGGCTCCGGTGCCGCGGTTGCCGTCGATGACGACTTTCGTCACTGCGGTGCCGAGGTTGTAGGAAACCGAAGTCACGACAGCATCGCCGGTGCCCGGATCGCCTGCGGTGATCGTCTCGGTTGCGACAGTGCCGCCCATGGCGTCGAGCAGCGTGATGACGACCGTTTCAGGGCCATCAATGTCCACCATGTCGAAGCTGAACTGTTTGATCGGTGTCAGGAACTCGATCGTCAGGTTGCTGGCAACTTGCGTGAACGAGGTGCCGAGGAATAGGCTGCCAAACGCGCCCGGAACATTCGGCATGTCGTTGGGAACGAACGCGGTGACGGGTTTGCCGACGCCGGCGATGAACAGCGTGTCGTCGGTCGAGGTGAACTTCACCATGCCGCCGAAGACGTCCGTCGACAGCACCTGGGTGCCTTCAACCAGACCTTCAAAGTCGATAATAGCGGCATTGCCAATGCCGAAAGAGGCAACAGCCGTGGCTGCTGCGGAAAGCAGGAACTTTTTCATGATCTCTCCCCCGAGATGTCTAGAGATGAGTGTGATTATATCTCGATCACTCAAGGGCACGAGCAGAAATTAGGGTAATCTTAACGCTCGCCCCTCTGGCCAGAAACCCACTGTTAACGGTCCGAAGTTTCCCGTTTCGCCGCGTTGCACAGCCCCGCCACTGGGCCTAAGGGCTCCCTCTAATATCAGATGTCTGGGCCGTTCAGGTGGCCCGCGTACCTAGGAGGAGCAACGCCCATGAAGGTGCTCGTACCCGTCAAACGGGTGGTCGATTACAACGTGAAGGTCCGAGTCAGATCCGACCAAACCGACGTCGACCTCGCCAACGTCAAAATGTCGATGAACCCCTTCGACGAAATCGCCGTCGAAGAAGCGGTGCGCTTAAAAGAGGCCGGCACCGCTGAGGAAGTCGTCGTCGTCTCCATCGGCGTGGAGAAAGCGCAAGACCAGCTGCGCCAGGCGATGGCCATGGGCGCCGACCGAGGTCTGCTGATCACCACCGACGAAGACATCGACTCCCTCGCAGTAGCGAAGCTGCTGCAAAAAGTCTGTGAAGAAGAGCAGCCGCAGCTCGTGATCCTGGGCAAGCAGGCCATCGACGACGACCGCAACCAAACCGGTCAGATGCTCGCCGCGCTATTGGGTTGGCCTCAAGGCACCTTCGCTTCGGAAGTGAAGCAGGAGGGCGACAAGCTGCACGTCACCCGTGAGATTGACGGTGGTCTTCAGACCGTCGCGCTGAGCCTGCCAGCTGTCGTCACCTCAGACCTGCGTCTCAACGAGCCGCGCTACGCTTCGCTGCCGAACATCATGAAGGCGAAGAAGAAGCCGCTCGAGAAGAAAGCCGTGGGCGATTACGGCATCGACGTGACGCCGCGCCTGACGAAGCTGAAGGTAACCGAGCCGCCGAAGCGCGAAGCGGGCATCAAGGTCGAGAGCGTTGAGCAACTCGTCGAAAAACTGAAGAACGAAGCGGGAGTTCTGTAGACTGATGGCTATTCTCGTTATCGCCGACCACAACAACGAAGCCCTGAACGACGCGACTCTGAAGGTCGTGGGCGCTGCTGCAAAAATTGGCGGGGACATCGACGTCCTGGTCGCCGGTGAAGGCGCAGGCGCGGTGGCAGAGGCTGCTTCCAAAATCAGCGGTGTGCGGAAAGTTCTGCATGCTGACGATGCCCACTATGCCAAGCGCGTGGCAGAGCCGATGGCCGAACTCGTCCTCAGCATCGCTGGCGGCTACGACCACATCCTGGCGTCGTCGGGTACGGACGGAAAGAACTTCCTCCCCCGCGTCGCGGCCAAGCTCGACGTGATGCAGATCTCAGCCATCACCGGCGTTGAAAGCGCGGACACGTTCGTCCGTCCGATCTACGCAGGCAACGCGATGGCCACGGTTCAGTCGAAAGACTCCAAGAAAGTCATCACGGTTCAGCCGACAGCGTTCGATGCGGTGGGTACGGACGGTTCTGCCGCCGTTGAGACCATTGCCAACGGCGCTTTCCCTGGCATTTCCGAATTTGTCGCCGAGGAGCTGACGAAATCGGATCGTCCGGAACTGGCGGCGGCGAAGATCGTCATCTCTGGCGGCCGGGCTCTCGGCTCCAACGAGGCGTTTGAGGATTACATTTATCCGACGGCGGACAAACTGAACGCCGCCATCGGCGCTTCGCGCGCAGCGGTGGACGCAGGCTACATGCCGAACGACTATCAGGTCGGCCAAACCGGCAAGGTCGTCGCACCTGAGCTCTACATCGCCGTGGGCATCTCCGGCGCGATCCAGCACCTCGCTGGCATGAAAGACAGCAAGATCATCGTTGCGATCAACAAAGACGAGGAAGCCCCGATCTTCCAAGTGGCCGACTACGGCCTCGTCGGCGACCTCTTCGAGATCATGCCGAAGCTGCAAGAAGCTCTGTAAGCAGACCTTCAGCCTAAATAAAAAGCCGGCCTCAGGGCCGGCTTTTTATTGCTCCGGTTCCGGATCAACAATTCCGCGAACGCGAACGGAGTACCGCGCACCCTCAGGGCCAGCGCCTTCAATAAAGAAGACTTTTGCAGGGTAGCTTTGAACGTAGGGTGACGCCCAAGGCATACAGACCTCTCCAGCCTGTCGGCAGATGTTGAAGCGCATGATGGACAGCCCATCGTCTTGGATTTCATGGCTCGCTTTGATTTGGAACCCGGCTTCAGGGCCTGACGAGAGATACATTTCACCACTGGCGCCATCTTCGTTGGGCATAGCCATCGTCCCCCGGTAACGGATGGGAGTTCCAGAGACACCTTTTGGAAGCGGCAAGTCGAGAGTAACCTCGGTTTGCCAAACGGCGATGTCCGTGTCCGGAATCTGTCCCGCGGTCAGGGCCGCTGCGAGTGCACCACCGGCGATGAAGCTGAGCGCATAGCCACCCCACCTCTGCAGCGCGGCACTGGCGTTTTCCGCTTCAGGCGCGGAGGGGCTGCTCTCAATCCCATCACTGCTCAGCACGCTGCGGACAATCTCGCTCACGGGACGGCCTTCGGTCTCGGCGCGGCGGGAGAGGCGGTCTTTTTCCTCAGGCGAAAGGCGGATTTCGATTTTTTCAGACTTCTTCACGGGCCGGGGCTCCCTCTACGAAGTGATGCAAGCCACACCCTCCTAAACCCCTGAAAACATGCGCCATAGCCCCTTTCGTGTCATGTCAGGACCGCATTCGGGTCATGTCATGACGAACGAAATGCGGGCAGAATTGGGGCGGCTTGCCAGCACTTTTTCACGATTTCGCCTTACAGGTGGGGAGGTTAGTCGGGTGTCATGGGGAGCGCGCTGGTGTTCTTTCGTCTTGCCATTTTGTTCGTCGCCGCTGTCGGCCTCACAGGCTGCACCGCGGGGCTCGTCGCTGTGCAGTCCACAGCCGATACGATTTCCGCGCCGATCAGCGCTGCGGGCGCACAATTCCGCAAAGACGAGATGGATTTCATCTGCCGCCAGTTCGGCGGCGCGCGCCAGGGCTTCACGCCAGACCTCAGCAAAGGCGCGGTCGTCTACACCAAGCACGACAGCACCTGCGGCGCATCCTGCCAGGAAAAGCTCCTCGCAGGCTTCGCCTTCGTGGACGTGGTTCGCGACCAGCCCGCCAAAGTGATGCGCTACCGCCGGACCGCGGGCACCTGCGAAGGCGCCGTGGGCTGCGTCCAAGGCAAGCACGTGGCGAAGATCCGCGGCGAAGTCGAAGATGTGCTCTTCGAAGCGACCTGGCCCCGCCCAGGCTACGCATCAGATCTTGAGAACAATCGGCGGCACCTGGGACAGATCAGCAACAAGTTCCGCATCAATGCCGAACAGATCGACGGACGTTTCGTGGGCCAGCTCAACCGAACGACCGGCAAAATCAATGGCTACGGGGCATTCAGCCTCTGGCGCGCTAAGGCGGGCCTCAACCTGCGCCTTGAAGATCGCAAAGCTGTGATCCGCTCCTGCCCGGACCTCTCCACAGGCACGGCTGCATCCGCCTCCTGACGCCTTTCCTGGGCTTCAGCCCGCGCCATATAGTCCTGCAGCACCTAAGCGCCTTGCCCCGCAGGGAAAGTGCGCGATTTTACCCACAGACGCTCGACGAGTCGGGTGCGCGTGTTTAGGCTTTCGCGATGGTTCGCGGATGTCCCTTTCGCGAGCCTCTGTCGGGATCGCACGCTGCCAACACGTTGTGGCGGCAGGGAAAAGGGACACGGGTACCATTATGAGCGAAGCTGTTCGCATCGACGAAACACAACCTCTTCAGCCAGCCAACGACAGCGCCAAACCAAAGGCCTGCGTGATCGGCGCTGGATTTGGCGGCCTGGCCCTCGCCTGTCGGCTGCAGTCCATGGGGTTCCAGACCACGCTCATCGAGGCCCGCGATAAGCTCGGCGGGCGGGCCTATGTCTATGAGCAAGACGGCTTCAAATTCGACGGCGGCCCAACGGTGATCACCGACCCATCCTGCCTCGAAGAACTCTTCGCTCTCTCAGGCCGCAAGCTCGCGGATTATGTCGAACTGCTCCCGGTTGAGCCGATGTACCGCCTCGCCTGGGAAGACGGCGAAGTCTTCGACTATTTCCACGAAACCGAGAAGCTCGAAGCCGAGATCAAGCGGGTCAGCCCGGGCGATCTCGACGGCTACCACCGGTTCTACAAGTACTCTGAGGAGCTCTTCAAACACGGCTATCTCAAGCTCGGCCACGTGCCCTTTCTCGACTTCTGGTCGATGCTGAAGCAGGCCCCTGCCCTCGCGACGCTGCAGGCGCAACGCTCCGTGGCCGGACGGGTGAAGGATTTCGTCAAGAGCGAGAAGCTGCGCCAGGCGTTCAGCTTCCACACGCTCCTTGTCGGCGGCGACCCACATAAGACGAGTGCTGTTTACGCCCTCATCCACGCCCTCGAACGCAAGTGGGGCGTCTGGTTCCCTCGCGGCGGGACAGGCGCGCTGGTCAAAGGCCTCGCAAAACTGTTCGAAGACCTCGGCGGCAAAACCATCATCGGCGATCCTGTCGAGGAAGTGACCGAAGTGAACGGCCGTCTACGGACTGTCCGTACACAGGGTGGTTTCGAGGCTGACTTCGACGCGGTCGCCTCAAACGCTGACATCGTCCACACCTACGAAAAGCTGCTCGGCAAATCACCACGCGGTCAGAAGGCCGCCAGCGCGCTGAAGCGCAAGCGCTACTCGATGTCCCTCTTCGTCGCGTACTTCGCCACGAATAAGACATACGAAGACGTTCGTCACCACACGATCTGTTTCGGTGCTCGGTATAAGGAGCTTATCGCTGAAATCTTCGCGGGACCAAAACTGCCCGACGATTTCTCGCTCTACCTCCACCGCCCAACCGCGACGGACCCCGGCATGGCGCCAGAAGGCCATGATTCCTGGTACGTTCTTTCGCCGGTCCCGAACCTGGGCAAGGCCGACATTGACTGGTCGGTTGAAGGTCCGAAGTACAAAGAGAAAATCTACAAGTACCTGGAGGAGCACTACCTCCCTGACCTGCGCCAGCACATCGTGACGGACCACATCCTCACGCCCCAGGGCTTCAAAGACGATCTGAACGCGCACCTCGGTTCCGCGTTCAGCTTGGAGCCTGTCCTGACCCAGTCGGCATTCTTCCGTACACACAACCGCGACGATGAGATCAAAAACCTCTACTTCGCAGGCGCCGGCACCCACCCGGGCGCAGGCATTCCCGGCGTGGTCGGCTCGGCCAAAGCGACGGCCAAGATCATGGCCGAAGACTTCGGCTTTGAAGCCGCCTACGCAGCGATGGCGGCGGAGTAACCATCAGTGAACGGAACGCTTGAGAAGCAATCAAAAGGCGCTATTGCCGAGGGCTCGAAGAGTTTTGCCCTCGCCTCTCTTTTGTTCCGCCCTGGCATGCGTCGCCATGCGCACATGCTTTATGCATGGTGTCGCTATTGCGATGACGTGATCGACGGCCAAAACCTTGGTTTCGGCGAGACGGTCGCGGCTGGTCGCCAAGATCATCCGGAGGCAGACGATCTTGAAACGCTTCATCGAGAGCTGGAAGCGGCACTGACCGGCGGTCAGCCGAAGTCTTGGCAGTTTGAAGCCTTCCAGACTGTCGCGCTTGAGACCGGCATGCCTGCTCAGCATGCGTACGATCTCCTCCGCGGGTTCGAAATGGATGTGCAGCAGCACAGCTACGACACCCTCGAAGACACCCTGCGCTACAGCTATCATGTGGCCGGCGTTGTCGGCGTGATGATGGCGATCGTGATGGGCGTTGATCCGCATGATGACAATACGCTCGACCGGGCCTCTGACCTCGGCATTGCGTTTCAGCTGACGAACATCGCACGCGACGTGATCGATGACGCCGCTATCGGCCGCGTCTACCTCCCTGGTGATTGGCTGGAGGAAGCGGGCGTACGAGCGCATCCGCGCGATGTGCTCGACGAGCGAAACCGCGAGGCGGTCTGGGAAGTGGCTCAGCGCCTCCTCGCCGAAGCCGACAAATACTATGCTTCGTCGGGTCCAGGCGTCCGCCGCTTGCCTATCCGCGCCGGGTTCGCTGTGGCTGCCGCACGCCGCGTTTACCGAGACATTGGCCGCGTGGTTCGTGTCAAAGGTCCCCGCGTTTGGGACAAGCGTGCCCGGACCTCGCGGCGCCGCAAGCTCGCTCTCGCTGGGCTCGGCTGTCTGCAGGGTGCAAGTTCGAAGTCTCTCAGTTTCATGGCTCTTCCTCCGCGTGCGGATCTTTGGAAGCGCCCGATGACAGAGGGGCTGCCCTCGTGACGTCGGCAATGATGAATCGCCAGGGGCTGATCGGCGTTTCCCTCGCCCTGATGATCATTGCCGTCTGGGTGACGCTCCATGTCTACGGCGTCCACTTTTTCGAGGTGACCTGGGGTCCTTCGCTGTTCCTGATCCCGGCGATGATGGCGACGCTTTGCTGGTTATCGGTCGGTCTGTTCATCATCAGCCATGATGCCATTCACGGAAGCCTCGCGCCGGGTCGCCCCCGGGTGAACCGTGCACTCGGCTGGCTCGTCATGACCCTGTATGCGGGCTTCGACTACGATCAGCTCAAACGGAACCATGACCTGCATCATGTGGCGCCTGGGACGAAGGATGATCCCGATTTTTCAGTGGATCATCCGCGTGCGTTCTTTCCCTGGTTTAAAGCCTTCATCATGCGCCACTTCGGCTGGCGCCCTCTTATTTTCGTGAACAGTGTGGTGGCCATCTACTGGCTGCTCCTCGACGCGCCGATGCTGAACATCGTGCTGTTCTACGGCATACCTGCCCAGGCGAGCGCCGTGCAGCTCTTCTATTTCGGCACCTACCGGCCCCACCGGCATGAGGACGGCGATGTGTTCGTCGATGAGCACCGGACGCGAAGCTCCGACTACGGATGGCTGACCAGTTTCCTCACTTGCTATCACTTCGGCTACCACCACGAGCATCACTTATACCCGCACGAGCCATGGTGGCGTTTGCCCGCCCGGCGCGGCGAGCCCGCACCGCAAGGCGTTCTGGCATGAGCGGGCTCCGGAGCACACTGACCGTTGTCGGTCTCACGGTGCTGGCGATCATTATTGCAGTACGCGTTTGGATATTGTTCGGATGATGGAACTCGCACTCTGGCAAAAAGTGGTGCTCGTGATCGGCACCGCCTCGTTCATGGAGTTTTTCGCGTGGTGGGCGCACAAGTACATCATGCACGGCTGGGGCTGGGCGTGGCATGCTGACCATCACGAGCCGCACGACAATCTGTTTGAGAAAAATGATCTGTATGCTGTGGTTTTCGGAACGTTCACAACGTTCCTCTTCACCGTGGGTTGGCTCTGGTTTCCGCCCCTCTGGTGGATTGCTGCTGGGATCTCCGTCTACGGATTGATTTACACCTTCGTACACGATGGCCTGGTCCACCAGCGCTATCCGTTCCACTTCTTCCCGAAGAAGGGCTACTGGAAACGGCTCGTCCAGGCGCACAAGCTGCACCACGCAACAACCTGCAAGGAAGGCGCGGTCAGCTTCGGTTTCGTGCTGGCGCCCGACCCGCAAAAGCTCCGCGTGAAGCTTCGCGAACTGCGCGAGAAGAAGCGTCAGTCCGCCGAAGCTGACGGTGGGGCTACGGCTTCAGCTGCGTAGCGTTTGATCTCGAAGGAAGCACGTCGACAGGTTGACTGCTCGCTTGCTTAAGCAGCGATAGTCTGCGCGAAGTAGCTGCGGATAATCTCTGCCAACTCAGCGAGCTTGGAATCTTTGCCGACGGCCTCGACCGCCGTGTCGAGGTGACGGTTCGCCAGCGCTGTCGCCGAATCGAGAGACTTCTTCGCGCCGAGGACTGCCGTGGACTTACCGCCATCGCGGCCTGTCGTCTTGCCAGCAGTCTCATCGCACACAAACTGATCAAGTACGTCATCGAATGCCTGGTACGAGAAGCCTAGGGCGCGGCCATAGCTACGGAGGGCGCGGCGCTGTTCGTCAGTGCATTCGGGCGCGCAAAGGCCGCCGCACTCAGCAGCTGCAATGAACAACGCGCCCGTCTTGCCCTCGTGAATCGCGTCAATCCCGGGCCCACCCTCGCCGGAGGACAGGTCAAGCGCTTGGCCATGGACCAGACCTTACCAACCCACGGATCGGGTCAGGATGCGCAGGATTTCCATCCGACGCTCCGCCCCGAGGGCCTTACACTGCGCAATGACCTCGTAGGCGCCATTGATCAGACCAATGCCAGCAAGGATCGCGATGTCTTCGCCGAATTCCTTATGAGCTGTCGGGGCGCCGCGCCGGAGGTCTGCGTTGTCCATGGCAGGCAGGTCGTCGAACACAAGGCTCGAGGTGTGGACCATCTCCACCGCGCAGGCCGTATCGATCGCATCCTCGATCGCGCCGCCATAGGAGCGCGCAGCAATGAGGGTGATGACCGCCCGGAGGCGTTTGCCTGAAGCCAACAGACTATGACGCGCTGCAGCGGCGGGGCCTTGTGGATGCCCTTTCGGCACCAACTGCGCCAGGCGCAGATTGATCAACTCGCGCAGACTCTCAAGATCGACGGCGCTCGTGATCGTTGGCGGCATGCTTTTTTCCTTCCCGAACGAAGGAAGGATATGGCCGTTTAGGCGGCTAAGGAAAGCCGCAGCTGCTGTTTTCGGGTAACTTTTGGCGTGATCAGTCGCTGCCGCGGCGGAAAGCGCGGATCGTTTCGAGGGCTTCGCCCACCGAACGCTCGATTTCCGCTTTCACGGCGATACGGGCCTCAAGAACCTGGTCAGGGTTGCCGAGCATTTTCTCAGCACGCTCGCAGGCGGAGCCCACATCCCACGCACCGATGCCCCGCGAGGCGCCTTTCAGAGCGTGGGCGATGGAACGCCAATGCTCATTCGGGCCCGCTGGGTCGAGAAGCCGGAGGCAGCGCGCCACCTGGCCCTCGAAGATGGTGAGAATCTCATCACGCAGCGCCGCATCCCCCGCGACGTAGCGATCAAGGTGTTCAAAATCGATGGCCTGGTCCGTCATGAGGATGGCGTAACAGAGGGGCGTTAATAGGAGTTGAGTCGCCACACGCGTTGCGTGGCCGGCCTGAATTTTTCTGCAGCGAGGTGAGCAGTGCCTAGTCTTCGTGGGGCGCAATGACGTGGTCGATGAAGCGCCGCAAACCCGTCTGACGGCGGCGTTTCAGGCGCTCTGCTTGTAGGATCGAGCGCAGCTGGGTGTCTGCTTTCTCAATGTCGTCGTTGACGATGACATAGTCGTACTCGGCATAGTGGCTGATCTCGCTATCCGCCATTTCCATGCGCTGCGCCACGACCTCGTCGCTGTCCTGAGCCCTGTTTTTCAGGCGCTTTTCGAGGGTATCGCGGGATGGCGGAAGGATGAAGACGGAGACGACATCGCCGCCTGCGCGCTCATCGAGCTGCTGTTTTCCCTGCCAGTCGATATCGAAGAGGATGTCCCGGCCCTCTTCCAGCGTGTTGAACACCGCCATGCGGGGGGTGCCGTAGTAATTCCCGAACACCTTGGCACTTTCGAGGAAATAGCCTTCGTCCTCTCGGCGATGGAACTCGCCCTCGGTCATGAAGTGATAGTCTTTGCCGTCGATCTCGCCGGGCCGCATGGGCCTGGTCGTGGCCGAGACAGAGAGTGAGATGAACGGATCGGTGCCGAGGAGCCGCTTGGACAGAGTCGTCTTGCCTGCGCCGGACGGGCTGGAGACGACCAACAGCAGGCCGCGGCGTTCGATGGGTGTGGGGCCGGTCATGCGATATTGAGCACCTGCTCGCGGAGGCTGTCCACCAGCTCTTTGAGGTCGAGGCCTTCACTTTTCAGCTCAGCGGTGTGGAGTTTCGCGGTCAGGGTGTTCGCCTCGCGCATCAGCTCCTGGGTAAGGAACTCAAGACGGCGGCCGGCTGCGCCGTCGCTATCGAGGAGCGCGGTGAAGGCTGCGTTGTGCACGCCCAGGCGGTCCAGCTCTTCGGTGACGTCGGCGCGGATGGCGAGCATGGCTGCCTCCTGCGCGATGCGTTCGTCGGTGACATGCTCTTTCAAAAGCTCAGAAATCTGGCCTCTGATCCGGGTGGCGATCTCGTCGCGTGCGCTGGTCGTCTTGGGACGGATGGATGATGTCAATGCATCAAGCTTCTCGCACCGCTCTTTCAGGAGCGCCGCGATGCGCGCGCCCTCAGTCTGCCGTGCACGGAGGAGTGCAGCCAGGGCCTCGTCAAAGCCCTCGGAAAGCGCATCGAGCTGGGGGGCGGTCAGTGATGTGTCTGTCGGCCCCGCGAGGACGCCGCGCATGCTGAGAACGGCTTCCGGACGAGGCCGCTCACAATCGATGAACTGGCGGACCTTGTTCATTGCTGCTGCGGCGGAGGCGAGGGCTTCCTCGTCCAGCTTGTAGGCTTCGTCACCCGTATCGCGGTCGAGGCGGAGGTTCGCGCTGATCGATCCGCGGTGCAGCACACGGAGCTTTTGGCGCAGCTTGGCTTCAAGAGGCTCCGTTCCGCTCGGCATACGGAATTTGATGTCGAGGCCCTTGCCGTTGACCGATCGCAGCTCCCAACGCCAGACGAACGGGCCGAAGTCCCCGTCCGCGGCGCCAAAGCCTGTCATGGACTGAAGGCTGGTGCTTTCCGCGCTGCTCATCGGTTACGGCGTTCCCGCTCAATCTGACGCCAGCGCGCCACGTTGCGGTTGTGCTCGTCGAGGCTCGAGGCAAAAACGTGCCCTCCTGTGCCGTCCGCGACGAAGTAGAGATCGTCCGTGTTCGCCGGATTGAGCACGGCAGCGATCGACTCGCGTCCGGGGTTGGCAATGGGTGTCGGCGGCAGACCGTTGATCTTGTACGTGTTGTAGGGGTTGTCCCGGTCATTGAGTTCCGACACCCGGATGCCCCGTCGCAGAGGCTCGCCGCCCGTGAGGCCGTAGATGATCGTAGGGTCTGACTGCAGGCGCATGCGCTTGCGCAGGCGGTTGACGAAGACCGCCGCAACGCGCGGACGTTCCTCTGGGAGCGCCGTCTCTTTCTCGACGATTGACGCGAGGATGATAGCCTGTTCTTTGGTGTCGAACGGCAAATCATCCGTACGCTGGGGCCAAAGGTTATCAAGCAGCTCGTTGTGCGCAGTAACCATCCGTCCGAGGAGGACATCACGGCTCTCCCCGCGCTCATAGGCATAGGTCTCAGGCAAGAGGTCACCCTCTTTCGGCGCGGCGCTCACCGAACCCGTCAGCATGGGCGCTTCGTCGAGAATGGCGATGGCCTGTTGGACCGTGCGGCCTTCGGGGATTGTGACAAAACGGAGGAGCGGATCGGCCTCCCGCAGGATCACCGCGATCTCTTTGATCGATGCGCCCGCCGGAATGACGAACTCACCTGAACGCAGATCTTCGCCCAGGCCCGTGGCGCGACCGTAATAGTAGAAGAGCTTCTCGCCCTCTTCGCTGATCATCCCGCGATCAGCGAGCTTGGTCCCCAAGCGCCCAAGGCTATCGCCCTGCTGAACCCATAACACACGTTCTTCAGTATGCGGCCCATCGGCGTCGAGGCGGCGATAACCTTCGTAGCCAACAACGCTCACGCCAGTGACAAGGACCAGCACCAGAAGGAGCAGGATGCGGATGAAGCCTCGCTCCCCCCGGCGCATCATCACACCTTCCGCATAATGACGGATGCGTTGGTGCCGCCGAAGCCGAAGCTGTTGGAGAGGACGACGTCGATCTCTTTCTCCACTGGCGCTTTCGGCGCGAGGTTGATCACGGTGTCCACGGACGGATTATCGAGGTTCAGGGTCGCCGGGCAAACACCATCGCGCATGGCGAGGAGGCTGTAGACGGCTTCCACCGCGCCCGCTGCACCCAAAAGGTGGCCCACGGACGATTTCGTCGAGGACATCACGAGGTTCTCAGCCGCTGAGCCGAAGAGCCGCTCCACCGCCCGCAGCTCAGCCTCGTCACCAAGCGGGGTCGAGGTGCCGTGCGCGTTCACGTAGCCGATGTCTTCGGGGTTGATCTCAGCCCGCGCGAGGGCCGCTTTCATGGCGCGGAAACCGCCGTCGCCATCTTCGGCTGGCGCGGTCACGTGGTACGCATCGCCGGACAGGCCGTAGCCAATGATTTCGCCATAGATCGTCGCGCCGCGGGCCTTCGCCTGCTCGTACTCTTCGAGGACGACGATGCCCGCGCCCTCGCCCATCATGAAGCCGTCGCGGTCTTTATCATAAGGGCGCGACGCAGCCTCTGGGTTGTCATTGAAGCTGGTCGTCAGCGCCTTGCAGGCCAGGAAGCCCGCATAGCCGACCCGGCAGATCGACGCTTCCGTGCCGCCAGCGACCATCGCATCGGCATCGCCGAAAGCGATCAGCCGCGCAGCGTCGCCAATCGCGTGCACACCCGTGGCGCATGCCGTGACGACGGAGTGGTTCGGCCCTTTGAGGCCATGGCGGATCGACACCTGGCCCGACGCCAAGTTGATCAGACACGCCGGAATAAAGAACGGAGACACGCCGCGGCGAGGGCCTTTTTCGGCCATCGTCAGCGTCGTCGCCTCAATGCCTGAAAGACCGCCGATGCCCGAGCCGATGAGAACGCCCGTGCGCTCACACTGCTCTTCGGTTTCGAGCGGCAGGCCCGAATCGGCCAGCGCCATGTCCGCGGCGGAGACGCCGTAGAGGATAAAATCCTCCATCCGGCGCTGCTCTTTCGGCGGCACCCAGTCTTCGGCCACAAACGCAGCGTCGCCGTCAGTCGGCACCTTCGCGCCGATTTTGCAGGCAATGTCCGTCGTGTCGAAGACGTCGTCGATGCGACCGGCACCGCTCTTACCCTCAAGCAAGTTAGACCATGGCTTTTGCCAGGCCTCTTCGCGGGTTCCGCTGCCCAGGGGTGTGACCAGTCCAAGACCGGTGACCACGACACGTCGCATCATCTGAGGGCCTCCACGGTGGTTCTATAGGGTCGCCGCCCATGAACCGAGCGGCGCCTCGAACCTTATGCATTCACGGCGAAAACCGCAAAATCAGGTCGTTTTTTGGGCTAAGGCGTGACGAAGCTGCCTGAGCCCGAAGGATAAGCGCGAGGCTTACTTCTTCTCTTCGATGAATTTGATCGCGTCGCCGACCGTTTGGATGGTCTCAGCGGCATCATCAGGGATTTCGAGGTCAAACTCTTCTTCGAACGCCATGACAAGTTCAACGATATCAAGGCTATCGGCGCCGAGATCGTCGATAAAGCTGGCTTTCGGCTCAACCTTGGCCGCGTCCACATCGAGGTGTTCGACAGTGATCTTCTGAACGCGTTCGGCGATATCCGACATGGGGAACTCCTTCTTCGTCCCGCTCAGAATGAGCCGGGGCGTCTCCAATGAAAGCGCGCTGTAAGCGAAGCTGCTAAGCCGCGCAAGCGATGCGCGAGACGTGGCGCAGCTTCTTGAAAAGTCCAGCCTTGTCAGGACAACTTATCACTGCGCGAGGGCTATTTCCGGAAGGTCTCAATCACCGCGGCGTCCATCCACATGATGTCGTTGCCTTGGGTGTAGAAGAAGACTCTCCCGTCGGGGGAGACCATCGGGCAGTAGTCCGTCTCCTCGGAGTTGATCTTGGGCCCCATGTGGATGTCATCGCCCCAGGTGCCGTCCTCTTGCTTGAAGCTGATATAGAGGTCTGCGCCGCCGAGGCTGTCTTTCCTGCTCGCCGACACGTGGATGAGGTAGCTCTCGTCGGGGTTCACATAGATGTCGCCTTCGTCGTCCTCGCTGTTCACGCCAGGGCCGATGTTCACAGGATCCTCAAAAACACCGTCCTTGTACTGAGCACGGTAGGTGTCGCGGGCGCCCACTGTATCGTCTCGGACAGCTGAGAAATAGAGGCTGCCGTCGCCGACGATCATCGGATAAAGCTCATGACCCGGACCATTGATGTGCGCGCCGAGCGGTTCAGGTGTTGTCAGACCATGCTCCGTGAACCGCGTCCGCCAGATGTTGTAGCGCTCAAGCGAGTACCCAGGGAGCGGACGGTCCGAGATGAAGTAGAGCCACTCCGCATCGGGCGCGAACACCATGTCGACATCGTGGTGGCCAGGGTAGGTCTTGGACGGCGCAGCCAGGCGCGGCTCCTGCCAGGTGCCGTCGTCCCGCTGGCGCGTGTAGAACATCTTGAACACCCCATCGATCGTCCGACTGAACATGAAGATCCGTCCGTCAGGCGAGAACACAGAATTCAGCTCCCGCTCCCCTTCCAGCGAAATCAGCCCCGGTGCGAACACCACTGGCTCTGCGCCCGGCAACTCCTGACCCAGATAAGGCCCCTTCAGTTCAGGCCAATCGTCCTGCGCAGCCGCAGTTGTAGCCGTCAGCAGACAGATAAAAAGGCTTGCAAGACGCATAAGTCGCTCCTGATGTTTGTTCGTGTGCGGCCCTTATCACCGAGGCAAGAGCCAGCGCCAGGTATGGTTTGGTCACTCCTGAACGAGTAGCACAACCTCGGCGAAAATTGGGAGATGATCTGATCCGCCAGCCTCAAGAACGCGCATATCCGAAACCTTGAGCTGTTCAGCGATAAGGATATGGTCGATCGGGAGCCCGAGGAAAGGCCATCTGGTCAACCATGTTGAATGGAACCTAGGGTCCCCTGCCCGCTGCCCTTCAAACTCACGATAGATCCGTGCCCAGGGTGTGGTGTTGAAATCGCCCATTGCCACGCTGTTGGGGAGCTCGCTTGAAAGGCCCGCTGCAAAGCGCAGCACTGCATTGCGCTGCTCTGTATACTGAGGGGCACCAGGAGCTGGCGGATGAAGGACAATGACGTTGAAAGGCTGTCCGTCGATGACGAAACCAACTTCCAGAATAGCGCGGCCGCCGAACGAAGGATCGTGATGGACGTTGACGCTGCTCGGCTGCCACCGGGAGATCAGAGCATTGACCCGTGTCAAAGGTCTTCCATTCTCGTCGGTCCGAACAATCAGGCAGAACCACTCTGCGCCGAACATCTGATTGAGTACGGAACAATCGGCATCCGTCATTTCTACGATACCGACAATGTCAGCCTTGAGGTCCTGCGCTTGAAGGGCGAGGTTTTGGAGCGCGGTATCGCGCTCGAAGATGTTGGCGGATAACAAACGGACGCCGGGCGCTTGTTCTGGCACATCTCCCGGGTGCGCAACGTCGCCAACGTCCGCGTAGTGAAGGCCGTGCACGAACGTCAGCAATGCAAAGCCGGCAGCTAGCCGCCATCGCTTCGCCAAAACGATGAGAACCGCAAGGCCAACACCACCGACGACGAAAAAGGGCGTGAGGTGCGCCAGGAGATCAAAAATCCATCCTGTGGGCAAAAATCGCGCTCTGTCGATCAGCGCTCCGACGCTCGCCAAGAGATATCCCAGTCCGCAGACGGCCAAGAACCTTTCCCACGCTGTCGATACGGGCACTCGCTCCTCCTCGAAATACAGTTCCTCAAGAACAGCTCACGCGACGCATGCTCTTCAAGTTACAGGCTGGGAAGCTCAGCGGCGAATGCAGGCGAGGTCTGGACTTGCGGAGAGCGCAGTGTCTTTCGCGACCAGGGCTTCGAAGTGGCTCGGCGTGACCTGGCCCGGCGCTGCGTACGGATTACCGAAGGCGTGGATCATCAACAGAACGATCCCGTTGAAGGTTGCATAGAACGACAAAAGGATGATGTGGATCGGCTTTGCACTGTATGCGGAATATAAGATCGAGACGATCGCCAAGCCCAAGATGGCGGGGATCCAGAAGATCGCTGTGACACCGACCGAGGAAACGGCACCGCGCGCATTGCGGCTCTGCTCGATGATTTCGAGGTCTCGCAGCATCCCGTCGAGCACATAACGCTGGCGGGTCGTGCTGGGTTCCAAGTCGAGGATCGTGCCGAGCAGACGCTCTCGATCCATCCAGGCATCAAGCACCAGGCCTTGCCCATCTGAGAGCGACGACCACTCCGTACACACAGCATCGGCGATGTACGCAGTGAGATCCGTACGCACTGTTTCTGTAGTCGCGTCGTCGGCGCCGTAGCGGCCAATGTCGTAATAGAGACTGGCCACCGCTGTCGCTTCATCACGTTCAGCAAGCGAGACCGATCGGTAGGTGATCATCTCCTGCGCAAAGACCAGCGCGAGGATTAGGCTGTGCAGCGCAGAGATCCGAAAAATGAGCGAGAGGGACAGGTCCTTCAGCTCATCATCAGCATACCGCCTATGAAGGAAGCGTGCTCCTCCGTAGGCGGAGAGGACGAGCACATTGGTGCCGATCAGATACGCAAACGCCAGCAGCATGGTCTCTGTAAACTCGCCCTCAGCCCGGGATCACACCATCGCCATGCCGCCGTTCACGTGGATCGTTTGACCCGTGACGTAGGCGGCTTGATCACTGGCGAGGTAGGCGGCGGCCGCGGCGATGTCTTCGGGGGTGCCCATACGGCCAGCGGGGATCGCTTCGTTGATCTTGCCCTTCTGGTCGTCGGTCAGGGCGTCGGTCATCGGCGTGCCGATGAAGCCTGGCGCGATGCAGTTGGCGGTGACACCGCGGCTGGCGACTTCTGCGGCGAGGGATTTGACCATGCCGATCATGCCCGCCTTCGAGGCTGCATAGTTCGTTTGACCTGGGTTGCCAGTGACACCCACGACGGAGGTGATCCCGATGATGCGGCCCGTGCGCGCCTTCATCATCCCGCGCAGGCAGGCTTTCGCCAGATGCCAGGTGGACATCAGGTTCACGCGAAGGACTTCTTCCAGGTCTTCAGCCTTCATCCGCATCATGAGATTGTCTTTGGTGATGCCGGCGTTGGCCACGAGGATGCCGAGGCCACCCATCGCTTCCTGAGCGCGGCCAGGCAGTGCATCGCACGCCTCAAGGTCAGAAAGATCAGCGGGCAGGATATGCACCCGCTCACCCAGCTTGCTGGCCAGGGCATCGAGCTTGGCTTCATTGCGACCAGAGATCGCGACGGTGGCGCCTTGGGCGTGGAGCGTCGTGGCAATAGCTTCGCCGATGCCGCCAGTGGCACCGGTCACGAGGGCGGTTTTGTGGGAAAGATCGAACATGGCCGCGGAATAGGCCGCTGCGATCGCTGTGTCACCACCGAGCCGCTGTGCGCTGCCAAATCGTCTTCGGAACGCAGCCGAGAAGTGTTAACCAACCCTAGAAGTGGAGGGTAACACCATGAAAAAGCAGATTCTCGGGTTGATTGCAGCGGCAGCTTCAGCGGTCGGCATCGCATCGGCAGCTGTTGAGGTCTTCGTGTGGGAAGACGGATCAGACCTGCGGGTTCAAGCCGAGGGCACAATCGACCTGACGGGTATGACACCCATGGGGGACGGAGCATTCGCGGACGGTATCATCAGCATTGCTTCGGCAGGGGTGATCGGCGCTGTCGATGGCAACCTGGTCGATCGTTATGACATTGAAGGAAGCCAGCTCCCGGTCTTCGGTCCAGGCAACTCGCTCTTTGATGGCGTCTTTTCAGGAACGAATTCAATTCTGATCGACCGAACAACCACAGCCGGCGTTCTCTGGGTCAGCCAAGGGTTCCAGTCCGGCGGATCGATTTTCGCAGCAGCGACCAGCATGAACCAAAGCCTGGCGTCGATCGGTGCGAACATCGGTGTCTACGTTTGGACCCTGCCCAACGATGTGATCACCGTGCGGATTGGTGAAGCCCCAGGCTCAGCACCGGTTCCGGTTCCGCCAGCAATGGCTCTGTTCGGCATCGGCGTCCTTGCGCTGTACCGCAAAGCCAAACGCGCTTAACCGCCGCTTTTCAGTTCTTAGGCAACCCGCCTTCGGTTTCTCGAGGGCGGGTTTATTGTTGCCCTACTTCAAGCGGGAGATTTCGATCTGATGCTTTTTCGCGCGGATTGAGCGGGCTCCAGGCGCTGCGGGCAGCAGGTGTGAGTATTTGAACATCGTCCAGTTGACGATGCCCTCGCGCTTGATCGCGTTTTGCAGGCGCACCACGCGGTTCTTGACCTTCAAGCCCAATACGACGTCGGGGCTGAGGTTCAGCGGCGGCAGGCCTGACGGCTCATAACCAGCCGCTTGAAGGCGATCACCGACCAGAGCTTCCGTCTGGCGGATGTCACTTTCCGACTGTTTCCGCTTCCACTGGTAACTGAGCGAGGGGTCGACCGCGGAGTAGGTCGAGGTCTCAGGATACGTCAGCATCTTGTCGGAGTACGGCACGCCGATGAACTCGCAGATGCGGGTCAGCTCGTGCTCAACGTTCTCAAGGACGTCCTCATAGCGGACCATGAGGATGTTCTCAGGCGCCACCTGCTGCTGCAGCTTCTCCAGCCGCTCTTCCGCGTCGACCCAGAACGAGGCGCCCGCGAAGGTGTTGCCGCCCCACCCCATCTGCACACAGCTGCGCGCCACATCACGCGGGTCGCGGCGGAGGTAGATATAGCGGGCGTCAGGCCAAAGCTCAGGCAACCGGTGGAACTGCGAGTGCACGGTCGCGCTTAGGATCGGCTTATCGGTCTTGGCGCGGTGTTGCTCCCAGAAATCGAGCGCACAGGCCTTTTGGTCGGCGCCTTCGGGGATCGTCAGATCAAGCTGCGAGAAATGGCGATCCGCCTCGATCTTCGTCTTGTAGGTTTCATGGTCGAGCCATCCCGTGGCTGGCGCATCCTTCACCGAATACTCGAACTCACCGAAGTCACAGATGCTCGGGTGGCTGTTCATCATCAGCCGCAGCATGGTGGTGCCGGAGCGGACAGAGCCGGTCAGAAAGATACGAGGAGCCATGAATCCCGCTCTCTAGAGATCGATAGGTGCAACGTCACGGGCTTAGGTCAGCGCCGTGACGATCCCGTAAATGCGAGCGGGCAGCCGGCTGCCTTAGTTGCCGATCAGCGCTCGTGCAGCGTCCATATCACTGGCCTCGCCGAAATTGGCCGTCTCCAGGCCGCGGTCGATCTTCCGCAGGAGGCCTGAGACCACTCTGCCAGCGCCCAGTTCGAGGAAGCCTTGCGCGCCTTCTTCACGCAGCACGCGGATGTCGTCCTGCCAGCGCACGCGGCCGGTGACCTGCTCAGCCAGCGTGCGACGCGCTTCGTAGGCGGTCATCACCAGCGTGTAGTCGAAGTTGGCGACCACCGGTTTCACAGGATCGTGGACATCGGCCTCGGCCAGGGCCTCTTCCATGCGCAGCTGCGCAGGCTTCATGCCCGACGAATGGAACGCGCCGGAGACCTCAAGCTTGATGGCTTTCTTCCCGGCCTTTTTGGCGAGGTGGATCGCTTCTTCGATCGTCGGCGCGAGGCCTGAAAGCACCACCTGACCTGGGCAATTGTCGTTGGCGAGTTCTGAACCCGATTGCTCAGCAATTTCTTCAGCTTCCTCAAGCGTCGCGCCCAGGAGAGCCGCCATCGCGCCGGTGCCCTTCGGCATCGCCTCGAGCATCGCTTGGCTGCGGATCCTGAGGAGCTTGGCTGCCGTGGTGAGATCAAAGCTGCCCGCGCAGGTGTGCGCCGCATACTCACCCAGGGAGTGGCCTGCCAGGCCAACGACGGGGTCGAGGGTGAGGCCTGCTTCTTCCTGCAAAACCCGGTACGCCGCGACGCCGCATGCCATAATTGCTGGCTGAGCGTTCGTCGTGAGGGTCAGCTCTTCCTGCGGCCCGTCGAACATCAACGCGGAGAGCTTTTGCGAGAGAGCCTCGTCCACCTCCTCGAACACCTGTCGAGCAGCGGCGAAATTATCGGCTAAGTCCTTGCCCATCCCCACTTTCTGGGTGCCTTGGCCTGGAAAAAGCAGCGCAAGAGGCTTGGTCATGGCATAGCTCCTTTGTTAATCAAAAACGCTATGGCGTCGGATTATCCCATCCGGCGCCCTTGGGAAAGCGTTGTTGGGGGCTTTGATGAGCGAAACTGTTACAAAAAAGAGGCCGAAAGCCTCTCCGACGAAGCAAAATGGTGGCGGAGGCCTCGGCGGCAAGCTCTTGTTTGTCATCATCGTTGCCGCCGTCAGCTTCATTCCGCTGCTGATTGTGGGTGCCGTTCTGGGCCTGCGGGCAGATTACGCCACCCGGACCGTGGTGGAACTGGAACAGAGTGTCGGCGGCAGGCAGTCGCTTCTCGGCCCGGTGGTGGTCGTTCCGGTCAATTGGGACGAGGACTCGCGACGGGTCGCTTCCACAGAAGACGGCCTTGAGCGAGTGACATTCCGTGAGCGCCCGCAGCCGATGATCTTTGTGCCCGACGACGCATCGTTCGCGATCAACCACACGACCACGACGGCCGAAGCATCGGTCTATTCCGCGATCGCCTATGAAGCCGTCGTCGACGTTGAAGCGACCTTCGATTTCTCGGAGCACCCTCCGCTGGAGCAGGGTCAGATCTTCGAGTGGGACAGCGCGACCATCGTTTATTTCCTCGGCAACACAAGATCGGCCCGGTTTCGGCCTGAGCTGACCGTCGGCGAGGATCGCCAGCCGCTCTATGCATCTCTCGGGCTCGGCACAGCGCTCAGCCCACGGATGGTCGACGGGCGGGACGGCAACGCAGGCTTCTCCGCGATTATCGGTGAGCGGATCAACAAAGAGACGCCTGGGCGGATGACCTTCGCAACGAAGCTCGGGTTTGGCGGCGCAACCCGCTCCACCCTGGCGCCGATGGGGCGTGACACCAGAATTCAGTTCACCACGGACCGGCTTCCGACGAGGCTCCAGGACTTCCGTTCAGACAGCCTGAACAACTTCGCATCTGGTCGCGCAATCGAAAGCGGCCTGGTTGGGCCGTACAGCACCCTGCCCCAGGGCTTGTTCAACCGCGATTTGGCTGACCGGCTGCTCAGTCGGCAGCAATGGCAGGTGTTTTACGAAAGCACGGATGCTCGTCCGTATCAGGATCTTTTCAGGGCCCTGCGATACGGTTTCTTCCTGCTGGGCTTCTCGTTCCTCACGCTGTTCATTTTCGATGCGACAGCCCGCCGTTCGCTGCACCCGGGGCAGTACTTCCTGCTCGGTCTCATTCAATCCGTGTTCTACGCATTCCTCCTCGCGGTATCAGAGTTCACCGGGTTTGAGCTTGGCTTCATCATCGCAGCCGTCCCGACGGTGCTCGTCACTGGCTACACGCTAGCGGCGGTGTTCCGCTCGATCGGGCACGGGATCATGGGGCTGCTTGTCTTCGGTGCTTTCTATGCGGTGCAGTACTTCCTGATGGACCAAGCGGAGTACGCCCTTCTGGTCGCCGCTGGCGCCGCCTTCAGTGCGATTGCGATCTCCATCGTGGTCACAGCACGGCTTGATTGGGACAAGTTCGACGGCTCCACAACCTAACCGTCCGCCCACAAACAAAAACCCGGCCGATGAAACGCATCGACCGGGTCCTTTCCCCCTGCAGTGGGAGAGGTCGCTTAGGCAGCGTCCTTAGCTGTGTAGACCTTGGTGGTGACGTCGCCTTCCAGGCGGAACGCGGCGACCAGGCGGTCCAGGTGATCAAACTCGCTCTTCGCTTGCGTGATCGCGTGGTTGTTGCGGTCGACCAAGGTGTTGTTACCCTGGGTCAGGCGGTCGAGGTCTGACATGGCAGCGTTGATCTCACGCAGAGTGAGGTGCTGGCTGTCCGTAGCCTGAGAAATCTCATCAATGAGCGCCACGTTGGTCGAGACCTCTTCGACAATCGCTTTCAGGTCATCCGCAGCCCGGCCCACGAGGTTCACGCCGGTCTTGATCTCATCATTCGACTGACCGATCAGCGTGCCGATTTCCTTCGATGCATTCGCCGTCGATTGTGCGAGGTTCCGGACTTCGGCAGCGACCACGGCGAAGCCTTTGCCTGCCTCGCCCGCACGAGCAGCCTCAACCGAAGCGTTCAGTGCAAGGAGGTTGGTCTGGAAGGCGATCGATTCGATCACGGAGGTGATCTCAGTGACTTTCTTGGACGACTTGGCGACGCGGTCGATCGCCTCGTTGGCCTCGCTCATCACCCGGCCGCCTTCTTCAGCACGCTCTTGAGTAGCGCGTGCGCCTTCGCGCATCTCGCTGGTCCGCTTCGCGGTCTGCTCAACAGTGGTGGTGAAGCTCTGCAGGCTCGCCGACGTCTCTTCCAGGGTTGCCGCCTGGGTTGAGGTTTGAGCTGAGAGCTCGTCCACACCGTCCATCAGCTCACGGACGGATGTGCCGACATTGCCTGACGTCTTACGGAGGTTCATCAGAACGTTCTTCAGGCCGTCTGCTGAGAAGTTCACACCATCACGAAGCTGTGCAAAGGCACCTTCGAAGTCGCCTTCGATCCGCTTGGTCAGATCTGAGTCCTGCAGTGCACGGAGGACTGTGATGGTCTCTTCGAGGCCACCTTTAACGGTGCCTACAAGCTGGTTCAGGTTGTCCGCCAACTCGTTCAGCTCTTCGTCCTCAAAGTCGGCTTCCACGGTGCGCGAGAAGTCGCCGGCCTGCGCCGCTCGGACCACTTCGCCGATCGAGCTGCCGAGCTTTTGGATCATCGCGCGGCGCTGCTCTTC
>JBCCTF010000047.1:0-24322 GCA_039198765.1 Pseudomonadota bacterium
GCGGACAGCGGTTACCAGCTGACGGCGCAAAAGGTAAAGGACCTGACCGATCCTATCGATGGGTTGATCATCGCTAGCCCTGCTAACCCGACAGGGTCGATTATTCCGCAGGCAGAGCTATCTGAGATCGTCGCTTATTGCGAGCAGAAAGGCATCCGGATTGTCTCCGACGAGATCTATGACCGGATCACCTACACCGGTGCTGTAGCGAGTGTCAGTGCGCTGACGGACAAGGCAGCAATCATCAACAGCTTCTCGAAGTTCTATATGATGCCAGGCTGGCGGCTTGGCTGGGCGCTTATGCCCGAGGCGCTATCAAGCATTGCCCATGCCTACATGAGCAACTTCTTCCTAACGCCCCCTTCCCTCAGCCAGGAGGCAGGTCTGGCTGCGTTTTCGTGTACGGAGGAACTGCAGGCGCAGGTTGATGTCTATGCCCGCAACCGGACGCAGCTGCTCGAAGCCTTACCTGCGATGGGGATTACGGACATCGCACCGCCAGATGGTGCGTTCTACATATATGGGCGCGTTGATCAGTGGACCGACGATAGCCGCGACTTCTGCATGAAGCTGCTGGAGGATACCGGCGTGGCAACGGCGTCAGGTGTCGATTTCGATCCCGTGGATGGCCACCGCTTCATGCGGCTCTCCTTCGCTGTGCAGGAGCATGAAGTGGCGGAGGCCGCTGATCGGCTTTCCGCCTGGCTGTCGCAGCAACCGCGCATTCGGTGACTGCATAGCCTGCTTGTCTTCGCGCCTCCTCGTGGTCACGCTCGCAGCCTGGAGGAAGTGCTATGCCCTATGTTGATGGTTTTGTTGCTGCGGTCCCGACAGCCAACAAGGCGGCGTTCGAAGCTCACTGCAAAGTGGCGATTGACGTCTTCTTAGAGGCCGGCGCCATTCAGTATACGGAGTGCTGGGGCGATGATTTGCCGCGCGGTGAGATGACGGACTTCTACCGCGCTGTCCAAGCGAAGGATGACGAGACCGTCATCTTCTCGTGGATCATATGGCCCGACAAAGCGGCGCGTGACGCGGGGATGGAGAAGGCGATGGCCGACTCCCGCCTGAACATGGAGGACAACCCCATGCCGTTCGACGGGAAGCGGATGATTTTCGGCGGTTTCAACGCCCTGGTGCACGTGGGCAAGAACGCCGCGAGCTAGTACGCGCCGCTGACTAGCCGCTCAACCCCCGCGACCATGACGCTGTCCACCGCGCCAGCCAGCTCAGCCAGCCCCGTGCCGGGCAAGCCTGAGACAGTATGGGTGGAGATCAGCTTCGAGCCGCCGTCTTCGCCCTCGGCGATGATCATCGTCCAGACACAAGTCGCTCCGGCGGGCGCGAGAGGCCCGAACGGTGCGGACAGCATCAACGCCTGGCCATCGATCACCTGCATCACCTGGCCGTGGATGACCGAACCGCCGTCCCAATCCTCACGCCAATAGGCACCAGCCTCGGCCTTCATCGACAGGTTGCTCGCATCGCCAGAGAACGTGTGCGCGCCGTCCCACCAGGTGGCCGGCTTCAACATCCGCTCAAAAAGCGCATCCGGCGTGAGGTCAGAGGTCGTCGAATGGCTGAGCTGAAAACCGCTATCTGAGCTGCTGACCACCTCTGCCGAGGCGATGGACAGGGCCGCCGCAGCGCCCAAGCATGCTGCACACAAAGCTTTGATCATCACGCCCTCCGCGGTTTCTCAGAACCTACCGCAGCGAGCTGATCCGGCAAACGGGATTAGACAGACGCCGCCGGAATGATCGTGACGCTTTCTCCACAACCGCATGCATCAGTCTGGTTCGGATTGTTGAACACAAACCGGCTGGAGAGCTTCTCGGTCACGTAATCGACCTCGGTGCCGAGGAGGAACAGGATCGCCTTGGGATCGATCAGGATCGTCACGCCGCGGTCTTCGACGACCTCGTCGAGGGGCGCTTTCTCCGTGGCGTAGTCCAGGGTGTACTCCATCCCCGCGCAGCCGCCGTTCTTCACGCCGACACGCACGCCGATGAAGTCTTCATCGGCACGCTCCATAATCGCCTGCATCCGCGCCGCCGCACGGTCCGTCAGGGTCATCGCTTGGATCTTGGGCCTTACCATCACATCCAACCCAGCTCGAGCCGGGCCTCCTCACTCATTCGCTCAGGAGACCACGGCGGCTCAAACGTCATGTTAACAGAGACGTCGTCCACGCCGTCCACCGTCAACACCGCGTCCTCGACCCAGCCGGGCATCTCACCGGCCACCGGACAGCCAGGCGCGGTGAGGGTCATATCCACGGTCAGCTTGCCGCCCTTCTCCGTCGCGGGATCATAATCGACCTTATAGATGAGGCCGAGTTCGTAGATATCAACGGGGATCTCAGGGTCGTAGACCGTCTTGAGCGCCTTGATCACCGCCTGGGTGATGTCCGCCATCTCCACCTCTGTCAGCTCAGGCCGAGGCCCGCGAGGCGCCTCAGGCTCAGCTGGCTTCTCTTCGGCGGGGGCAGACAGATCTATGATATCCCGCCCACCCGTCTCCGGGTCAAAGGTCTCGTCAGTGTCAGTTTGCATGTCGGTCATTGGCTCAACTCAACATCTCATGGGCTTTTTGGCAGGCGGCGACGAGGGCTTCGACGTCGTCGTGGGTGTTGTAGGCGGCGAAGCTGGCGCGCGCGGTGGCGGTGACGCCGAGGCGTTTCATGAGAGGCTGGCAGCAGTGGTGCCCTGCCCGCACGGCGACGCCGGAACGGTCGAGGATTGTCGAGACATCGTGGGGGTGCACGCCCTTCAGGTTGAAGGCAATCACGGGGCCTTTGTCAGGGGACTGACCATAAAGCTCGATGAAGTTGGTCGCGCGAAGGGCCTCCATCGCGTGGTCGGTCAACGCCCGTTCGTGGGCGCGCAGACCTTCGATGTCCTGCTCCATCATCCACCGCAGGGCCGCGCCGAGGCCGATGGCCTCAAGGATCGGCGGGGTGCCTGCCTCGAACCGATGGGGCGGCACGTTGTAGGTGATGCGCTCTTCCTCGACGATGTCGATCATCTCACCACCGCCGCGATAAGGCGGCAATGTGCCGAGCACGGACTTTTTCCCGAAGAGCACGCCAATGCCCGTCGGCCCGTATGTTTTGTGCCCAGTGAAGACATAGAAATCGACGCCGAGGTCTTGAACATCAATCGGTCCGTGGACGGCCGCCTGGCAGCCATCGGCGAGCAGCAGTGCGCCATGCTCATGGGCAATCGCAGCCATCTCTTTGACCGGCGTGACCGTGCCGAGAACATTCGACTGGTGCGTCACCGCCACCACTTTAGTCCTGCCGGAGAACATCGCCCGGTAAGCGTCGAGGTCGATGTGGCCATCCTCATCGACCACCAGCCAATTCAGGACAGCGCCCTTCCGCTCACGGAGGAAATGCCACGGCACAATGTTTGAATGATGCTCCATCGTGGTGAGGATGATCTCATCTCCCTCCCCGATATGCTCCTGACCCAGAACATTGGCCGCCAGGTTGACAGCGTCGGTCCCACCCATAGTGAAGATGACTTCATCCGTAGACGATGCATTGAGATACGCGCGCACGCTCTCCCGCGCGTCTTCAAAAGCCTGGGTGGTCTCATTCGCCAAGGTGTGAAGCCCACGGTGAACGTTCGCATACTGACCAGACATCGCGCCGGTCAGCGCATCAATGACTGCCTGCGGCTTCTGCACCGACGCCGCATTATCCAGGTAAACCAGGGGCTTACCGTGAACTTCGCGCTTGAGGATCGGGAACTGCGCCCGGAAGGTGTCAACGTCGAACATCAGACGGCACTCCGGAACAGCGCGCCCAGTTGGTCGCGCAGCGTCTCGTCCTGAACACGCTCGAGGACCTCGCCGCCGAAGGCATCGATCAGGATCGCCCGGGCTTGGTCTTCGGGTAGACCGCGCTGGCGGAGGTAGAAGAGCGCCTCGCTATCGAGAGCGCCGACGGTGTTGCCGTGGGCGCATTCGACATCGTCCGCATAGATCTCAAGCTCGGGCTTGGCGTTGATGTGCGCTCCCTTCGAAAGGATCAGCGCGTGGTGCGCCATCTTCGCATCGGTGCGTTGGGCCGCGCGCTCCACCAGGAACTTGCCTTGGAAAACGCCGCGGGCCTGACCGTTGCCGATGCCTTTGACCAGCTGATCGGTCTTGGCCTCTTCACCGCAGAACGTGACGTGGGTGGTGATATCATTGTGCAGGCGATCGCCCAGGCAATAGAGCGCGTCGATCTTCGCTTCGCTCTTGCCCAAATACTCCGCACGCGTCTCATGCCTCGCGAGAGCAGCGCCAAGTGCGAGGGTTGTTTGGTGGAGCTTGACCGGCACGCCATCTTTCTCCTCATCGAGACGAAGAACAGACGTATGGACAAGCACGGCATCAGATGCTTTAGGCTGAATAATCGTCCGGTTACAGACGGATTGGGCGTCAAGCTCAATCTCCGTCCGGCTGTTGACGAACGGCTTGCCGGTGATCTCGTGGGTTTCGACAATGTCGAGCTGTGCGCCCTCGCTCACCGTGATGAAGATGTTGTCGCCGTGGCCTTTGTCGCCGTCCGACAGGCGGCGAACGACGACTGCGTGCTTGAACGTCGGCAGGACGCTGATACTCATCAGGGGACGGAGGGTTGCCATCGCAGCGAGCTCTTCGCCAGCGGCCACGCTCTCTTCGATGTCCCGGCCCTGGTCATAAAGGCTGACGATCAGGCCGTCTTCGACGACGTAGGTGACGCCGCGCTTCTCGCCATCGACGAGGATGGGCTTGGGCTCCACGCCTTGGGGCGCTTGCGGGACGCCGTTCTTCAGTGTGATGACGGTTGCGCCGTCGAGCGTGACGGGCGCTTCGCCCACCTCGCCAGCATAGGCCTCAGACGGTGCGCGCTCCTCGCGCAAAGCGCCGCGTAGGTCGGACCAGCGCCATGTTTCGGTGCGCCGACCAGGGAGGCCGCGGGATTTGAGAAGCTCGCCCAGCTCGCGATCGGGAAGATCAGCAAACAGACGGCTTTCGAAAGGGGTTAGGGCGATCGGGGTGCTCACGCGGCCTCCGATGCGAATTGTTCGTAGCCTGACTCTTCGAGCTCACGAGCGAGTTCCGGGCCACCCGAATGGACGATGCGGCCGCCGGCGAGAACGTGGATACGATCCGGCTTCACGTAGTCGAGGAGGCGTTGATAGTGGGTGATGACGAGGAAGCCGCGGTCCGGTCCGCGCAGGCTGTTCACCACCTCGCCGACCATGCGCAGGGCATCGATGTCGAGGCCGCTGTCGGTCTCATCCATGATGCAGAAACGCGGCTCGAACATCGCCATCTGCAGCATTTCCATTCGTTTTTTCTCGCCGCCGGAGAAACCGTCATTGAACGGACGTTTCAGCTTCTCGGGGCTAAGGCCAACGGTTTTGGCGTGGGTGCGGAACACCTTGAGGAAGTCCGCGGCGCTCATCTCCTCCTCACCGCGCACGGTGCGCTGAGCGTTGAGGGCAGTACGGATGAAATTCATCGTTGCGACACCGGGGATGGCGGGCGGCGCCTGGAAGGAGAGGAAGACGCCTTTCGCCGCACGCTCGTCTGGGCCCATCTCCAGAAGGCTCTCGCCCTCCAGCGTGATGTCGCCCGTGTCCGGAGCATACTCCTCACGGCCCGCAACGGTGTACGACAGCGTCGACTTGCCCGCCCCGTTTGGTCCCATAATCGCATGGACCTCGCCAGCGGGGACACGGAGGTTCAGCCCGTTGAGGATCTTGTTCCCGCCAAGCGTGACGGAGAGGTTTTCAATGTTCAGCATAATGATTATAGCCCGCTCTCTGCTCGCTTTTTGCGCCAACGACGCTTCAGATACTCACTTCCAAGGCATGCGACCAAAATTCCGCCGCCCATAAGCACCCACATCACGATGGTCTCTGATCCAGTGTAGGTCTCTTTGTTCGGCTCAATACCAAGCACGACGAACGTAAGGAGAAGAAAGATTAATGTAAGGGAAGAGCAAAAAAGAAAGAACTCAATCCACTCACGAGGCTTCTTCGGCAAGTTTTCCGCCCACTTCTGTATAATAAAGCGAAACACTACCCCACGCTCCCCTCAAGACTGACCTCGATCAGTTTCTGCGCTTCGACGGCGAACTCCATGGGGAGCTCTTGAAGGACGTCTTTGACGAAGCCGTTGACCAGGAGGGCGACGGCGGCCTCTTCGTCGAGGCCGCGCGACTGGGCGTAGAACAGCTGGTCCTCGGACAATTTGGAGGTGGTGGCCTCGTGCTCCAGGATCGCTTCGTTCGATTTATCCTCAATATACGGAACAGTATGCGCACCGCAGTTGGAGCCGATGAGGAGGCTGTCGCACTGGGTGAAGTTCCGCGCCGCCTCGGCCTTGGCGTTGATCGAAACGAGGCCGCGGTAGGTCTGGTCCGACTTGCCCGCGCTGATGCCTTTGGAGATGATCCGTGAACGGGTGTTTTTGCCCAGGTGGATCATCTTGGTGCCGGTGTCCGCCTGCTGATGATTGTTGGTGATGGCGATCGAGTAGAACTCGCCCTGGCTGTCGTCGCCGCGCAGGACGCAGGACGGGTATTTCCAGGTGACCGCCGAGCCGGTTTCCACTTGCGTCCACGACACTTTCGAGCGTGCCCCGCGGCAGTCAGCGCGTTTGGTCACGAAGTTGTAGATGCCGCCGTTGCCGTCCTGGTCGCCGGGGTACCAGTTTTGCACGGTGGAGTATTTGATCTCCGCATCGTCCAACGCGACGAGTTCGACGACCGCGGCGTGGAGCTGGTTCTCGTCCCGCATCGGCGCGGTGCATCCCTCAAGATAACTGACGTAGGCACCTTCGTCGGCGACGATCAGTGTGCGCTCGAACTGGCCCGTGTTGGCCTCATTGATGCGGAAGTAGGTCGACAGCTCCATCGGGCAACGCACGCCCTTGGGGACGTAGACGAAGGTGCCGTCGGAGAAGACGGCGCTGTTGAGGGTTGCGAAGAAATTGTCCGTGGTCGGCACGACGGAGCCGAGATACTTTTTCACAAGCTCCGGATACTCGCGCACGGCCTCGGAGATGGACATGAAGATCACGCCCGCTTTGGAGAGCTCTTCCTTGAACGTCGTTGCCACACTGACGGAATCGAAAACCGCGTCGACGGCGACTTTTTTCTGAGGGGCCGTGCGCGCCTCGCCCGGGGTTGCGCCCGCGCCTTCGACGCCGAGCAGGACTTCGGCCTCGCGCAGGGGGATCCCAAGCTTCTCAAAGTCTTTGAGAATCTCTTCCGGTACGTCGTCGATGGACTCGTACTTCGCGCCGGATGCGGGTTCAGCGTAGTAGTAGTGGTCTTGGTAATCGATCGGCGGGTAGTGAACGTTCGCCCACTGAGGATCGTCCATTTTCTGCCAGCGGCGGAACGCTTCCAGGCGCCATTCGAGGAGCCATTCAGGTTCTTCCTTCTTGGCACTGATGAAACGGACGGTGTCTTCGCTCAGGCCTTTGGGAGCCTTCACGGACTCGATGTTGGTGGTGAAGCCGTGCTTGTACGTGCCCAGCTCGGCCACTGTTTCGACGGTTTTTTCGTCGATACCTTCTTTGTACGCTGTTTCGCTCATTATGCAGCCCTTGAAAGTATACGTTCGTATGCGGAATTCCACGCGGCGAGAAAACGCTCGCAAGCGTTGCCGGGTGTGTCCCAGCCCAGGGAGACGCGCAGCATGCTGGCCGCGTGGTCGTCATCGGCGCCCATGGCGGTGAGGACGCTGGATCGTTTGACTTTGCCGGAGGAACAAGCGGCGCCCGCGCTGACGGCGATGCCTGCGAGGTCCATGGCCATGACTTGCGCTTCGGAGCCGAAGCCTGGCGCGCTGAGCGCTGTGGTGTTCGGCAGGCGGGATGCGGATTGTCCGTGGACGGAAACGCCCTCGGGAAAACCTGCTTCAATCTGCGTGCGGATTGCCTCAAGTCGCGTGTAGTCGGAGACAGAAGCCTCTTTAGCGAGCGCGCCGAAGCCTGCGATGGCTGCGATGTTGTGTGTACCCGCGCGGCGGTTCTCTTCCTGGCCGCCTCCGCCGAGGAGCGGAGCGAAGCCGACGCCCGGGGTTGCGACCAGCGCGCCGATACCGACGGGACCGCCTGCCTTATGCGCAGACACGACCAGCATGTCCGCGCCTAGGGTCGAGAAATCAATATCGACTTTGAAGAGCGCCTGCACGGCATCAACGAGGGTATAACCGCCCGCGCGGCGCGCCATCGCGGCTGCTTCAGCAACGGGCTGGACCACGCCAGTTTCGTTGTTCGCGAGCATCACGCATAGGAGGAACGGTCCCTCTATTTCTGCATCGTAGGTATGCAGACGGTCTTCGAGCCATGCGAGGTCGAGGAGGCCTTCGGTCGTCACCGGAACCGTTTCCACGGGAACGTCAGCCTGCTGAGCAGCCGCGATCACCGCAGGATGCTCCACCGCTGAGACGAAGATGCGGCGCACTTTCGGGCCGCCTCGGACGATGCCGAGGACGCCTGTGTGATCAGCTTCCGTGCCGCCTGAGCAGAAGACAACGCTCTGCGGCGGAGCGCTGATGCTAGCAGCGAGGGCTTTGCGCGCACGCTCGACGATCTGCTTCGCAGCGCGGCCTTCGGCGTGGACGGACGATCCATTCCGCGGCGCGCTCATCGCGTCCAGCATCGCTTCGCGGCAGACCGGGCGGAGCGGCGATGTGGCATTGTGGTCGAGGTAGAGCCGGTCAGTCATGCCGAGGCCTCCTCGCGAACGGGAGGGATCATCGGCACACCGACATCGGCCAACGTCTTCGAAGTCAGCCAGTCATCAATATGCGAATCGAGATCGCGCCACAGCGCGTGGGTCAGACAGCGCGCCGTGGTGCCTGTGCAGCCGATATCGGTGCCCTTTTGGCAGGCGGTGGTGCGCACCTCTTCCTCAACCGCCGCGACGATCTCAGCGAGGGAGACCTGGCGCGGGTCTCGCGCCATGACATAGCCGCCCGTCGCGCCGCGTTTGCTCTCGACGAGGCCAGCCCGGCGGAGTTTCGCGAAAATCTGCTCGAGGAAAGAAAGCGACAGGTTCTGCCGTTCGGCAATTGCAGAAAGAGGAACAGGCGCGCCGCCGCCAAAGGCTGCGAGATCCGCCATTCCCGTGACCGCCATGCGTGCCTTCGCCGCCAGTTTCACCGACCAACATTCCTTTTAGGGACCGCCAAACGCTTCACGGCGGTGAACTATGGACAGGGGGAAGGTTTGTGGTATCCGCCCTATTCCTGACCGGAGAGATAGGATTTCCGACTTCTCCGGTCAACTTTATTCCTGCGGCATTCTGTCCGCCCGCACCGAGGTAACATATCACCTATGGCTGAAGTCATTTTTCCAGGTCCTGACGGACGTTTGGAAGGACATTATCGTAAAGCACGTGAAGATGGCGCACCTATTGCGTTGATTTTGCATCCTCATCCGCAGTTTGGCGGCACGATGAACGACAAAATCACGTACGAGATGTACCACTCGTTCGCGCGCCGTGGGTTCGCCGTGATGCGCTTCAACTTCCGCGGCGTCGGCAAGTCTGAGGGCGAGTATGACCAGGGCCAGGGCGAGCTTTCTGATGCTGCGACCGCGCTCGACTACCTGCAGCAGCTGAACCCGACAGCGCCGTTCGCCTGGGTCGCTGGCTTCAGCTTTGGCGCTTATGTCGGGATGCAGCTTTTGATGCGTCGCCCTGAGATCGTTGGCTTCATCTCGGTCTCCGCCGCCGCGAACCTGTTCGACTTCAGCTTCCTCGCCCCCTGCCCATCATCGGGCGTGGTGATCCACGGCGATGCCGACAAGATCTGCCCGCCGCAGCTGACCAAAGACGTGATGGCGAAGACCCGGACCCAAAAAGGACGCCGGATCGAGTTCACGACCATCCCCGGCGCGGACCACTTCTTCAGCCAGCACCAAGGTGCATTGATGGAAACCGCCGAGGCCTATCTCGACCGCCGTCTCGAGGAGCCCCCTGAGGGCCTTTTGTTTGAGGACTGATCATGACCACGTTCATCGACCCGACCCGCGAAGACTTCAAAGCGTTCGCCGAAATGCAGATCGCCGGGCCGGTGCACATGCTCAACCTGATCAAGCTCCGCGAGAAAGCCGTCTACGAAGACGGACGCGAGGCGACGGGTCTTGAGGCTTACCGCGCCTATGGAGCGAGTTCAGAGCCGTTCTTCAAAGGCAATGGCGGATCGATCGTTTGGCGCGGCAAGCCGCAGTTTCCGTTGATCGGCCCGCAGGATGAGCACTGGGACATCGGCTTCATCGCTGGCTATCCGAGCAAAGACGCATTCATCGCGATGGTGCTTGATCCTGGCTACCAAGCGATCGTCTTCCATCGGCAAGCCGCCGTGGAAACCTCGCGCCTCACCTGCTTTGAGGCCGCCGAGGGTGGCGGCCTCTTCGGCTAGGAAGGCTTAGCTGCGCTTCCGGCGCATCCCGAAGACGCCAGCAAGGCCAGCAGCCATCAGCGGCAGAGCGCCCGGGACGGGTACCGGCGAAGGCTCGATCACAGGGATGCTGAACGCCAGGAGGCTGGTGGCACCGGTGATTGTTGCGCCTGGCGTGAGGCCAACATTGCTGATCGAACACGGCACCATCCCCAGCCCTGTGCAAGTGGCCACGTTGCCCAGGAACAGCGAGAAATTGATCGAGTTCTCAAACGGGTCGTCGGGGAAAATCCCTGTGAAAACGTCGTTGTCGTTCGTGGTCAACGTGAGTTCGAAGATCGCGTCGCCGACTGACGTGAAGACCAGGCTGTTCGACCCGGGCGTGACGCTGCGGGCCAAGACCGGGCTCACAGTGCCTGAAAAGGTCTGGGTGAACGTGAATGTTCCGGTTCCGCCGGGATCGTCAGCGCTATCGCCGTTCTGAACGAAGTCACCTGTGGTGATGCACGTGGTGTTCATCCCATCGAACGAGCAGTTCCCTGCGGTGTAGCGGCCTGTTCCGCGACCAGAACCGTCATCGCCGAACCCTTCATAGTTCACTGTACCGATAATGGAGGTGGATTGTCCGGTAATCGCCGACGCTTGCGCGGCGCCCACGGCGGCGATGAGACCCGCGGCGAGGCCGAGGGCGGTTTTGCGAAAGATCATCGTGTTCCCCTTGCGATCTTCTATGGTGCGCAGAGGTGATCCCGGCGCATGTGTTAAGATTAACACTTTCTGAAGATCGCGCAACGCGCCCAGGTCAGGTGGTCGAGAACCATCCTGTAACGGAGAGCCTTGGTGCGGCGGCGTAAGGGGCGACGTAGGTCACGCTGTGGACATGGCGGACGTCGAAGAGCGAGAGGCTACCGAGGCCGGGGGACCAGGCGTCTTTTGGTGTGCCGTCGTCTTCGAAAAACTGCAGGAGGCCGCCCCAATCGGGATGCCAGCCTGCGGTGAGCGAAAGGACGTAGGCAATTTGCCGTGACTCCCCTTGAGGGTCATCGCGGTGGCGGGTGAGCCATTGTCCTGGGCGATAGCGTGTGGCTTGAGCAGAGACTGCAGTAAGTTCGGAGCCGCAGAGCTTGCTCATGGCTGCCAAAACAGATGGGCCTGACAGAACAGCGTAGATGTCCCCGAGAAAGCCCGGAGTGCCCTCCTCGACCGGGATGCTATCGTAGAAGAAGCCCCTGCCCGCGCTTGCCTCAGAATGAAGGTCGCGCTCGAGCTGCTGGCGCTGTTCAGCGGGGTAGCTGTTCAAAGTGGCGGGCGAGACGCGGGCGGTCTGGCCCTTCACGCCCATGGTCATGAGCCAGTCTTGGCGCTGGCTCAGCTCTGATGCCCATCCGCTCGCCGCGACCTGAGGGATCGCGTCTGAAACCCGAGCCCGGCGGTCTTCAACGAAGGCCGACCGGACAGCATCATCGCCGAGGCGCGCGAGGAGATGGTCGAGGACGGCCGTCAATTGGCGGGCTCAGCCTCAATGTGCAGATCCACGGCAACCTCGAAAGCGACCCACTTGCCCTCAGCAAATTCGCCAGTCCCCACCTGAAAGTCTGAACGGTTGAGCTGCACCGTCGCGTCAGCCACGGCTCGGCCTGCCTCGTCGATGGTCAGGGTGAAGGGCACGCTGACGGCTTTCGAGATGCCTTTCAGGGACAGTGAGCCGGAGGCTTCGTAGGTGCCGGGGCCAGTGGATGCGATCGTCTCAGCGCTGAAGGTGGCGACGGGGTGCGCCTCCACATGGAACCAGGTCTCCGTCGGCAACGCGTTGGTTTTCTCGCTATCGCTGGCGGTGGCTGAGCCGACGTCGATCAACGCTTTGATGGCGCCTTCGCTTTCGGGGGCTTCAGGGTCGAGGACGATGGCGATGGCGAAGTTCGAGAAATCGCCGCTGAATTCGTTGCCGTTCATGGTGCCGCGGAAGCCGACGGATGAGGCTTCTGCATCCACAGTCCAGGCCGACGCGCCGATCAGCTCAGGCACCTCAAGAGCTTGCGCCTCAGGACGGACAGTTTCCTCTGGCTCCCCGCCACAAGCGGCAAGGAAGAGGGCGGCGGCAATGGCCGAAAGCGTACGGATCATGATGGGGTCTCCTGAGAGGGTTGCGAGCCGACAGACGTGGGTCGCCACCGTGAGGCAAAAGGTTCAGGCAGCATGCGGACCAGGGTGAGATCGCGGTCCTTGAAGTGGTGCTTCAGCGCAGCCGCCACGTGCAGAACGATGAGGCCAATGGTGCTCTTGGCTATGATTTCGTGGGTGCTTTCCCAGAACAGCTCGGAGCTTTCACTGACCGGGATCGGCCAGTGGGGCACGGGGATCACAAAGAACAGCTTTGTCGGAATGCCCGTGGTCGAGGCTGAGACCATGAGCCACCCCGAAAGCGGAATGCCGATCATCACGACGTAAAACGCAACGTGAGCCGCGCTGGCGCAGCGCTCTTGCCAGGTGGGAATGCCCTCAACAGGGGCCGGCGGCTTGTGCGTCAGACGCCACGCGAGACGGCCCAGCGAAAGCATGAGAACCGTCAAACCGAAGCTCTTATGGAACTGGTAGATCAAGAACTTGGTGTCGGAGAACGGCATGGCGGTCATGATGATGCCGCCCGCGATCTCCGAAATGATCAGGATCGCGATGGCCCAGTGGAAGGCTTTTGCAACACTTGTGTAGCGTTCGGTCTCAGTCATGCCCGCGATCTATGCTCCGCCTACCCACAAAAACAAGGACGTAGATCGCAAGACTGGTTTTCCAAAAAGATGGGGACGCGATCTTTACACCACTGTCGCAAGAATCACCTCTAAGTAATGATATGAGGAATGCCCGAAGGCCCTTCCTAGGCTTCAAGCCTCCCAGCGTACCAGGCGCCCGGGTCCTCTACTCTCCCCCTCCAGCACAGTTCACGCCATAAAGGAGATGCGTCATGGCTCGTCGTTCAGCGAAGAAATCGATCAAGAGATCGGGAACTCAACGCCAAGAAGACCGGAGAGCCATGGGAGACAATGTCAGGGTGTTGTTTGAGGACGGATGGTCCCCGATGGACTCTGACATGCCCGAAAGCGCGCCGCGTGATCAGAGCTTCCGGAAAAAGATCAGACCACAGAACGAGTCTCAAGCAGGGCTGTTCAAGCAGATCGATGACCACAACGTTGTTTTCGCCTGCGGCCCTGCCGGTACCGGGAAAACCTACGTCGCTGTCGCCAAAGCTGTTGAAGCGCTGGAAGCAGGCAAGATTGGGCGCATCGTGCTGTCCCGACCTGCTGTGGAAGCGGGCGAGAGCCTTGGCTACCTCCCTGGTGATATGGAGGAGAAGCTCTCTCCCTACCTCCGCCCCCTCTACGATGTGCTGACGGATCGGCTTTCGGCGAAGAAAGTCCGTCAGCTGATGGCTGAGGGCGTCATTGAGGTCGCACCGATTGCCTTTATGCGAGGCCGTACACTGAACAATGCGTTCGTGGTGATCGACGAGGCGCAGAACTGCACCTATGCGCAGCTGAAAATGCTCCTTACACGGCTGGGTTGGCATTCCACCATGGTGATTACGGGGGACCCGGAGCAAACGGACCTCCTCCCCGGTGTCTCGGGATTTGCCGAGATCGTCGATAAGCTTGAGCCGGTGGATGAGATCGGGGTCACCCGGTTCAAAGGCCAGGACATCGTGCGCCACCCCCTTGTGGCCAAGATGGTCGAGCAGATCTGAGTGGGGCCCTCCCTATGCGGAGGGTCAGGCCCTAACGAAGATTTCACCGCGTTGACACATAGAGGCGAGCGGGCGAGATCGCTCGCCGACTGATCAACAAAGGGTGATACCATGCAAGACGATAACGGCCTTCGTGATTGGAACCGGGGTTGCATCAGCTTTGGGGCGGGCATCGCTGCCTTCGGCGTGTCCTGGGTTTGGCTTGATAACCTCCTGCTGGGCCTGTTCCTCGGCGTGATCGTAGGGCTGCTTGCGAACGGCTTTCAGAAGTCTGACGACGAGGCCTAGCGTTCGGATAGCGGAGCGATAGCGCGGAAAGGAGCGCCCCCCGCGCTCAAACAGCGAAGCGGTAGCGCACTCAAAAGACCCTATCGCGATTGCAACGGGTGCTTGCCTTTCGTTGCGGGCAAAGGTCTTCTCGTGAGAGGCGACAGGAGTGAACCATGGCGCGGCGTCGAGGGCGCGATAGCTATTCGATTGGCGGCGAAGAGGTCCGCGAGGAATCCGGCTGGCGTTATCCGCTGCTGATCTTCGTCTTGACGCTTCTTCTGTCAGCGTTTGTGCTTGTCTACTATTTCGGCCCAACGCCTGATGAGATCGCCGGTGACGTACCGCGGCCGAGCCTGTCCGAAGAGTCAGCGATCATAACGGTGGGCGGCATCTCCTTCGACGTGCCCGCGAACCACACCCTTTATCCCCGCGACCGACGCCCCGGCGAGCGGGAGACCCTTTCCCTCTACGCAGCGTGGCCGCGGATGGATGGCTACACGCCCTCACGCCGGGTGGATTTTGTTGAGAACCGCGAGAACTCGCGTCGCATCGATGTGGTCATCGAGACGAACAACACGCCCTTCGAAGAGAAGCAGCGGCTGGAAATCCTCTACAAAAAGCATGTCACCGAGGCGGGCGGCGTACCGTTCGAGCACGGCCTGACGAAGTACGAGTTCGCCCGCTCCTCCACCCTCGCCCCCGGCGCAGGTTACGAGGACCGGACCATGTATGTCGGCCAATCCGAGCGCGGCGAGGAAGCGGTGCTGTTCTGCTACAATTACGGTGATGAGGAGCTGATCCCGAAGGAATGCTACCGCACCGTGGACCTCACCGAAGAGGTCTGGGTCCGCTACTTCTTCAAAGAGCCGTTCCTCCCGGAATGGCGGAAGATCGACGCCGCGGTGCTCGAGTTTGTGGAAGACCTGCGCCTTAACGGTCGATCCTAGCCCGCAGGAGGCTTTACCTTCGGCTAACCATGTTGCGGGCACATCAGAGGGATGGATGCCCTCGTCTACCTGTTCTCGCTCGGGTTTTCAGGCTCGGATGCTGCCCGCGCGGCGCTGCTGCTCCTTCTCGGTGCGCTGTTCATCACCAAGCGGTTCCCGCCGTGGCGGATGACGGTGCTCCTCATCATCATTGATGTCGCTTGGCCCTACGTCGCCATGGCCCAAGCCGGCGCTGGCCCCCAAGAGATCAACACGGCCCTGCGCGGCGCGATGCAGTTTCACGAAGACGCGGTTGTCGGGTTCCTCGTCAGGCTCACAGGCTTCTACGTCTTCCTCCGCGGCACATTCTCGGTCCGCCGCAAGCTGCAAGCTGCCCTCCCCGAAGACAAAAGCCGCCCTGGCCTGCTTCCTTTCTAGACGTCATCCAAAAGCGAGGCGCCGAGATCATGGGGGCTCAGCCAGCTCTTGAGCGGCGTGACCTTCACGGCAATCCGGTTGGCGTCGCCTTCGAAGCGTTCAGAAATCAGACGAACCACTTGGCGGTCGTCCTGCCAAAATACACCGCAGAGCGCATCGAGGATGGCCTTCGCGATGTTATCGACGTCGTGGTAGCCCCGCTTGTCGGCCAGCACGCTCGTCCAAATCCGCACTTCAAAAGGCCCATGGTGCGGGCGTACCCTGACAGCATCCCGCCTCGCGGCAGCAGTCACAAACTTCTTCAAAGCCCGCGTCGAGGTCGTCGCTGCGTCGATAATGACCAGGGACGCACCGTTCCCCGCAATCACCCGAACCTTCCCGCTGCCTGTGCCCACTAGCGCTCGCTGACGAACGAGATCCGGCCGTTGCTGACCTTCCAAGTCCCGGCTTCTGTGACGACCAACACGTCCTTTGACTGCCAGAGTGAGAGAGCGACGTGGTTCTCCGTCGGATGAGGCTCAAGAATTTGCGAAACGAAGAAAAGCTCAACCTGCGTCCGGTTGCGCCGCCGGTTCTCCTTCGGGAAGCCAAGACAGCCCCTTGAAAGCGGTTCAATCGACTTCGGCTCCCCGGTCGCGGCATCGAACATCACGCGGTGCCAGCCGCCCACTTCCCACGCATTTTTGCTGAGAGGCACCAAGAAGCCCGCGGCCAGGCCCGTTGCGTCATCCACCTCAGCCACAACGAACTTGAGTTCCTCGCCGCAGACCAGCTTGATCGTATCCGCGATCGCGCTTTCGATCATAAAGCGGGCCTCCGATGAAATCAGCGGGGGCCTCTCGCGCACGACACGGTCCGCTGCCTCGCGGCCCCACCTCATGATCCGTTTGCGATCGTCGTTACTCAGGTCCTGGGCCATCGCCGGTGTAGCGACCAGCGACAGAGCCAACGCAGCCAGCAAAAACCTACCCATAACGCCCCCTCTTCAGAAACTGGCTAACCACGCTAACCGACTGGCCCGCTAGGGCAAAGGCTTCAGCACCGCGCACCAGACCCTCGTAACATTGCCTCGCGCAGCGCCCTCGCCTATCCAGCGCGGCGACAGATTGATGGAGTTCCCCCACATGGCTGAGACCCGCACTGAGACTGATAGCTTCGGTCCGCTTGAGGTCCCCTCGGATAAGTATTTTGGTGCACAGAGCGCCCGTTCCCTGATCAACTTTGCGATCGGCACGGAGACGATGCCTGCGCCCCTCGTCCGGGCGCTGGGCGTGGTGAAGCGGTCGGCTGCGCTTGCGAACATGCGCCTCGACAACATGGACGCGAAGACGGGTGAGGCGATTGTCTCCGCGGCGACGGAAGTGGCCGAGGGCAAGCTCAACGACCACTTCCCGCTGTCGGTTTGGCAGACAGGTTCGGGCACGCAGTCGAACATGAACGTCAATGAGGTGGTCGCGAACCGCGCGATTGAGATCCTCGGCGGCGAAATCGGCTCGAAAGACCCGGTCCACCCGAACGATCATGTGAACCGCTCGCAGAGCTCGAACGATACCTTCCCAACAGCGATGCACATCGCGGCGGCGGAAGAGATCGTGCACAGCCTGATGCCTGCGCTGCAGAAGCTGCGCAACGCGCTGAACGACAAGGCGGAGGCGTTCAAAGAGATCATCAAGATCGGTCGGACGCACCTGCAGGACGCCACGCCGCTGACGCTGGGGCAGGAATTCTCCGGGTACGTTGCGATGCTGGACTACGGCATTGAACGGGTCGAGGCGTCGCTGCCGAGCCTTTATGAGCTCGCGCAAGGCGGCACTGCTGTCGGAACGGGCCTGAACGCCAAGCCCGGCTTTGCCGAGGCGTTCGCTGAGGAAGCGGCGAACTTTACCAAGCTGCCTTTCGTCACGGCACGGAACAAATTTGAGGCTCTCGCGACACACGATGCCGTCGTGGCCGCCCACGGCGCGCTGAACGGCGTGGCCGTGAGCTTGTTCAAGATCGCGAACGACGTTCGCCTGCTCGGCTCTGGCCCGCGCTCCGGTCTTGGTGAGCTGAAGCTGCCTGAGAACGAGCCTGGCAGCTCGATCATGCCTGGCAAGGTGAACCCGACCCAGTGCGAAGCGATGACCATGGTCTGCGCCCAGGTTATGGGCAACAATGCGGCCGTCAGCTTTGCGGGCAGCCAGGGGCATTGTGAGCTGAACGTCTTCAAGCCGGTGATGATCTATAATACTCTGCAATCGATCCGTCTGCTGAGCGATGCATCCGTGTCGTTCACCGACAAGTGCGTTGTGGGGATCGAAGCCAACGAAGGTCAAATCACGGAGCTGATGGAGCGTTCGCTGATGCTGGTCACCGCGCTTGCGCCGACCATCGGTTACGACAACGCGACGACCATTGCCAAGACGGCCCACAAGAACGGCACCACCCTTCGCGAAGAGGCCATCGGTCTCGGCTTTGTGTCGGAAGAGGACTACGACGCCATCGTCCGTCCAGAGAAGATGATCGGCCCACGCTGATCATCCACGCCCTTTAGGCTTTCTAACTTTAGAAGCGCTAATGTTAGGAAGCCTAACGCGTTATTTCGTACACTGAGGGGTTTAGAATTTTTCATGTAACCTTGCGGTAACCATGGGTGACCGCCGCCGAATGGAACGAGTGGGGCATGGTGGCCCCGGCTCTCATTGACGGAGGATTGCATGAGAACCAGCGTAAAAACCTCAGTACTAGGACTATTGAGTGCAGTATCAGTGATGGGTCTCGCAGCTGCGAATGCCACTTCGCTGACGATTACGGTTGAGAACACCCAGACGGTGAGCCAGGACGGCAACGGCCTTTCGCTCACACCGTTGTGGTTCTCTTTCCTTGATACTTCAATGACTTTCGACGCGTTCAACGCAGGCGAAGCGTCTAGTGCAGCGGTGGAGCAGATCGCTGAACTCGGCGGTTTCAGCCTTCTTGATCAAGCAGCGGCAGCTGCTCAGGCGGATGCTGTCACCGGCGCCGTGATTGCCCCTGGCGGTGTCGCTCCTACGATTGATCCAGGCGAGACCGGTACCTTTGTGATCGAAGTCGACCCGTTCTCGAACGACTGGTTCCAGTTCCTCTCGATGGTTGTCCCGACCAACGACACCTTTGTTGGCCTTGATGCTCCGGTCGATCTGTTCGACGACAATGGCGTGTTCTTCGGCCCACGGACGTTCGACCTGACCCTCGTGAACACCTATGACGGCGGTACGGAAGCCAACGTCTTCCTTGAGGGCGCTGCTTTCCTCGCCAACGTGAATGGCATGGACGGCATTGAGACCGATGACGTCATCGGCTCTGCTCAGCCTACCGATTTCTCAGCAGAATTGCTCGCTGACGGCCTGACCACGCTTGACCCTGTACTGGCCGCAGCGTTCTTCGCTGGCCAAGGCTCGCTCGGTACCGTGACGATCTCCCTCACGCCGACCGAGCCGGTTCCTGTCCCAGGCGCAGCCATCCTCTTCGGCTCCATGCTGGCAGGCGGCACGTTCCTGCGGAAGCGCAAGGCCAAAGCGTAAGCTTGATCTGAGTACGGACGAGGGGGCTGGCCGAACGAGCCCCCTCACCTATCAACTGGGCGGGACAACCCCGACCAGGCGAATGACCAGTGCCTGAATGATCAGCACAAAGAGCCAATGCGCAGCATTGATCCCGAACAGGGAAAGCGGGCGCAGCTCATAGCGATTGTTGACCAGCATCGCTGGCGCAATGAAGCCAATCCACAGGATAAGCGCGGTCATCACGGAGATCGTCCACTTGCCTGCTTCCACCGGCGCGAGGATAAGTGCTCCGGCGAGGATCGACGCCATCCAGAACTCAGCGAAAAACGCGATGACGTAGGGCAGCGGCGAAGGCTTACCGCTTTCGCCTTTGATCATATCTTCTGTGATGCTCGCGGCTGACATCCACGCCTTGCCGAGCACCGTGTACCACAGCGCGCCGAAGGCGAAGGATGCGACGGTGGCCGCCAAAATCGCCCAGATGTTTTGGATAATGTAGATCACGCCCGCTGCCTCCGTTGCTCTTGAGGGCCGGTCTTCCCGCGCACCGCTATGAGGTGCAAGCCCGCGCGTCAGGGCACGTTTCAGGCCGAGTGTCACCGGGATGTCACTGGCCTTTAGCCCGCTTCGCGTGTATTCGGGCCGGCTGCCTTCAGCTCAGTTGCGAAGGGGCAAGAGGCGATGATGCTGTTTAGGCTGTTTGAAAACCTGGTGGATCCTTTGAAGGACGAGGCGCCCGAGCGCCCGCCTGCGAAACTGTGGCCGTTCATTTGGCACTACGCCAAGCCGTTCCGCTGGCTGTTCGCGACAACCATCATCACGTCCATTTGCATCGCATTCCTCGAGGTTTTCGCCTTTGAGCGGATTGGTCACCTCGTCGACCTCGCGGCGGGCTCAACACCTGAGACCTTCTTTGGCGAGCATGGCGGCGCGCTGATCACTGTGGTCCTGATGATCGGGATCCTGTGGCCGCTGATGCACGCGTTTGACGAGTTCCCGTTCCTGCAGGGCATCATGGGCAACATGCCGATGTCGATCCGCTGGCGCGCGCACCGGTACCTCTTGCGGCAGTCCTCGACGTTCTTCGCCGATGATTTCGCTGGCCGGGTGGCGACCAAGGTGATGCAGACGGCGCTGAGCACGCGGGACGTGGCGGACAAAGCCACCAACCTGATGGTGTGGGCGACGGTCTACTTCGGATCGGCGCTGCTGCTCTTCTTCGCCAATGACTGGCGGCTGACGATCCCGCTCTTGATTTGGCTCGGCACCTACGGGCTGATCATGCGCTACTTCCTGCCTCGCCTCTCCGCGATTTCGGAGCGGCAGTCGGAAGATCGCTCGATGCTGACGGGCCGGGTGGTTGATGCGTACACGAACATCGGCACGGTGAAGCTGTTCTCTACTGGCCCAGCAGAGGACGCCTATGCCCGGGAGGGTATGCGGACGATGCTGGGCTCCGTTTACCCGCAAATGCGCCTGGCGACGGCGCTGTCGCTCAGCCTTCACACGCTCAATGGCCTGCTCATCGCGAGCACATTGGGGCTTGGCATGTTCTTGTGGTCTGGCGGTCTTCTGACCATCGGTGCGGTCGCATTTGCTTCGTCCCTAGCGCTGCGGCTGCAGGGGATCAGCCAGTATTTTCTTTGGGAGGTTGCTGGCCTGTTCGAGAACATCGGGACCGTGCAGAACGGGATGGAGATGCTGTCTCGCCCGTTGACCGTGACGGACAAGACCGAAGAAACCCTCCGTGTGAAGAAGGCTGAGATCGCGTTTGAAGGTGTCTCCTTCCACTACGGCAAGGACGAGAAGACGGTGATCAGCGATCTGAACCTGCGCATTGCACCCGGTGAGAAAGTGGGTCTGGTGGGCCGGTCCGGTGCGGGCAAGTCGACGCTGGTCAACCTGCTCCTTCGCCTCCACGACGTGGAGGATGGCCAGATCACCATCGACGGAACGTCCGTGTCTGACGTGACCCAGGACAGCTTGCGCGCGTCCATCGGTGTGGTGACCCAGGACACCGCGCTGATGCACCGTTCGATCAGAGAAAACATCGCCTACGGACGACCGGACGCGACGGAAGAGCAGATCATCGCGGCGGCGAAGAAAGCAGAGGCGTGGGATTTCATCCAGGAGCTTCAGGACCTTAAGGAGCGAAAAGGCCTCGACGCCCACGTCGGTGAGCGCGGTGTGAAACTGTCTGGTGGTCAGCGCCAGCGGATCGCCATCGCTCGGGTGGTGCTCAAAGACGCGCCGATCCTCATCCTCGATGAGGCGACGTCTGCACTCGACAGTGAGGTGGAGGCGGCCATTCAGGCTCGGATGTCGGACCTGATGGCCAACAAGACCGTCATCGCGATCGCACACCGCTTGTCCACCATCGCAGCGATGGATCGGCTGATCGTGCTCGACAAAGGCGCGATCGTCGAAGAAGGAACGCACGAAGACCTTCTGCATAAGGACGGTCTTTATGCCAGCCTTTGGAAGCGGCAGTCAGGCGGCTTCATCGGCAGCTCCGAGGCCGCCGCATGAACCTCCTCACCCGGCGCATCCTTCCCCTCGCCGTTGCCATGTTCGTCATCCTCCTCTTCGGCGGATGCGAGCATGGCCAACGCGCCTTGACGCCCCTCGTCGAAGGCAACAATCCGAACGCGCTCTACCGGCTCCCTCCAATGACCGACGAGGAGAGCGACGTGGTCTACCTCACCATCGATGATGGACCTGGAGATCTCACCCCTGACATGCTGGACCTGCTTGAAGAGTTCGACGCTACGGCGACACTCTTTCTGCACACCGATTATATTGAAGACGACGATGTCCTCGACCGAGCGATCGCGGAAGGCCATAACCTCGCCCATCATATGCCGAGCGACCGGGATTGGACCGAAGTCAGCCCCGAGATGTTCAAAGCGAAATTCCGCGAAAGCCACTGTATTCTCGCGCGCTATGGTGAGGGGTACGCCCCCTATTTCCGCCCTCCCCGCGCGGGCTTTGATGACGAGACCATGCTGCCTGTCCTGCGCGAGGCTGAGATGCTGGGCGAAAGACCGGTGGTGCTAGCCACCTACATCCCCTGGGACGCGGGCGGTGTCACAGAGTGGCGCTGGCGAGGCGCCAGCCGAGCGCTCGCCAAGCGCTACGGCTGGGGCCTTGGCCTCGTTGCGCGGCCTGGCGACATCGTCCTGTTCCACGACGGCCCAAGCCCCCGCCTCCGCCGTACCGCGCAAAGCCTTGTCAGCCTTGAGATTTTCCTGAAGCGGATCGATGAACGAGGCCTCCGAGCCGTCGCTCTCCCAAACGGCCCGGCGAACACGGCCATGTGCCCCGATGGCGGCGCATAAAAAACACGTCAGCGCGGGAAAAACCCCGCTTGCACCCCAAAAGCCACCTCGCTAGGGGGCCAGCTCGCGCGCCACAGCGCTGCGGGGCTATAGCTCAATTGGTAGAGCGCTTGCATGGCATGCAAGAGGTCGGCGGTTCGATTCCGCCTAGCTCCACCACTGTGTTTCCTCTTGTTTTCAATTGCATAGACAGAATTCTCTCGAACTCACTCGCCTGCTTTGCCCTCAAGGTGGATGCCAAGAGCCATTTGATCCACTTGAGATGGCATGACGTCTCCTGACCGTCTTTGAGGGTACGCTATTGCCCGTGTGATCGAGAGACCTATCCAAAAGTGTAGGCGCTAAGATCAATCCCCCCAGGCGTGTCCAAACGATGCGACAATCGCGCCAAGTGTGCGACGCAACACGGTTATCCCTGCTTGTTCATGTTGCCCGGAAGGATGGTTAACGCCTATATCGGTCACCGAGGGACGAGTTTTTTTGAGGGGTAGCCACCATGGCAAATTTCGATAACAGCAGCCGTGTGCCGAATGGCAATGTGACCGAGATCATCGGCACGGGCAGCAACGACACGATCGTACTGTCGTTCATTTCCTATCGGCTCGGCGGGACAACAACCGGGGTCATCGACGGTGGTGGAGGTACCGACACCCTCGATATCGACGATGTCGACCTCAGGTTCACCACCATCTCCGGCATCGAAAACACCATCCTGCGCGAGAGTATCGCCAACCGGACGATCGATATCGACGCCGATCAGATCAACAACCTCGGCCTGGTGGATGTGCAGGACGTCACCGACGGGTTCCTCAACATCGAACTCTATGACGTCAATGATGGCGACAACGCTGATTTTGGAAACTTCACCCTGGGCGACAGCGAGTCCCTTTCTATACGGAGTTTTGGGACTGCCGGTGGCGAGAATGCCACGTTCGACTTCTCTGGGATGAGCTTGTCAGGCACGGCGAGCCTTGATTCCGGTATTGCGACGCGGGTTCGCTTCACGGGTGGCAGCAGCAACGACACGATCACTGGCTCGGACGAGCGCGATATCATCAGTGGTTCCTTCGGGAACGACATCGTCAATGCAGGCGGCGGTGACGACCGCATCGATGGCGGCGGCGGTGACGATGTCATCAACGGCGAAGCCGGCAACGACGTCATTAACGACACCTCCGGCACCTCCGTCATTGATGGCGGTACGGGCGATGACACGATCACCGTTCTGAGTTCGAACACTTCGCTCAGTAGCGTTCAGGGCGGCGCTGACAACGACACCATTACCGTTCGAAATGGTTCGTACACGAATAATACGATTGATGGCGGTGCAGACACCGACACCCTCATCCTGGAAAATGCGAATGTCACCGGAACGACGTTCGCCGGCCTGGAGATGGCGACCCTCCAAGAAACGGTCAACACGTTCATCACGATTGATGCTTCGGAGATCGGCAATCTCGGAGCAATCACCGTTGGCACTCTTAGCGATGGCATTCTCGGCCTCTCGTTGGTCAACATTGATGACGGCGATGTCTCTGATTTCTCGGGTCTCAGCCTCTCTGATGGGCAGTCGCTTGATGTGAACGCAACTGGCGGCTCCTCGGGGGACACCTACACGGCGGACTTTTCCGTTGTTGCTCTCTCCGGGAACCCGACCACCAATGGTGGCGGTATTGCCGCTAGGATCGAC
>JBCCTF010000048.1:0-24249 GCA_039198765.1 Pseudomonadota bacterium
CCACGAACCAACGCCTCGAGTTTAGAAATCTCGACATTGATGAGAGTTTCGGCATCAGGGTGAGCGCTGACAGTCCTTGTGAATCCGCTGAATGCGTAATTGTCCGCAAGCTGATTTTCCACAGCTCCGCGTGCTAGTCCTCGGAAGTACCATACCCTCGCTTCTTCGATGTCGTTGGTGTTGAGAAGCTCGACAACGTGTTCAGCCACCGAAAGCACATTGAAATCCTGGGGCGCTTTCGGAGAACTGATCGCGTCAGCCGTCGTGTTGTTGGATGTAAGATCGGCTTCCGGTGATGTGCCGTTCAAGACTGCTGTCGCCAAGAACAGTGGCCAATAGGGCAAAGGAAACTCCGCGCAACACTTAAAAGCACTCTTTCCGATCTTACATGATCTCATGAACACCGGTCCAGATGCATTGATGTCTGGACGAGCGGTTGGCGCAGTGACCAGGGCACCAAGAGGCCGACCTGCGATAGGGCAGGCCTATGATCGCCGATAGGATCAGCTGAGATATACAGATTTAGCAGCTGACATTCTTGACAAAACGCATCTGCATTCAAATGTATACAGAGGGAGACGGTCCATGCCTCGAAAAGCGATACCCCTCTCGCTGCGTATCAGCGACGACGACGCGGCGTTTCTTGCCAACTACACCCCAGAGGGCGCCGCAACGCCTTCTGAGAAGGTGAGACACCTGATTGCAGAGGCACGGGAGCGTGCCGAAGCAAAGGGGCCCGAAGATGGGCGAACGGCTGCGACACACGTTCTCGCGCCGGCCCGAAAGCGGTGGCGCGATCTTGAGGCAAAGACTGGCCGGAACTCGGATTTGGTGCTCAAGCTCTACGATCGAGCGGCAGAGCTCCTTGGACGGATGATTGTTGGTCCGCATGCGGAAGATGAGCTTGAGCAGTTTGAGGCTGATCTCGCTCGAGAGGCCGCGCGGACCATTGAAGACCTTTTAGCCCTCCAACTGGGCGGGAACACGCGTGCCTACAACGACGGCGCGCTTGGGGATGAGCTGAGCCAAGCCATGTGCCTGCTTGAGCGCATGCCAAAACGAAAAACGAAGGAGAAGGCCAATGCGTGATGGACTGATTGGACGGGTTAAGCGGATCGTGTCGGGGAGTGTGAACTCCGTTGTCGATGCGGTGGAAGCCGCTGCGCCCGAAACGGTGATGAAGGAAGCCATCAGAGAAGTCGATGCGGCGATCGATGAAGTCCGCCATGAGCTTGGTAAGACGGTTGCTGACAAGCACCACGCAGCGAAAAGGCTGGCGGCGTCATCAGAGAAGCATGACGAGCTGGCCGAGAAGATCGAGTTTGCGGTTGGCGAAGGCCGCGATGACCTGGCCCAGGCGGCGATCGCAAGGCAGTTGGATCTTGAGGCCCAAATGCCGGTGCTTGAAAGCGCGCTTCGCGATTTCTCTGAACAAGAAGCTGAGCTTGAGGCCTATGTTTCGGCCCTCAATGCACGCCGTCGTGAGATGGAAGAGGACCTGGACCAATTTGTTCAGTCGCAGAAAGAGGCGGCAGCGTCTTCCGGCGGAGCTGACGGCATGGGTGCTTCGCCAGAGGACAAGGCGACAAAAGCCGACCGTGCCTTTAACCGTGTGCTGAAGAATGCATCGGGCGTTGCCGGGACATCACCGGCCGATCGCGATACCGCCCAAAAGCTCGAGGAGCTTTCACGGATTGAACGGGAGAACCGCATCAAGGAACGCCTGGCGAAGGTTAAGGCGATCCAGAAGGACGGCTAATGGACTTCTTTTCACCCGAGGCGGTTCCGTTTTCAGCGGCGCTTGTTCTTATGGCGCTGCTTGTTGGAGCTGAGGTGATCGGTGCACTGATTGGCTTTATGCCGTCAGCTGCGATCGATAGCGCGTTGCCTGACTTTGAGGTGGACTTGGATGAGGTTGCCGGCGGCCCTCTCGATGCCGACGCGCCGCAGCTGGGTGATACGCCTGGTGGATTGTCGCGTTTCTTCGGCTGGCTGTTGGTTGGCAAGGTTCCTGTGCTGGTTCTGCTGATGGCGTTCCTGGCAGCGTTCGGCGTGATCGGATTGATGGGTCAATCCATCGTGGTATCGACCCTGGGGTTCCCATTGCCGGCCTTTGTCAGTGTACCCGCCGCGTTCGCCGGAGCGCTCTATCCGACACGGTGGCTGGGGCGAGGAATTGCTGCGATCTTCCCCAAGGAACACACGGAAGCAGCATCTGCGGAGAGCTTTGTTGGTCGGACCGCGGTTGTGACCATGGGGACGGCAAAGCGAGGTCTGCCAGCGGAAGCGAAGCTGACAGATCAATTTGGGCAAAGCCATTACATCAGGGTGGAGCCCGATAACGACGACGAGACATTCGATCAGGGTGCTGACGTCTTAGTGGTGAGCAAGGCGGGAGCGATCTATCGGGTGATCCAAACAACATCGGAGTATTTGGGATAATGGATTTTGGGACAGTTTCGGGAGTTCAGTCGGTTTATACCGAGAGTGCGAGGGAGATGATGGGGACCACGGATATTTTAATCTTGGCGGGTGTGGTATTTGCGCTGATGATCGGGATTTGCCTGGTCATGGCACGTCTCTATAAACGGGCTTCGAAAGAAGTGAGTTTTGTTCGGACCGGCCTCGGCGGTCAAAAGGTGGTGATGAACGGCGGCGCACTGGTCGCCCCGGTTCTTCATGAGATCATACCCGTGAACATGAACACCCTTCGCTTGGAAGTGAAGCGGAATGACGGACAGGCACTCATTACCCACGACAGAATGCGTGTCGATGTGCAGGCTGAGTTCTACGTGCGTGTTCAGCCTACGGTGGAATCCATCGCGAACGCTGCACAAACCCTCGGTAAGCGGACGATGCAGCCGATGGATCTCAAAGAGCTTGTTGAAGGCAAGTTCGTTGATGCTCTGCGTGCTGTCGCTGCAGAGATGGGCATGGAAGACCTTCACGAGCAACGGGTCGACTTCGTGCAGAAGGTGCAGGCCGCCGTTTCGGAAGACATCCTCAAGAACGGCCTTGAACTGGAGTCGGTCTCTCTCACCGGTTTGGACCAGACGAACAAAGAGTTCTTCAACCCGGACAACGCCTTTGACGCCGAAGGCCTCACAAAACTGACGGCTGAGATCGAAGAGCGCCGGAAAAAACGGAACGACATCGAGCAAGAGACAGAAGTCCTCATTGCACGGAAGAACCTTGAAGCTGAGGCCCAACGCCTGGAAATCCAGCGGGATGTGGAATACGCGCGCCTCGAGCAGGAGCGTGAAGTCCAGGTCCGTCAGGCGATGCAGGCAGCGCAGATCGCGCAGGAGGAGGCTGTTCGGAAGCAGGAGGCCGACCAAGCGCGCATTGGCGCGGATCAAGAGATCCGTGAGTCTGAGATTGAAGCAAACCGCGCGGTCGAAGCGAAGGAGATCGAGAAGCAACGTCTGCTGAGGGAACAGGAGATCAACAAAGAGAAGGCTGTCGAGGCCGCTGACGTTGAGCGGATGAAGCAGATCAAGCTTGCAGAGCAAGATCGCGATATCGCTGTTGCCGAGAAGAGCCGTGAGAAATCTGAGGCCGACCGTGCCGCGGACGAGGCGCGTGCTATCGCTGCGCAGGCTCATGAGAGCGTTGTCACGGCAAGAGACACCGAGATTGCCGAGCGTGAGAAGCAGATTGAACTCATCGAAGCTGAAAAAGCGGCGCAGCAGCAGGCGATTGCTTTGACGGTCGCTGCGGAGGCCGAGAAGACCGCTGCGACGGACCGCGCCGAGGCGATCAAGATCGCTGCGGAGGCGGAGGCCAACAAAGCGCGTATCGAAGCTGAAGGTCAGGCGACCGCCGAAAAAGCGAAGGCTGAGGCCATGGCCGTCACCTATGAAGCGGAGGCCACCGGTAAGGCGCGTGTCAACGAGGCGGCTAACATTCTGTCTGCGGAGCAAATTGCGATGCAGGTGAAGATTGAGCTCATCAACGCGCTGCCGGCCATCATTCAGCAGTCGGTCAAGCCGATGGAGAATATCGACGGGATCAAGATCTTGTCCGTGGACGGCCTGAACGGCGCTGGCGCGCTCACAGCCAATGGCGATGATGCCTTTGCGTCCGCGCAGAACGGCAGCCTAGCCGATCAAGCCGTCGGAGCAGCGCTTCGTTATCGAACCCAAGCGCCGCTCATTGATCAGCTGATGGGTGAGCTGGGCATCACGGGCGGTAGCCTCGCGGAAATGACCAATCAGCTTACGGACAAACCGCTAGCTAACGGCTCTGCCATCGACCACGGCAAGGGCGACGAACACTAATTCTATCGTCGCATGGGCTTTGGCCCGAATAGAGAAGGGCGGGCGCGTGTCGACCGCTCTTTGTCTTCTTCCATAGGCTTCTTCGCACGCCGCTAGCGGGTATCGAGCGTGAGCGAAGCTCCTTATATAAAAAAATAAACCGCTTAGTTGTCAGCAGATTCGGGGGAGGGGATCCCCGACGAGCCAGTCGACCATGCGTTTGCCGCCGAGGGCGGTTTCGATTTGGACGAAACCATGGGGATCACGGATAATCTCGCCTATTTCTGTGGCCCCTTCGCCGTGGGGACCAGCGCGCATCGCGTCGAGCGCAGCGTCAGCCTCGTTCGCCGGAACGATTGCGATGAGCTTGCCTTCGTTTGCAAGGTAAAGGGGATCGACGCCTAAGACCTCGCAGGCCGATGCCACCGGCGGCTTGATAGGGATCGCGCTCTCCACCAACTGCGCTCCGGTTCCGCTCGATCGGCAGATTTCGTTGATCGCGGTGGCCAGTCCGCCTCTTGTTGGATCGCGCAGGGTCTTGGTGCCGGGCGCTGCGTGAAGGATGCTTTGTGCCATGCGGTGCAGGGGTGCGGTGTCGCTCTTGCTCGGCGTGGCCAGTGGGAGGTCTTCGCGCGCGGCGAGGATGGTAACGCCGTGCTCGCCAATTGGACCGGAAATCAGGATTTTATCGCCAGGTTCCGGACGATCCGCACGCGGTGGATTTTCGATGCTATCAGGAACAGTCCCGATACCAGTGGTCGTGATGAAAACACCGTCGCAGTTGCCGCGCTCCACCACCTTCGTGTCGCCTGCTACTATGGCGACGTTGGCTTCTCGTGCTGCTGCACCCATGGATGCAGCGATGCGGTTCAAATCGGCAAGCGGGAAGCCTTCTTCAATGATGAAACCCACTGTGATGGCATGGGGTATGGCACCACCGCAGGCGACGTCATTGATTGTTCCGTGTACGCTCAGGTATCCGATGTCGCCCCCGGGAAAGAACAGTGGGCTGACGACATGTCCGTCTGTCGCCACCACGATACGGCCGCCCAGACTCAAGTCAGCGCTATCATCGCCGCGCTCAAGCGCAGGATTGCGGAACGAGGGGAGGAAGACCTCCTCGAAGAGCTGGGCCGATGCTTTGCCGCCTGAGCCGTGAACAAGCTCGATCTTACCCTTTGAAAGGTCGAGCTTTCTCCTGAAAAGAGGCCGCGCCATTTTCAACTACTCTGCAGCTTGCGCGTAGGTATCGCGGAAACGGCCGTAGAGGTAATGGGCGGCGCACGCTCCCTCTGGTGAGACCATACACGATCCGAGAGGCGTTTCCGGCGTGCAGCCTGTCGCAAAGACTTTGCATTCCGGCGGAGTTTTCTCGCCGCGGAGAATCTCGGGGCATGAGCATGCTTTGTGATCCGCGATGGCCTCTTCTTTCGTTGCGAATCTTAGTTCGGCGTCGAAGTCCGTGTACTTATCGCTCAGACGCAAGGCGCTATCGGGGATGCTACCAAGGCCGCGCCACTCAAATTCATCGCGTGTGGCGAAGACATCCGTACAGAGAGCTTGTGCAGCCTTGTTTCCTCCGCGGCGCACCGCTCCGACATCGTCGATGTTGATGGCGCAGGGCACGCCGCCCACCAACCAGTTCGGATGCGGATTTTTCCCTCCAAAGATCGCGTGAATCTTCACGATCTCTTTTTTTGGAAATCGAGGGCTTCCAGATAGTGGGCCGTTGCCATCAGGTTGGCTTCAGGCGGTAGCTTGTAGGCAGGATGTCCCCAGTAGCCGTTCCGGAAAATGCCGAGCTGACCGGACTCAATGAACCGCTTTAGCTTCGCTTGCAGATCGCGGAAATAGCCAGGTGAGGAGAGTGGCCAATCGCTGATCGATTGGGCCAGTTCGGACGTCGCTTTCGGGTCAGCATTCAGTGCCGAGACCACGTGTACCCAATCGAGCGCATGCAGATGATAGAAGTGCACGATGTGGTCGTGCATTTGCAGCGCAAGCTGCATCATATTACTGATTGAATTGGCATTTTCAGGAATATTGATATCGAGGGCATCCTCGACCGCACGCACCGAAGTGAGTGCGTGGGTGCAGGTGCAGACCCCGCAAATGCGTTGGGTGAAGGCCCAAGCATCGCGCGGATCGCGGCCGTTAAGGATGACTTCGAGACCGCGCCACATCGTTCCTGTACTGACGGCATTGCGGATGACGTTCTGCTCATCAACGTTCACTTCGACGCGCAGGTGGCCTTCGATGCGGGTGACCGGATCAACGACGACGCGCTTGCCGCCATCGTCGAGCTTGAAGCCATTCGGAGTTGTTGTCGCGACCATGACTTACGCCTCCTCATGTTCAGTAGGGGCGGCTGATTTCGTCGCCGCGATGTCACGAGCGCGCTTGAGGGCGGAGAGGCCTGCGTGGGCCGCCACCGCGGTGCCGACGATGCCTGTTGCGCCGAGGCCATATTCGTCCGCGTTTGCTTCAGCGCCAAAGGCTGTTTTGATGTTGGCAAGCCGGTCGTAGAACGATCCATTGTCCCAGAAGTTCTCCTCTGAGCAGCCGATGCATCCGTGTCCGGACTGAATGGGCCAGGAGACACCCTCGTTCCAGCGGATCGTTCAGCAGGCATTGTACGTGGTCGGACCTTTGCAGCCCAGTTTGTAGAGGCAGTGGCCCTTGCGTGCTCCCTCGTCATCGAAGGCCTTAGCGAACTGGCCGGTATCGAAGTGAGGCCTGCGGTAGCACTTGTCGTGGATGCGTTGGCCATAGAACATCTTCGGCCTGCCTATTTGATCAAGCGGAGGCACCCGTCCAAAGGTGAGCATTTAGGTGATCACGCCCGTCATGACCTCGGCGATCGGCGATCGGCGGACAGCCGGGCACTTTGATAATTGGCTTATCTTTGATGACCTTATGAATGGGCGTTGCCGCGGTTGGGTTCGGCTTTGCGGCCTGGACACAGCCGTTGGAGGCACAGGAGCCCCAAGCGATGACCGCTTTGGCGCCCGCCGCCATGTACTTCAGCTCTTCGATAAAGGGCTTGCCGCCAACGATGCAAAACATCCCGTCTTCGTTGAGGGGGGGATTGCCTTCGACCGCGAGAATGTACTCGCCGTCACTCTCATCGCGCACATCGTGGAGGATCTGTGTGGCTTGGTCGCCCGCTGAGGCCATCAGCACATGGGAATAGTCCAGCGACAGCATCGAGAGCACCACGTCCGAGACAAGGGGGTGACCCGAACGAATGAAGCTTTCCGAGCAACAGGTGCACTCGAGGCCGTTCAGCCAGACGACAGGGAGGCGCTTTGTCGTCTCCATGGCGTGCGCAATCTGCGGCGCGAACGCGGGCGCAAGACCAAGCGACGTGGCCGTCAGTGAACAGAATTTATTGAAGGATCAACGACTGATCCCTTGGCTGCGCAGCAGTTCGTAAAATGTCCCGACGGCCATTATTCAGGTACTCCCACACGCATCCGTGGTGGCAGTGGCGTCGCATTACGGAAGTCGATGCGACGCGCGTTCGGATGCATTTTGCGTGAGGGCCTAGTGGCATGTCGTCGCGCCCGTATTGATTTTGATCAAGCGGCTGAAGTCTTGCCATGGTAACCACCGCGTCACTCGAAAAAGAAGCTGCTTTTTTCAGTTGCGAAGGCGACAAAAGAAGTAACTCATCTCCCAACGCGTGGCTTGTCTTTGTGAGAAGAGAGAACAGTCGCTAAAAGCTCTATAAATCATGACGTTGGAGAAAATCCTGTGACTATTTATCTTCAAACAGCGCTTGTGATCGGTGCAGCTTTTACCGTCTTCGGATCGGTTTTTGCGCACCCCGGGCACGATCATACCGAGGCGGCCCACCATCCTGCTGACCCGTTCGGCGGGCTGGTCACATTGAGTGTTGTCTTCGTTTTGGCCGTCGGTGTGCTGATTTTCTTGCAGCAACGCCGGCACGGTTAGTCCGCTTCCAGCTCTTCCCGTTTCATCTCGAGCTCGAGCCAGGTCTCTTCGGCTTGAGCCAGAGCATCTTGCGCAGCCGTGAGAGCCTTTTGGGTCTTGTCAAAAAGGCTTGGGTCACGGGTAAAGAGGTCAGGGTCCGCAAGCTTATCTGTGTGCTGAGCGATATCTGCTTGCAGGCGCTCCATTTCTCCCGGTAGCCTTTCCAGCGCATGCTTGTCTTTAAAGCTGAGCTTGCCCTTCTTCGGCACTGAAGATGAAGGCTTCGCGCTAGCCCTTTTGCTCGTCGGTGCACTGACAGACTTTGCAGCCTCTTTCCGTTGGCCTGCCATATCGGTGTATCCGCCCGGATACTCGCGCCAGCGCCCAGTTCCCTCTTCAGGGACAGGGGTCAGGACGCTGGTGACGATTCTGTCAAGGAAGTCGCGGTCGTGGCTCACCAAAAGCAACGTACCCTGATAAGCTGACAGGGTCTCTTCCAGGACATCGAGCGTCTCGAGGTCCAGGTCATTGGTCGGTTCGTCGAGGACGAGGAGGTTGGAGGGTTTGGCGAGGGCGATGGCCAGCGCGAGACGGCCGCGTTCTCCGCCTGAAAGAGAGGCGATGGGTTGGCGCGCTTGTTCCGGCGTGAACAGAAAGTCTTTAAGGTAGGAGAGGGCGTGACGCGGTTTGCCGCCCACGGTCACTTGGTCGCCGCGTCCTTCGGTGAGGGCATCCATCAGGCGCGTGCTGTCTTTTAGGCCCCGGCGCTGCTGATCAAGCGCCACAACTTCAAGCTTTGTTCCGTGTACAACGGTCCCGCTCTCAGGCTCTACTTGGGCCAGTAGCAGGTTGAGCAAGGTCGTTTTGCCTGCACCGTTAGGGCCGACGATCCCCAGACGATCGCCGCGGGCGAGTTTGAGGTCCAGGCCCTCCACGATTGGCCGATCGCCGAAGCCAAAAGTGAGGCCTTTGGCTTCGATGACCTTCTTGCCTGATGCGTCAGCTTCTGTAGCTGCGATATCGACGGACCCTTGTGGCCCGCGACGCTCCGCACGCTGACGACGAAGGTCCTGCAGGTTCGCCAATCGCCGCACGTTTCGCTTGCGGCGCGCTGTGACCCCGTAGGTGAGCCAATGCTCCTCGCGGACGATCTTCCGGTCGAGCTTGTGGGCTTCCAGCTCCTCCGCTTCGAACACCTCGTCGCGCCAGGCCTCAAACCCGGCAAAACCCTTCTTGCGATGACGCGTTGTGCCCCGGTCCAGCCAAACGGTTTCGGTCGTGAGGTTCTCGAGGAAACGCCGGTCGTGGCTGATCAAAACAATCGCGGCGCGGGAGCGTTTGAGCTCGCTCTCCAGCCAGAGGATGGTATCGAGATCCAGGTGGTTCGTCGGTTCGTCGAGCAGCAGCACTTCAGGCTTCGGCGCTAGCGCACGGGCGAGGGCCAGGCGCCGCCCTTCACCGCCCGAGAGTGGGGCTGGATCAGCATGCGGATCAATCCTCAGCTCATCGAGAAGACGACCAACCTCGCTCGGCTCATCCAGAGGGCCAAGGCCACTGCGCACGACATCTTCTGCCGTCGCAAAATTGGAGAAGTCTGGGTCTTGTTCAAGGTAGCGGAACGCGGTGCCCGAACGCACGGTTCGCTCGCCAGCGTCCGCTTCAACCGAACCTGCGGCGACTTTGAGAAACGTGGACTTGCCCGAGCCGTTCCGGCCGACGAGCGCCACGCGGGCGCCATCGTGGACGATGAGGTTTGCTCCTTCGAACAAGGGCGTGCCGCCGAAGGTCAGGCGGATGTCTTGGAGGGAGAAAAGGGGAGCGGCCATAGCGCGCGCTTAGGCTTTCCGCGTGCGTTTGAGAAGCACGGCGCTAGCGGCAGCTTTGCGACTCGAAATCCGCGTACGGGGCGAGCGGTTCAAGGCCAGCTTCGTTCCGCAATGTGTCGATGTTCGCAGGGTCCTCAAGCGGCAGCGGTTCCCAGACGCCGGGGCGGACGCAGCGCCCTTCGTTTCCATAGCGCTGGGGGAGGGAGGCGGAGGCAGCGACTTTGTCGAACAACAGGGCGTAGGTCTTGAGGCTCACCCGATCCTGATCGACCAGCGGCTGCATGGTGGCGAGGACCCTGCGCTGAAGGTTGGGATCATCGTCCGCATGCCGAACAATAATCGCCGCGTGCCAGCTCGCCGCCCAGTTCCAAAGGTTCTGGGGGAACCAGCCGAAGGCGTCGATGTAGCCCTGTACTGCCACTCTGTTCTCTCGCGACACGGCGTCCAGCTCACGCTGCAGTTTCGCAAGGCTGTCTGCTTTCGCTTCAGCGCCAGCACTCTCGCTCAGCAATTTGATCTGCCCACGGAGTTCTCTCGCGCGTGCCGTCCGCTGCATCAGGTCATCAGAGACACGGCGCACCTCGCGCGGGCCACTTGGGGCGGTCAGCGGGTAGGGTTCTGTTTGCGCAATGAGTTCATCGACGGATTGCGGCGCGAGAGAGCCGGCCGTAAGAGCGATGGCGGAAAGAACTGCGAGCATCCGCGCTATCTACCAGCGCTCGACAGCGCTTGTCGAATGGCGATTAGTCGAAGAGGCTGGAGACGCTTTCTTCATTCGCAATCCGGCGGATCGCTTCGCCGAGGAGGCGGTCCACAGGCACGATCTCGATCTTCTTTGCACCGTCACGGCGGCCATCATTGGCGATCGAATCGGTCGTGACGAGGCGCGCGAGGTGTTTGGAGTTCTCGATCCGCTCCACCGCTTTGCCCGACAGGACGCCGTGGCTGACATAGGCTTCCACAGACTTCGCGCCCTTTTGCATCAGCGCTTTGGCCGCGTTCACCAGGGTGCCGCCGCTGTCGCAGATGTCGTCGAACAGGATGCAGTGCATGTCTTTGACATCGCCGATAATGTTCATCACTTCGGACTGCCCTGCGCGCTCACGCCGTTTGTCGACGATGGCCAGGGGCGTGTCGCCAAGACGCTTGGACAAAGCCCGTGCACGGACGACCCCGCCCACGTCAGGGGAGACGATGGTCACGTTGCTTACGTCATCGCGGTGGGTACGGAGGATATGCTCCTGCATCACCGGCACGGCGTAGAGGTTGTCGGTAGGAATATCGAAGAACCCTTGGATCTGCCCTGCGTGGAGGTCCATCGTCAGCACACGGTCGGCTCCGGCCGTGGTGATCAGGTTAGCGACGAGCTTCGCTGTGATCGGTGTCCTCGGTCCGGCCTTTCGGTCCTGGCGGGCGTAGCCGAAGTACGGAATGACCGCAGTGATGCGGCTGGCCGAGGCGCGGGCGAGGGCATCGACAATGACCAAGAGCTCCATCAGGTGGTCGTTGGCGGGATCCGACGTAGACTGAATAACGAACACGTCCTCGCCGCGGACGTTTTCCTGGACTTCGACATGCACTTCGCTGTCCGCGAAACGTTTGATCTCCGCTTTCGCGAGGGGTGTGTCGAGACGTTTGGAAATGGCCTGCGCGAGTTGCAGGTTTGAGTTCCCAGCGAGAAGTTTCATCGGGTGTGCTCCAGCAGCCGCGCGGGTTGTGACAGTACTGTGTCACGAGTCAACCAGTGCCGAGCGAAAGCGTTACCGAGGCAAGGCGATTGCCGAGACGTTGTGGCCGAACTGCTGCAGCCCGGCCCGCCGGGCGCCGCGGTAGCTGAAATAGTCCTCTTCTGCAGTGAGCGTGTCGCCGCCGGTGTCGTCAATGTGATCGGGCTGCAGGCCCGCTGCGATCAACCGGTCGTGAACGAAGGCGGCGTGGTCATAGAGCCAGTGCTCTTCGTCTCTTTTGGTTAAGTGCCTGTCTGCTTCAGGGTGCTTGCTGCAGACGCTGTCGAGGAGGTCTTCGCGCACTTCAAAGCTGTCGCGGCGGAGGCAGGGGCCGACGGCTGCTCGGATGTCCGAGCGATTTGCTCCGTGTGCCTCCATCATCGCGACGGTGCCTTCGATGATACCGGCAAGGCTCCCTTTCCACCCTGCGTGGAGGGCGGCGACCAGTCCGGGGGCTTCGAGCAGAACGGGCGTGCAATCCGCAGCGAGGGCGCCGAGGGCGAGGCCTGGTCTGTCCGTGACGAGACCATCCGCTTCGGGGCGGTCTTCGAACGCGAAGGGTTCCGATACGAAAACGGCTTGAGCGCCGTGGGTCTGTTTGGCTGTCAGGAGATGGTCAGCATTCAGAGCATGCGCGACGCGCGCTCTGTTCTCTATCACACGCGCTTGGTTATCGCCTGAGGCGAGGCTTGCGTTCAGTCCTTCCAACGGTGCCTCGGACACACCGCCAGCTCTTCCGAAGAAGCCGTGGGGTGCACGGATGATGTCGCTAGTCCGCCGAGGGGGTTCGATCATTCGAAGCCAGGCGGTGCCGTCCCGCCCTTCGGAGAAATCGCCATCACTTTGAACAGGCCGCCCATGCCCTCACGGTCCACAAGCCGCAGCGCGCCAGCGCGGAAATCTTCGCGCTTCGCGTCGTCCTTCAGGCTCTTCTCTATCGCTTCGAGGCGTAGATGGAGGCCGAGGCGGTCTAGGAAGTCTCCCTGACGGATCGGACCATCTACCCGCATCTCTTCCTGGCGCGCACGGCGGGCGAGCGCTGCGAAATCGACGTGAGCCGTGACGTCAGCTTCGCCAGGGGAAGCCAGCACGGGCCAGGGTTTGTGCGCTTTGATCGCTTGCAGCGTCTCTCCGTAGCCAGAGCGGCCGTGGCCATAGTCGATGATCAGTGCACGGCCTTTATTCTCGCGCAGACGGTGCGCGACCTCAGCGATCAATTCCTGCGCGGTGGAGCAGCTCTCGTAAATGTCTTCAGGCATCGCTCCGGGAGGCATGCCCGGCTGGTCGCCAAACCGTGCTTCAGAAAGGGTGAAGGTCAGGGACTTCGTACCATCGTCAGAGAGGCCGACGAGACGCTCCTTCCACGGACGATCGTCCATGTCCGCAGTGCGCACAAACTGGCGGATGGGTAGGCAGTCGAAGAACTCGTTGGCAATCGCGAGCATTGGCCCTGGAGGCACATCCTCAAGGCGGTCAGCCCAGGTGATGCGGACACCGGTCTCATGCAGCCGCCGCTTCTGCTGATAGCGCATCCGGCCGGAAGCCTCGATCATGTAGACATGCACGCTGTCGAGGAACCGCGGACGCACACGGGCAACACGGAGGATGTCAGCCATCAGCGTGCCGCGCCCTGGACCCAGCTCAACGAGGTTGAACGCTGACGGCGCGCCCATTTCTTCCCAGGCATGGACCAACCAACTGCCCACGAGCTCGCCAAACACCTGGCTGATCTCTGGCGAGGTGGTGAAGTCCCCCGCTGCGCCCAAGGCAGTCTGCGCGGAATAGTACCCATGTTGAGGATGGGTCAGAGCATCGACCATGAAGTCGCCGACCTTGATCGGCCCATGGTCTTCGATGAGCTGAACCAGCCGCTCTTCCAGCGGCGTCCGGACGCCAGTTTGGTCTTCAGCAGCCGTCATCACGCACTCCGCGGCGTTGCGCCAAACGACGGATGGGCACGCCAGAAGAAGAAGAGACCAATGGCAACCATCGGGAGTGAGAGCATCATGCCCCGCGTCAGGAAGCCGAGCGTGGCGGCATAGGTATCTGGTTCGCGGAAGAACTCCACAAAGAACCGCGCGAGGCCGTAGCCAGCAAGGAAGACGCCGGTGCAGGCACCGCGGAACCGAAGCAGCCGGAAGCGTGTGATCGCAACCCTCAGCACAAGGAACAACACGAGGCCCTCCAGCGCCGCTTCATAAAGCTGGCTTGGATGACGGGCTACCGCGTTGGGGTCGATCACCCACTGGTTATCTTCGTAGTCGAATCGTTCGGGAAACTTCATCCCAATCCAGCTGTCCGTCGCCCGACCGTACAGTTCTGCATTTATGAAGTTGGCGATCCGTCCAAAGAATAAGCCGATGGGCGCGGTGCAGGCCAGGAGGTCACCGATCCTCAGCGCATCGGTCTTCCTCTTTCGCGAGAAGAGGATCGTCACCACCGCGACCCCGATGAGGCCGCCGTGGAACGACATTCCGCCTGTCCAAACGGCGAGGGGCGGCCAGATCGGTACGCTGCCAAACAAGGTCGGCCATGACGACACCGACTCCCACATCAGCTCTGGCCGGTAGAACGCAACGAAGCCTAGCCGGCCGCCGAGGATCACCCCCAAGATGATCCAGCTGACGAAATCATCAAGCTGCGCCTTATCAAGCGGAGGCTTATCGGGATTTCTGATCGAGCCGCGTGGGTTCCAGAGGGGCTGCTCTTGAATGAGGCGCGCGATGTAGACCCAGCCGAGGGTGATGCCCGCCAGGTAGGCGAGCGCGTACCAGCGGATGGGCAGGGGGCCGAGCTGGATCAGCACGGGATTGATCTCAGGAAACGACATGGCTCGCCTTTAGGCCGTTTGGCCAGGAAACAACAGACCAGAACCGCTGCGCCGCGCCGCCTTGACAGTTTGGTTAGGGAGCGCACATCGCTGGCTTAGAGAACGCGCGTGAAGGAGGCGTTGCTATGCAATCCAAATCCCCGATCCTAGACGGTGTTGCCAAGGTTATTGCTGAGGCAGCGGGCACCGCCGACGGCGTGCGGCGCGAGGCGGAAACCCTGATGGCAAGCCAGCTCCAGCGTTTTTTGGCCGAGCAGGACCTGGTTCCGCGAGAGGAGTTTGAGATCGTCAAAGCTTTCGCCGAAGCGATGCGTGAAGAACTTGAAAATCTGAAGGCGGAGATCGCCGCTCTAAAAGGTGAGACAGGAAGCAGCTAGGCGCTACCCAGCCGCGCGGCACTCTTTTAGGCTTTGCCCTGTAAGGAGTGCCCATGCGTCTCACCTCTGTTCTCGCCGCCTTGGCGGCCGCTCTTCTGAGCCTGACCACCGCCCACAGTGCGGAGGCTCAGCCGACCCGCGAAGAAGCCATCCGCTTCCTCCTCCAGGCGTCGTTCGGTCCGACGGAGCCTGAAATCCAGGCGGTGCAGCGGCTTGGCTATGGCGGGTGGATTGAGCAGCAGTTCGCGCTCCCCGGCCAGAAAGCGTCCTCGCGTCTGGCGGCGCATGAAGTGGCTGGCGCAAACGTGCGGAACATCCACTACCGAGACTATTTTTGGGACCAGGCCATTTATGGCCGCGACCAACTCCGTATGCGGACGCTGTTCGCGCTGTCGCAAATCGTTGTGGTTTCTGTTGACGAAGTGAAGTTCATCGCTCCGGCGTACACGAACTATGTGGACCTGTTGCACGAGGAGAGCTTTGGCAACTATGGTGATCTCATCCGCCGGGTGACGATGCTCCCCGTCATGGCGGACTATCTCACCTACTTCCGCAACCGCAAAGCCAACCCGGTCACCGGTCAGCAGCCTGATGAGAATTATGCGCGCGAGGTCATGCAGCTCTTCACCATCGGCCTTGAGGAGTTGGCCCTCGACGGCACATCTCTTGGCGATGAGACGTACACGTCGGCTGATGTGGAGGGGCTGGCGCGGGTCTTCACAGGCTTTGCGATGGACGGGCGGAGCTTCCGCGATGGTCGTCTGCGCAAGCACAATGGCGGTGAGTTGCTGAAGGGCTACCCAGGTGTGCACGAACCTGGGCCGAAGACCTTCCTTGGCACGACGATTCCTGGTGGTTTAGCGCCTGAGGAGTCGGTGAGTCGTGCGCTTGATCATCTGCTCGCGCACCGGAACGTCGCGCCGTTTATCTCAAAGCTCCTGATACAGAAGTTCGTTACATCCAATCCGTCTCCTGACTATGTCCGCCGGGTGGCCACCGTGTTCAACGAAGGTCGGTATACTATGCCTTCGGGTACCGAGGTCGGCGACGGTAAGCGGGGCGCGATGGAGCCCGTCCTCGCCGCAATCCTCTTGGACCGCGAGGCCCGCGATGAGCGGGTCGCGCAGGACCCAAAGTATGGCAAGGTGAGGGAGCCGGTCTTGCGGATTGCCCAGGTCATTCGCACGATCGTTGACCCCAATGCGCTTCCGTCGGTAGACGGAAAGCTGCCGCACTATCGACATCTCAGTCGTGATAACGACGTGCACAACCAGACTGTCTTCTCACCACCATCCGTGTTCGGATTTTATCGACCAGGCTATGTCGCTGCGGGAACACAAACTGCGGAGAAGGGCCTCGTCGCGCCCGAAATGCAGGTACTGACGAGCGACCAGATTATTGGGCAAGCTCGCTTCTACACAATTTTGTTCCGTCCCAAGACCATTGCCTATCTCGATCGCGATGATGCCCGGTTGATGCAGCTTGCGCAGAGACCAGACACGCTCGTCGAAGCTTTGGGAGAAGTCCTGACCCCGGGGGGCATAGACCCAGAAGTCCGTAGGCGGATTGAGCAGGCCGTAGGTGAGATTGAACTCCGCGGACGACCGGAACAAAACCGGCCGAGGCTGCTACGACGCGCGCTCATCGCGACGATGATGCTGTCCACGACACCCGAATTTGTCGTTCAGCGTTAGGAGGTTACGATGCAAGACAGACGCAACTTCCTAAAATCCTCTCTTGCCGCCGGCGTCTCCATGTCGGCGCTACCAGCGTTCGCCCAGCAATCTGGGGATGACTACAAAGCCTTGGTCTGCGTGGTGCTCCTCGGTGGGATCGATTCCCAGGACTGCCTCGTCCCGACAGCGCCTTCCGGTTACGGCTCATGGGCGAAGGCGCGGAGTTCGATCGTTGCTCCGCTCAAGGACGGTTCGCGAGCACGTGACGGGCTCGTCACCCTTGGTCAAAGTGCCCAGGGCTTCGGCTTCGTCCCCGAAATGCGCGGTCTCGCCGACCTCTATCGCCGGGGCGACCTTGCGGTTGTCTCCAACACCGGACCGCTTCTCGAGCCTGTCACGAAAAGGGATATCGTCGACAAACCCGGAAAGCTCCCTCCGCGCCTGGCCAGCCACAACGACCAACAGTCGACGTGGCAGACCCTTGCGCCCGAGGGTGCGCCCACTGGGTGGGGCGGGCGTATGCTTGATGCGCTGGGCAAGGGTTCGGACCTTGCAGGCATCTCGATCAAGTCCAACACATCGTTTGTGGTCGGACAAACCGCTCCCGGCGTGACGGTTCCCCCGGACGGCATCTCGCTCCCCTTCGGCATCAGTCCCGCTGACAAAAAGCGGTTCGGCGATCTTTCCGATCTTCTCGAAGAGCACTTCCGCGGCGTGGGCCAGTCCCCTGACAGTCTGTTTGAGCAGGATGTCGTGATTGCCCAGCGGCGCGCATACGACGCGTCCGTCAAACTCGCTGGCCTTCTGGACGGCAACACCGCGGGCGACACTGCGAAGATTGCGGAGAACAAGCTTGCCAAGCAGCTGGCGATGGTCGCGAAGATGATCTCCATCCAAAAGCCGCTCGGCCTGTCTCGTCAGGTGTTTGCGGTGCGGCTTGGTGGATTTGATACGCACAGGAACCAATTCGAGAAGCTGCCTGGCCTTCAGCGGACGTTGAGTGAGGCGCTGCTTGCGTTCCAGAACACGCTGAACAGCATGGGCGTCGCCGATCAGGTCACGACCTTCACCGTATCGGATTTCGGACGTACACTGATCAGTAATGCATCAGGCACCGATCACGGATGGGGTGGGCACACCTATGTCATGGGCGGCGCTGTCCGCGGTGGACGTGTGATCGGCGAGATCCCGCCCTACGATGTCGGCCACGACCTGGACTGGCGCCGCGGCGCGATGATCCCAACGATCTCGATCGAGCAATATGCGGGCGCACTGGGCTCCTGGTTTGGTCTGGATACGGACGGCTTGCAGGAGGTCTTCCCCAACATCGGCCGGTTCGACCGGAACGCTGTTAAGCTGTTCTAGCGTTAAGCCTTTATCCGCAGGCTGTGGAGGATTCGCGCGCGCGGTCTTGAAAGGCTGTGGGTAACGGTCCGCATGCGCCCGATTTTTCCTGAAGCGACCGAATCACTTGGCGGTCAGGGCGAGTCATCGCTTACCTAAGAGAGCGCAAGGCGGGGCCTGCCCCGTCGCCACCACGAAAGGCTTGTCATGCCGCTTGATGTCTTCAGTTCCGAACCCCTCCAGGCTGATCCCATCGATCTGATCGAGGAGATGGCCCAGGCCTCTGATTTGGAAGCCCAGCGGGTGGATCAGGACGAAGTGCATGTCTGCCTCACGGGCTCGTGGCGCGATATCTCGATGTGGTTCGCCTGGCGGGCCGAGGCGCAGGTCCTGCAAATCGGCGCACCGCTGGAGCTGCGGGTCCCGAACGAGCGCGCGGCGGAGGTGCACAAGCTCCTCGCCCTGGTGAATGAGCGTCTGTGGATCGGCCACTTCGACCTTTGGGGCGATGAGGGCGGCCTCATCTACCGCAACGGCGCCGTCCTCGCCGAAGGACAGGGCATGGCACCGGGCCAGGCCGAAATTCTCCTCCGCGGTGCAATGGAAGCCTTCGATCGCTACTACCCGGCGTTCAACTACGTGATCTGGGGAGGGAAGACGGCGCAGGAGGCCATGGCCGCTTGCATCCTGGAGACAGTGGGCACCGCCTAGCTCTCGCTCGATCTCCGTGCCATCTTCGTGACAGGGCAGAGGGAGTGAGCAGGTGTCGGATCAAAAAGCAGGCGGAACAACGCTCGCGTTGGGCGCCTTACTCTGCGTCGCTGGAATCATCGCCGAATTTATCATGGGATGGTCGACGCCCAACCGGAACGTTGATCTTGCGCAGACTGTGGCCGTCTATCGCGAAGCTTGGTCCTCGCTTCGCTGGACGTGGATAGCGCAACTCTTCGGTACACTGCTGATGACCGCTTCCGCGACCGTGCTGTTGAAGGCGAAACTCGATGCGAAGCGGTTCATCCCAACAAGTGTTCTCCTGGCGATCGTGGTGGTGACAGGAGTGGTGGTTACCGGAGCTTTCGGAACGGCGATCGGGGCCTATCCTGTTGCTTGGGAGTATTTTGACGACGCACCAGCGACATTTGCTGCGCTCGTCGGAGAGGCGAGTTTGAATTATCGCGGGATTGGTTTGGTGATGAGCTTGGCCCTGACGACTTTGATGATCCAGGAGGGGTGGGCGTCTGATGGCGCCGTGCCTCGCATTGCACTCGGCCTTTTCCTCGCAGGGGTTTCAGGCGCGGTGGCCTTGGTTCTGACTGGGACTCTGCTGGCGAAGACTGCCGGGCTGGTAGTCTTTGCGGCGCCGATCATCCTCGGCTTGAGCCTTCGCCTGTCGGCTCCCAGCGATTAGGATGTGGGCGATCCTGGGGCGTCGAAGACTTCCACGCCTTCCGCTTTCTTCAGTGCACCCACAACTTTGTAGGTCACGGGCGTGAGCAGCGCTTCCCAAAGGACCTTCAGGAGGTAGTTCGTCACCAACACGGTGACGATCAGCTCGTTCGACCAGATTCCGTAGAAGGCGATGGGGTAGAACAGTAGACTGTCGACGCCTTGGCCGACTGCCGTTGACCCAATCGTCCGTTGCCAGAGCTTTCCGGCGCCGCTGCGCACCTTCATGATCGACATCACCCGTGCGTTGGCGATCTCCCCCGCGAAGAGCGCGATGACGGAGGCCGCCACGATCCGAGGCGCTTGGCCAAAGTCGGTGGCGAAAGCTTGCTGCCGACTGATGCCGCCCAGATCCGTGTTCCAAGCGTCCGCGGGCGGCATCGCCGTGATGAAGGCCGCCATGGCTGCAGCGAAGACTGCTGCTGATGTCGCCGCGACGATGGCCCGGCGCGCTTTTCGGTAGCCGTAGACCTCCGTCAGCACATCGCCCAGCACGTAGGAGAGGGGAAAGAACAGCACGCCCGCCCCGAAGGCGAAGCCGCCAACCTCCGCGACTTTACCTGCGCCGATAATGTTCGAGCACACCACGATCACGCATGTCGCTGCGAGCAGCACATCGAAGTGTTTGAACTGCTGCTGGGAAGCCGCTTGGCCAGAGACTTGGGTCAGTGTGTCGGCCATGCCAGTCCTCTCAACGCAGGTGAAGTCCGCCCCTTAGTCTCGGAAGCGGGGCGGAGGAACTGTGACATGGCGCGAGGTTGGTTGCGCGGCCACTCCAAACCTGTTGCGATCAGCTTGGTGTGTATGTTGGGGCGCAGGTGTCGCGCGATCCGTTGATCACAAGCACTGGGTGGTCAGCCAGCCGTTTTCGAAGCCGTTTGGCGTCGGCCCTGCTCGGCACGTCCTGGTACCAGTGGCGCGAGACGTTCGTCGTGCCTTTGCGCGCAGAGACATATTTGCAGACGAGAACCTTAGGTTTTTCCCGCGAGATGGCGGACAGATCTTCGTTGAGCAAAGCTTGGTTTTCCGACCCAACCCTGTATTCGCGGGTCAACGACCATGGTCCGAACGGTTGGACCTCCATCGCTTTGAGCGCGCCCTTGCTGGTCTTCTCCATTAGGAGGTGCAGCGAGGTCTTCGGAAGCTCTTTCGGGATAGGCGGCACGAAATCGTCCGGGGCCGGACCATAATCGTGGATGACGAATTGACCTGATTTGCTGATCTCGGGTTCGGTGGGGGTCGGCACGGTGCGCGGCAGTGAAGGCGCTCGTTGCCGGCGCCGGGCCTGCACCACAGTCGCCACGTCCACGCCCTCTTTCTCGAGGTCCTCGCGAAGGCCTGGAAGGTGCTTATCGATCGCGGCCTCAAAGGCTTCGCTCCTTTCCTTATCACGATCTTCCGAAGAAAGATCACGAGCGAAGAGCGTCTCGCTTAAAGCGCAAGCCTCTTTTGTTTGGACATACCACTCGTACACATCGAATGTGCGTCTCAACTCTGCTACGCTTTCTTTCGTTCGGCGCTCAACACAGTCGCAGGTCTCAACGCCGTTGCGGATGGCGTATTCATTCGGTTCTTCCTCTCGGAATTCGCGGCAGGCTTCCCCAAACCGACGCGCAAGACCCTCGCCGAATTCCTCGTCAGTGAGCGGTTTCTTTTCCTTGGACGGGATCATCACGAGGAGGAGAATGACCAAAGCGCCGCCCAGCGCTGGACCACGCCAGGTGCGGTACCATGGTTTTGGCGTTGGGGCTCCCGGCTGAGGTTCGTTCACGGCGATCTCCTCTGGTTCTCTGCGACGGCGCGCGCGTCAGGGTTCGCCTCGGGTCAGATCTTGTCAAGCAGCGCCCCCACAAGGGAGATTCCTTGCGCTGCGCTGAAACTGCCGACCTTTTCTTTGCGGCAGCGTTCGCCTAGCCCGCACGCCATGACCGAACGTTTCAGCATGATCCAAATCGGCGCGGGCTCCATGGGCGGCGCGCTTCTCAAGTCGTGGGTAGCGAGCGACGTGCTCGACCTCAGCCGTTCTGCCATTATCGACCCTAGCCCGAGCGATGCGCTTATCACTCTCTGCGAAGCCGCGGGCTTGGCGCTGAACCCCGAAACCGATGGCGATTATGATGTCTGCGTTCTTGCGGTGAAGCCGCAGGTGTTCGGCTCGGTTCTGCCAGAGCTCGACTGGCCGAGCTTCTCGGAGACCCTCTTCATATCCATCGCTGCCGGGATCAGCACGGCTGAGATCGCCATGCTCCTCAAGCGCGGTGACGGTCAGCCGAAGATCCTTCGCACCATGCCCTCGCTCCCTGCTCTCGTGGGCCGCAGTATGACGCTTCTCGCTGAAAACGCAGGGCTTTCCCCGGTGGAGCGGCAGCGCGGTGAGAGCCTGATGGCTGCCGCTGGCACTGTGGAATGGACCAAGGACGAGGACCAGCTCGACCGCCTGATGGGCGTCAGCGGCTGCGCGCCCGCCTTCTTTCTCCGAGCTGTCGAAGGCCTCATCGACGCCGCCATCGCCCAGGGCGCATCGCCGGAAACGGCGCGGCGGCTGGCGGAGGAGACCTTCGTGGGCACCGCTGCACTCCTCGACAAGGACACCCGCATGCCGGGGACCATCCGGGAAGCCGTCACCAGCCCCGGCGGCACCACCGCTGCTGGCCTGGCCGTGCTTGAAGAACGCGGCTTCGCCGATGCCGTGGTCGGCGCTGTCGAAGGCGCTTACCAGCGGGCCAAGGAGCTTCGCGGTGGTTCATAAAATCCTAGCCGCTGGCCAAGACCCCGCCTAAGAGCACCCTTCGATGGCAGGCATGATCGTCACCGCGCGTCACGGACGCCCCGATGTTGACCGCAGCGTGAAGATCACGGCTCGGGAATACGGTTTGTGGTGGTCCAACTACGACGAAAGCGGTCTCGCTCCAGGGCAGACGCCGCCTGGCGGCCTCGTGGACATCGCATCCGATGCAAAGGTCGTCCTGTGCTCCACATTGCCGCGCGCGATCGAAACGGCAGACGCGGTGGTGGATGAGGCGCGCATCGTCCCGCGGGACGCTTTGTTTGTTGAGGCGCCCCTGCCGGCGCCGACGTTCATCCCGAGCTTTGTGAAGCTGACGCCGACCACCTGGGGGGTGATCAGTCGCTCCTTCTGGTTCTTCGGCTTCGCGCCCAAGGGGACCGAGAACCATTGGGGAGCGAGACGCCGCGTGGTCCAAATCGCCACGCGACTTGCCGATACGGCCGAGCGGGAAGGGGACGTTCTCCTCTGCGCGCACGGCTATCTCAACTGGATGATCCACCGTGTGCTGAAGAAACGCGGCTGGTCGCTCGTAGAACACCAAGGCGGAAACAATTACTGGTCCTACAGGGCCTACAGACGCAATCAACCAGAAGCCGCGCACACGGACGAACCCGCGCGCTCAATGGCAGCCCAATGACAGACAAACCGATTACTGGCCTATCCTTCGAAGATGCCCTCAAAGAACTTGAGGCGATCATTAAACAGCTCGAAAGCGGCGATGTCGCGCTCGAGCAGTCGATCACGCTCTATGAGCGCGGCGCCGCGCTCAAGGCGCACTGCGAAACCACCCTCGGTGCTGCCCGTGAGCGCATCGAGAAAATCGTCGAGGGCAAAGGCGGCGCGCCTACCACCGAAGCAGCAAGCTTCGACTAAGCGCTAATCAATCCGGCCTGGACACCGCACCTCGTCAAAGCCCGGTGTGCGGTCGTTGAGCACTTTTCCGCCGATGGACGCGTGCAGGAAGTCTTCGAGACAGTCCGAGTACAGAACTTCCGCTCGGTCTGACCATCCTGAATGGCCTTCGAACTCAAAGACCAGGGAAGCGAAGGGCGTCGATTTCCGTTCTGCACGGGCGACGAAGTCTTTCGCAAACCGCCAAGGCACGCGCCAGTCCTGCTCGCCATGAACGACAAGGAGAGGTTTCGTGATTTCATCGATCCGCTTCACCGGTGACCGCTGATCAAGGCTCAGCTCACCGCCATCCGTGGAAAGCGTGGCCTGAACCGACTCCAGCGCAATCGTCCCCTTGCCGAACAATTCCAGATCCCAACGGAGCTGCCGTTTCAAGTCGGTCACCGCAGCAACTGCCACACCGCAAGCGTAGAGGTCATCATTTTTAATCAGCCCAAAGAGGGCTGCGTAGCCGCCATAGCTACCGCCTGCGATCCACGTCTACTCGGGGCTGGCTAGGCCTTTGTTCTGCATAAAGAGCGTAGCATCGTCGACATCATCCTGCAATTTTTGGCACCACTCGCCGTAGCCTTCCTCCATAAACGACCGGCCTTTGCCTGTTGATCCGCGGAAGTAGGGTTGGATCACGCGGTAACCGCGGCTGGTGAGGAACTGGATTCGCGGATTGTAATCAAAGAAGTCGCGCGTGTGGGGTCCGCCGTGGACCATAACAAGAAGCGGCGCAGGCTGGTCTGCCGCCACGCCGTGTGGGTGAGTGCCGTATGCTGATAAAGTCTCCCCATAGCGCGATGTATAGGACACCACTTCGGCCTGTCCAAGATTGCGTCGAGAGACGCGATCAATCCGCGGGAAAATCTGGCGGATCGTATCGGTCTCAGTGTCGTAGAGGTGGTAGAAGCCAGCATCCGTCGGGCTGGTCGCGATCACCACGATCCTAGAAAAATCGTCGGATACGCTCCAAAGACTAACATTCTTCTGTGCACCGAGGAGTTCCTCGATACGCTGCCAGCGAGCATTCAGCGCGGGGTCGAAAAAGCGCGATACGCGCTCGTGCTTCCACCCGGCGACGCCGATGATCTCTCCTGTTCGGCGGTTAAGGATCGTTTGATCCGCATCCATTCCGTCAAG
>JBCCTF010000049.1:0-24237 GCA_039198765.1 Pseudomonadota bacterium
CCAAAAACGCCCAAACCGCGTCCGGATCCGCAAGGCGGTGGGGCGCGACCGTCTCACCCTGACCCACTTTTATGGCAGAGCCGTTAAGCGCGAGGCACGCGCGAAAGCCGTCCTCGTCCGTCACGTCATCACCAAGAAAGAGCGGTTTGCGGCCGGAAAATTCTCGCTCACTCAGAAGCTTACGAATGGCAGCGCCCTTGTCGATTCCGGTAGGTTTCAGCTCGACGATGTCCTTGCCGCGCTGCATTTTGTAATCGCTGCGCGCGGAGACGAGCTCTGCGACGCCTTCGGCGAGGTGATCTTGAAGATGCGGATGCAGCCGCGTGTGCAGCGCTAGGACCCGTGCTTTGTGCTCAAGGCGCACATCGGGCAGCCGCTCAAGCAGCTTGTGCACGGAGGTCAGCAGGTCCTCCGGCGGCTGTTCAATCCGTTCTGGCTCTGTGCTGCCGGGTGCAATCATCATGTCGCCGTGGTTTCCCGCACGCCAAAGACTGATCGGTACACGGCGGGAAAGATCGCGAACATCTCGGCCCGAAACGAGAGCGATAGCTCCGTTTAGTCGTCCTGACAGCTGCTCAAGCAGTTCAGCACCGCCTTCGGGTAATCCGACCGCTTCGGGATCGTCCTGCAGAGGCGCAAGCGTTCCATCAAAGTCAAGAAACAGCGCTGTATCACGCGTGAGAATGGGCGGGTTCGTCATGGAGTGCGCGCGCTAGTTGCCGTTGGGACGTGGTGGGTTGTCCGTATCAAGATCATCCATAAAGGCTTCACGCCACCAGGCGATATTTTGTCCGTGCACGACATCGCGAAGGCGCTGATGCCGCTTCTGCCGCTCAGCGAGCGGCATCGTGAGAGCTTCGCGGATGGCGTCAGCCATCGAGGAGATGTCGTGGGGGTTCACCAAAAGGGCGCCGTGCTTCAATTGCTCTGCCGCGCCAGCAAATTGGCTGAGGATCAGGACGCCAGGATCGTCCGCGTTCTGAGCAGCCACATATTCCTTCGCCACGAGGTTCATGCCGTCGTGAAGAGGCGTGACAAGCACGACCCGTGCGAGGCGGTAGAGCCCAGCGAGCTGATCGCGCTGATAAGACCGCGCGAGGTAACGAATGGGGATCCAATCGAGGTCGCCGTAGTCGCCGTTGATCTGCCCTGCGAGAGCATCGAGCTGCACGCGAAGCTCCGCATATTCCTCAACTTTCGTCCGCGATGGTGGTGCGATTTGGGTGTAGGCGATGGTGCCGTGCAGCTCCGGTGCGTTGTCGAGAAGTCGGCCGACGGCCTGGAACCGATTGGGAATGCCCTTAGAATAGTCCATGCGGTCAACGCCGAGAATAAGAGCGCGGTCGCCGGTCACGAAGGGTTCGATCCGCGCGGCGGCCGTCTTTGCCGCGTCGCTGTCAGCGAGCCGGGCGAATTCTTCCGCGTCGATTCCGATCGGGTAGGCCCGTACCGTGATCGTTCGTCCGTTCACAACGATCGACTCGGTGCTAGGATTGGAAGCGTTCAGTTCACTGACAGTATATTTGATGAAGTTGTCACGATCACTGACAGTTTGAAAGCCAATCACATCGTTCGCACACAGACCTTGGCAAAGGGCGCGGTGATCAGGGATCGATTTAAAGATTTCCGGCGGCGGGAAGGGAACGTGGAGGAAGAACCCCGTCCGGCCGGTCCAGCCGAGGTCCCGCAGGTCCTGCGCCATTGGGAAAAAGTGATAGTCGTGGACCCAGACAAGGTCGTCCTTATGCAGACGAGGGTAGAGCAGCTTCGCGAACCGCCGGTTCACGTCGCGATAGCACGCATACTGATCTTCATCGAAGTTGGCTAGGTCCACCCGGTAGTGAAGGACGGGCCAGAGGGCGCGGCTTGCATAGCCGAGATAATAGCCGTTGTGTTCGTCGTCGGTGAGGTTGGTCACGGCGAATTCGACGCCGTCTTCTTCGAACAGCTCGACCCCTCGTCGCGCGACTTCCTCCACGTCGCCTGACCAGCCAAACCACAGGCCCTTCCGGTCGACCAAGGCATCCCAGAGCGCAACGGCAAGGCCGCCTGCCTTGGGGCCGCCTGCCGCTGTTCGGTTCGACACGCCGACAAGTCGTTTCATCGTTTGCCCTATCCCGTGGGTTGTCTTGAGGTCGTCATGGCGGGCTTTTTGGGGTGGAGGCAAGGGGCGGCGCTGGTCTCAGGAGTTTTCGCGGCGTCCCCAATGAGCGAATTGACGGATCACGCCCCGGAAGAGGCGGATCTCGGACTCGTTCAGCGACGCGTTGGTGAAGAGCGTGCGCAGGTTACGTTCAAGGGTAACGCGCTTATCGGGCGGATAGAAATATCCGGCTTCGTCCAAGACCTCGTTCAGGTGGTCGAGCATGGCATCAACCTCGCCGCGCGGGGCAGGGCTTGCGTCATAGGGGCTTGCGAAGGGCAGTGACTGATCCGCATGCCGGCGCCATGCGTAGGCGCAGATGAGAACGGCTTGGGCGAGGTTCAGCGACGAAAAGTCTGGGTTCACGGGAAGTGTCAGAATGGCGTCGGCCCTGGCGACATCCTCCGTCGGCAGACCGGACTTCTCCCCGCCAAAGAGAATGGCGCAGCGTTCGCTCGCCTCGCTTTTTTGGTGGAGGATTGCCGCGGAATCCTCGGCGTCGTGAACAGGGAGAAAGAGTCCTCTCTGCCGTGCCGTGGTCGCGATCACGTACTGACAGTCGGCGATCGCTTCTTCGACCGTTTCGAAAATCCGAGCGTCGTCAAGTACCCGGCCAGCGCCAGCGGCCATCGCGACGGCTTTTGGGCTCGGCCAACCGTCGCGCGGCGCAACGATGCGCATCGCCGACAGACCGAAGTTTAGCATCGCGCGGGCAGCAGCCCCGATATTCTCGCCCATCTGCGGGCGCACGAGCACGACAATTGGTTGCCGTGGAGCGGGTTGGTCAGGAGTCTCGGCCATCGGCGGCGACTAGCAATGTCGCATAAATTCGCCAAGCCGAAGCCTGGCGAGGATCATGACGCTAGTGCTGCTGCGGCGGCGCGATGGTTTTAGCGAGCAGACCCTTTGGGCCGCGAATGGTACTCGCGCTCAGGCGCTGCCCGGGCTCAAGTTCTGTGTAACCGCCAGCGCGAACTGTCTCCATGTGCACGAAGATGTCTTCAGCCACGCCGTCTTCTTGAAGGAAGCCGTATCCCTTGGCGCGGCTGAACCATTTGACGGTCATTTGGCGCACCGGACCAGCCGGCTCGACGTCTTCAGACCCATTGACGTGGCTCGATGAAGCGCCGTTGTGGCTGTAACTTCCGTTTACGCCGTTGACCGGGTGGGCGCCGTTTCCGTTGAGATGCTGGCCAGGCTGATGGTCAGCCTCAGAGAGCGAAAGGACCCGCGTTGCTTGCAGGCCCTTCTCCCGCCGCGCTGCTTCACAGACAATGCGAGCGCCCTCCATAGGCGTCGGCATGCCTGACAAGCGGAGGCAGGAGCTATGCAACATGACATCACCGCCGCCATCGTCAGGCGTGATGAAGCCGTACCCCTTTGTTTGATCGAACCATTTGACCACACCCTCGACCTCCGTCGTGTCAGAGTGCGTCCTGTGATCTTCCTCATCCGCCAAAGCCCGTAGGCTCATCTGGTCGGTCATAATCGTTGCTCCCGATCCATGAAGAGGAGCTAGTGCGCCTGCGTCAGAAGACCACGCCTCTGGAATGCAGTAACGAAGGCGTGATCGCTTGACCGATGCATTTTCGCCAATGAGCGGTTTTGATGACGCTGGCGGCGTTGCCTCTTCGCGCTGCGAAACGAACAGTGGTATCGAGGTTCCGAACCCTGAAAGGTTGAGGTTTGTCATGCCCTTCTCAGCGTATTTTTCGCGCCGTCATGCCCCCGCTTATGAAGAGCGACAGGTGGCAATGGGGGATACCGATGTGGCGGTGAGCGTTCCTGACACGTTCTCGCAGTTGGCGACGGACATTCTCGCTCGAAAATACCTCCGCAAACGCGGCGTTCCCGGCGAGACGCGTGCCATTTCGGAGGACGGTATCCCAAAAGCGCTGCAGCGACGGGTTCCGGCCGATGGCGCGTCGTTCGCCAGAGAGACCGATGCTCGCCAGGCTTTCGGTCGGATCGCCGGCGCGTGGGCGTATCACGGGCTGAAGCAAGGCATCTTCACTGACGGCGCTGAGGCGGAGCTGTTCCGGGACGAAACTATTGCTCTGCTTGAGCATCAGATCGCGGCGCCGAACTCTCCCCAGTGGTTCACGACGGGTCTTCACTGGGCCTACGGATTGTCCGCGTCCGGACGAGGGCACTTCCGGTTCGACCCTGATGTCGGGGAAGCCATCGAAGTCGATGACGTTTATGCGCACCCCCAGCCCCACGCGTGCTTTATTCAGTCCGTCGAAGATACGCTCGTTGGCGAGAACGGCGTGTTCGACCTTATCACCCGTGAGGCGAAGCTGTTTAAGTTTGGCTCGGGCTCGGGCTCCAACTTCTCCGCTCTTCGGTCTGCTGGCGAGCCTTTGTCTGGCGGCGGCGAGACATCGGGATTGATCAGTTTCCTGAAGGTTGCTGACAGCGCGGCTGGCGCGATCAAATCGGGCGGCACCACGCGCCGTGCGGCCAAGATGGTTGTTCTGGATGCGGATCATCCGGACATCGAAGACTTCATCACTTGGAAGCGTGAGGAAGAAGAAAAGGTCGCCTGCCTCGCGGCGGGGTCTGTGCTCATCGAACGCCATCTCAAGAAGATTACAGAGGCCACTCAAGAGGGGCCGGAGTCCACGCGGTTCGATCTGAAAGGCAACCAACGCTTGAAACGCGCCGTTTCGGCAGCGAAGCGCGATGGTGTCCCGCCTGGTCTGATCGACCGTGCACTGAGAATGCTGGCGCAGAGCGATGACCAGCTAACTGTCGCGCGCTTCACGGTCAATTGGGACGATGAGGCGTATCGCACCGTCAGTGGACAGAATGCCAATCTCTCCGTCCGTATCACTGACGACTTTCTTCGCGCGGTGGATGCGGGTGAGTCATGGTCGCTGCACCGCCGCGTTGATGGTGTTGAAGTCCGAACCGTTCCTGCGCAGGCCCTCTGGAACCAGATCGGCGAGGCAGCCTGGGCGTCAGCGGACCCGGGCGTGCAGTTCCACGATACGATCAATGATTGGCACACCTGTTCCGAGGATGGTCCGATCAGAGCATCCAATCCGTGCTCGGAGTATATGTTCCTCGATGACACGGCCTGTAACCTTGCGTCGATCAACTTGCTGAAATTCCTGGGCGATGACGGCGCGTTCGACACCGAAGGGTTCGAGCGCGCGTGCCAGCTGTTGACTGTGGCGCTGGATATCTCCGTAGGTATGGCGAGCTATCCTTCCCGCTCAGTTGCGGAGAGAAGCCATCTCTACCGCACGCTGGGTCTGGGCTTTGCCAATCTCGGCGGCCTCTTGATGTCGAGCGGCATCGCCTACGATAGCGATGAGGGTCGTGCTGCGGCAGGTGCGATCAGTGCACTGATGCAAGGTGTCGCGCTGCGGACCTCAGCAGAGTTGGCCCAGCGCCAGAGTGCCTTCCCGCGCTTTGGTTCGAACAAAGACCATGTACACCGTGTGGTCGCGAACCACAGGGCCGCGATTGGCGACGGAGCTTATTCGGGGTTGTCGGTTGAGCCTCTTGTGCTCGATATCGAAGCGATCCCTTTCCAAGGCCTGGGTGAGCGTGCGCGGCAGGTCCTGGCCGAAGCGGCGGATGCTGCGAAGACCCATGGCGTGCGGAACGCTCAGCATACGGCGATCGCTCCTACGGGAACGATCGGTCTCCTGATGGACTGCGACACCACGGGGATCGAGCCCGACTTCGCGCTTGTGAAGTTTAAGCAGCTCGTGGGAGGCGGTACGGTCAAGATCATCAACCAGTCTGTGCCCCGCGCCCTCCATGCTCTTGGGTATAGCGAAGCGGAAATCGCCGATATCAAGACCTACGCCCTCGGCCGTGCGACGCTCGAAGACTCCCCCGTCATTTCTTTTGAAGATCTGCGTGCTGAGGGTTTTGGTGATAGGCAACTCGCAGCCATTGAAGAGGCGCTGCGCGAAGCGTTCGATATCTCCTACGTCTTCACTGCCGATGTGCTCGGCGAAAGCTTCATGCGCGGCACCTTGGGCTTTGGCGAAGAACAGCTGGCCCAGAGTGGCTATCGCACTTTGCGTGACCTTGGTTTCACGGACGAGGACGTGCACCGCGCGAACCTTTATTGCTGCGGGACGATGACCCTTGAGGGTGCGCCGCACATCAAGCACGAGCATTTGGAAGTCTTCGACTGCGCTGCTCCGTGCGGGCGGATCGGGAGCAGGGCGCTCTCCGTCGCGGCGCACATCGATATGATGGCTGCTGTCCAACCCTTTGTTTCCGGAGCGATTTCCAAGACGGTGAACCTTCCTGCTAGTGCCTCCGTGCACGATTGCCTGGTTGCCTACGAGAGTGCCCATGCCTCAGGTCTCAAGTCTGTTGCTCTGTACAGGGACGGCTCCAAGCTCAGCCAACCTCTGACCAGCGCGCTGACTGCTGCTGATGATCTTGATACAGATGACTTCGCTGACCTGCCGCAGGGCGAGCGCGGGCGCATCTTCGCTGAGCGGGTGGTGGAGAAGATTGTTGAGCGCACGCCTGGCCGGCGGAAGCTTCCGGATCGCCGCAAGGGCTATATCCAGAAAGCCACGGTGGGCGGGCATAAGGTCTATCTGCACACTGGTGAGTTTGATGACGGCGAGATCGGCGAAATATTCATCGACATGCACAAAGAGGGCGCAGCCTTCCGTTCACTGATGAATAATTTCGCGATCGCGATCTCCCTTGGCCTGCAATACGGCGTGCCGCTGGAAGAGTTCGTCGATGCTTATCTCTTCACACGGTTTGAACCAGCTGGTCCCGTTACGGGCAACGACCGCATCAAGAACGCGACGTCGATCCTCGACTACATCTTCCGTGAATTGGCGATTTCGTACCTCGGCCGTTCTGACCTCGGCCACGTGCCCGAGAGTCAAAGCCCATTCGGCGTCGGTGAAGGTGTGGAGAAAGAGGGCGTACCCAAAGAAGCGCAGCAGTATATCTCAAAAGGCCTCACCCGCTCCAAGGCGATGGACAACCTCGTTGTCCTACGCGGAGGAGACTTCGATCGCTTCCGTAAGCCGGCTAACGAAGAGCAGGACACGGAGGAAGAGGTTGAGGCGGAAGAGCCTGCCGCTGAAGAGCCAGCGCCAGCGCGTCCCCAGCTACGCGCGGTGGAGCCTGAACCGACCGCCAGCGATGAGGCGCGGATGAAGGGCTACGAGGGCGACGCTTGTCCTGAGTGCGGACAATTCACGCTCGTCCGCAACGGCACCTGCCTCAAATGCGAAAGCTGCGGCCACTCAACCGGCTGCAGCTAACGCCATCAATTTGGGGATGTTTTGGGCGGCAGCCATGCTTGCTGTCTGGAGCCTCCCGAACAGCTCCGCCACCTCAGGGTCAGACTTGTCCGCTCTTCGGAAGAGATGTGAGACTGCGTCCAATCGCGTGCCCCGCAGAAACGCACGCAGCTCAGGGTGCGCGTTCCAAGCGAGCTGGTTCATCTGCTGGTGCAGCGTTGTACGCAGATAATCTGCACTCACATCAGTCACGCCTGTGGGCAGCGCGTAGTTGTTCTTCTCCTCGTCAGGCACCGTGCGTTCTATCTCAGCTATCATGGCTGCGCTAAAGCAGGGTGCAGGATAGCGAAGCATCTGGATCGTGATCCGGCCAGGCTCGAACACTGGCTTTGCCGGCGCATCCGTGATGGCCGAAGCGGTGCAGTGGACGACGAGCGTGTCAGGGCCGATGGCAATGTCGCTACCCGTCATCTTAATCACGTCGGGCTCAATCGCCTCGACGTAGCCTTCGCGAATGACCTTCGCGCGCATGAGCGTGTCGCGCTCTTTCTCGCTGGCGCAGGCCGCGTGGAACATCCGTGGACGGACAGTAGGGTCCAGCCGGATCCAGCCGCCGCCTTCTTCCATCTTGTCTTCAAAGGCTTCGATGTTCTCGGCATACGCCATCGCCTCAGCCATCGATGCTGCGATCCCGAGGCTCTCTTTCAAGAACGCCGGGTGGGTTTGAACACCCATGCGGTTGAACATCCAAGGGTCCCGGGGGACGATCCAGCGGACCTTGTCCGCTGGAACACCTGATAACAGGAGAAACGTGACGGCATCCATGCCAGTCTTGCCTGCGCCGATCACGACAAAGTCTTTATACTGTGCAATCTGGCTCGGCACTTCCCGCGGTGTGGTCAGCGCGACACCGTCTGCCACCGGAAACTTCGGTGCATGGGTGGCTGGGACCGCATTGGTGAAATAGCTCGCATCTACCAGCTTGGTCGCGTTGATCTCTACCTCTTTGCCCGTCGGGATGTGTCTGACCGAACCATCTTCAAGGCGCTCATGCATCGGTAGATAAGTGACCCGGCCGGAAGGGAGCAGCCGGTCATGCAGGCAATTCTCGAGATGCGCTCTGATCTCCGAACCGCGGGCACAATGCCCAAAGCCCTCGTTCAATCCCTCTGCATCGAGACGATCGTGGCCGAGTTCCATGGAGTCGACGCCGTAGAAAGACGACGGCGCGTGAAGGCGGACGTAGGGGTAGCTATCAACCCAATGGCCACCGGGCAGGGCGCGGCGATCGATGATCGCCATTGTGGCGTCTGAGTTGCTGAGAAGGCGGTCGGCAAAGACGAGGCCCGAGGCTCCCGCACCAACAATCAGATAGTCCACATGCATGACGCGAGGCCCTCCCGTAGATGAGCCTCGTTCTGGGCCCGTTGGGAGAACAGCGTAGGGCGGCTTGCGGGCACAAAAAAGCCCCGCCGAACAGTGTCCGGCGGGGCTCCTGATCTCAAAACGATCAGATGAGTGCTTAGAAGCGCTTCCGCACGGTCACGCCGTAGGTCCGCGGTGCGTTCGGGTAACCCGAAACCGACGGATCTTGCAGGGTGGTTGGGAAGCCGGAGGTGAAGAACTCATCCTGGGTGATGTTCCGTGCCCAGACCAGAGCTTCAACGCCGTTTTCGAAGATCAGACCACCCGATGCGTTCAGCTGGTTCACTTCACGGCCGAGGACGTCCTCAGGAACGTTGTCCACAACGCGGACGCTGGTCTCGTACTGGTAGTCAGCACGGACAAAGCCCAGCGCGCCCTCGATGAACGGAACGTCGCGGCGGTAGTCGAAGCCGAAAGAGCCGGAGAAGTCTGGCTGGCCAGCCGGTGTTTGGCCGGTCAGCGAGCCAATGCCGTCATCCGGATCACCGACCAGGGCGTCTTCCGGACCACCGACTTCCACAGCAGCGCTGTCGAACTCGTCGTACTCACTGTCGAGGAACAGGCCGGAGATGTTCAGCGTCAGGCCTTCGATCATCGGCGGGATGATCACAGCGTCGAACTCGACACCGAGGGCCGATTGCTCACCAGCGTTACCGAGCACGAAGCCGGTGCCCGAGAAGATCGACGACTGGAAGCCTTCAACCGTCTGATCGAACACAGCCATGTTCAACGAGCCCCAAGAGAAGCGCGATTTCAGACCGAATTCGAAGGTCTTGGTCGTCTCTGGTGCCGCGAAACGCGTACCGGCGTAGCGGCCACGAGCGATGTCGGTGTTGACGATCGTCGGCAGGCCGAAGGCGTTGTCCGAAGCCAGCTCGCCTGCAGCTTGGAGGGCGGGAATGTCACCAGCGAACGGACGCGTGTCCGGCGTCAGGTTCCACGACGATGCTTTGAAGCCCGTTGCGTAAGACAGGTAGATGTTGGTCCGGTCCGTTAGGTCGTAAGCGGCGCGGATCGTGATCGGCACATCATTGTCGCTTGTCTCACCGTCCTCAACCGAGTTCGGGAACGGTGTGAGCGGGCCAAGTGGCTGCGGCAGCGCAAGCAGCGGGTTCACCGCTGGGTTCGTGTTGTTCGCAGCAGCGAATGCATCAGAACCAGCCTGGATCTGAGCGACAGCAGCAGCGCCAGCAGGGTTTGCAGAGACCGCAGCAATGTTGTCCGGTGTGGCCGGCAGCATGAACGCGTCGAAGAACGCTTGGGCGAACGCAGCTTGCGAAATTAGCGGGGTGCCGATCGCAACGAGGTTCAGGTCCGACCAGCCGTTGTTGCGCTCAACATCGGTGAAGTTCACCTCTTTGTCCGCTTGGAAATAAGCGGCGCCAGCGGTGAGTGTCAGACGGTCCGTCACGGCAACGTCAAACTGAGCAAAGATCTGGAACTGCGTATCTTTTTGCGTCGCGTTGAAGTCCACGCCCAGGCCCGGTGCCCAGAACGTTCCCGGTGCTTGGCCGATCGCACCTTCGACGAGGCCAACAGCGCCGCCTGTCAAAAGATCGACATAGGCGCGGGTGTCTTCCCCGTAGGTCCGGCGGTCACCAACATCGAGGTCTTCGTAGAAGTAGAAGCCACCGATCAGGTAGTCGACGCGGTCGGTTGAACCAACGATCCGAAGTTCCTGGGTGAAGGTGTCAGCATCGAGCTTACGGACGTTGTCACCGAGAAGCTCTAGGCTGGTGAAGTCACCTTCGTAGTTGATGAAGTCATCATACATCCGACCTGAGGTGACCGAGGTCACGGTGAGGTTCGGCGTGAGGTCCCAGGTGGTTTCCAGCGAGATACCGCGGTTGGTAATCTCGTTCACGCTCGGCTGGTCGTTTGCGATCACGTAGTCGAAAACGCCAGGGGCCGTTGTGATGCCGCCCAACACGTCACGGATGAGCGGGCCTGTACCGTCCGTTTGGCGAACGGTCGCGCAACAGTTCTCTGCGATCTCGTCGTAGTCCGCGATAACCCGTGCTTCGAAAACGTCTGACGGTTGGAACAGAAGCTGTCCGCGGATCGCGTAACGGTCGCGGTCGTTGTAGTCGCCGCCTTCAGCGACGTTCACTGCATAACCGTCACGGCGCTGGCCGCTGGCTGCGATCGAGAAGGCCACCGTGTCGTTGATCGGACCGGTGATGTACGCTTTGGCAAGGCCTTGGCCGTAGTTGCCGATGGTGCCTTCAACGGCGCCGGCCCACTCGTACTCGGGCTTCTTGGTGACGATCGAGACAACGCCCGACGATGCGTTCTTACCGAACAGGGTCGACTGTGGGCCCTTCAGGACTTCGATACGCTCAAGATCGAGGAAGTCCTGCAGCGAGGAGCCAACGCGGGTGCGGAACACGCCGTCGACATAGACTGCGACCGAAGGCTCAATGCCCGGGTTGTTCGCGCCGTTGCCGAAGCCCCGGATGATGAAGGTCGAGTTCGATGCCCGCTCGAGCTGGCTGACCCGCAGAGACGGAACGATCGACTGCAGGTCGAGGATATCGACAATCTGTGCAGCTTCGATGGTTTCTTCCTGGATCACCGAGACGGCGACAGGCACTTCTTGGAGCGTTTGCTCACGTTTGGTGGATGTAACGATGATCTCATCGACTTGCGCCGCTGCTGGAACAGCAGATGACACGCCGACGAGAGCGGTGGTGGCTAGAAATAGTGCGCGTTTCACTCAGATCCTCCCTGGAGTCCCGGTTTGGGACGGTAAACACCCTCCGTCCTTTACGGACGGTAAAGCCGCAGATACCCAGCTCACCAGTTGTTAGCCTTTTTTCGAGACTGCCCACAGACGCTGGAGTCGACTCAAGGATTAACGTAATCGTCCACCCAGGAAAGGTCCCGCGTTGAATATCATCACACAAGACGAGCTCCTGTCGCAGATCGGCAACACAAAACTCACTTCAGAGTGGATTTTGGTCGATCAGGAGCGGATCAATCAGTTTGCAGACGTGACTGAAGATCATCAATTTATCCATATTGACGAACAAGCTGCCGCCAAAACACCTTTTGGGGGAACCATCGCCCACGGCTTCCTCACCCTCTCACTTCTCTCGAAGATGGCAGGTGACGTGGCCTTCGTTCTCGAGGGGATCAAAGCGGGGGTGAATTACGGCTTCAACAAGGTCAGGTTCCTGACCCCTGTGCGGGCAGGAAAGCGTGTTCGGGGGCACTTTGAGCTCGCCGAGGTGAAGCAGCCCAAGCCCGGCTCCTACGTGCTGACCTACAAGGTCGAAGTGGAGATCAAGGGTGAAGAAAAGCCTGCGCTGATAGCCGAGTGGGTTACGATGCAGATGACGGGCTAGTCAAAAAAAGGCGGCCGACGTGCCGCCTTTTTCAATTCGATCAAGTTGGCGCTAGGCTACAACGCCGAGCGCCGCCGCTTCATTGCGCCAAAGCCAGCTACCCCAGCCAGGAACAGTGGGAGGGCCGCCGGGACCGGAACGGGTGCTGCAGCGCCGTCGAACACAAAATTGTCCCAACGCGGCGTAGCTGTACCGATATTATCGGTGCCCGTAATTTGCAGCTCATCGATCAGCACCATGCTCATGATCATCTCTGTTACGAGCGTTACGGAGTTTGTGGAGAAGGCGCCGAAGTTGACCACCACAATATCATCGACAAGTCCCAACACAGCAAACTCGTCGCTCGTTCCACTAAGTGTCCTATGGTCGAACGAAAAAAGCGAGAACAGCCCGCCGTCTTCACGGGTGATGCTGAATGTATCTGAGGAATCGAAGAAGCCCTCGATAAGCTCCTCTCCTTCGATTTGGCCGAAAGACGTGCCCGATGCGTCAACGACGTAGCCATCCTCGGAATAAGTGGACACCGTCAGGTCTTGGTCGGGCGCGGTGAAATCAATGGTCACTTGGCTTGCCGATGCAGCGGAGGCGACGCACGCAAGTGTAGCCATTGTTGCAAGAAGTATTTTCATGAGAACCCCTCTAGTCACGTGGGAAACTTAAAGGTTAATGAGCCAAAGGCGGTGAGTCGACCCGAAAAGTTGTACATCGTCCGGTGTTTGCGGGTGGCGAACAGTGAGTGGCAATCGCTGGGGAACCTACCGGAAGTACGACGCGATCGTGTTGCGCTTGAAACCGTTGGGGTTGGCCCGCTCCTCGGCTAAAAATTCGACCAAGTGGTCTTCGAACTGGACCATCTCCGGGCTTTTGCAGCTGTATCTGTCGATGAAGGTGTCGATCCCTTTGAAGGTTTCGATGGCCTCAAGGGTGCCGCCGAAGCCTGCGGCCACGCGGGCGGTCAAGAGGATGCCGCCGTTTCGGTTGCATAGCTCATCGCATGCTTCTTCGAACTTTGGCCGAACCTTGTATTCCGTGATCCGCGAAAAGCCTGGATCACGGCCGACCTCGATACCGTCCATCGTCGTGTAGACTTGTTCAGGGTACGTCGATTTGAAGGGGATGATCGACGATCCAGGGCCATAGCATGCGTCACCCCATTTGCGCGATGTCGATAAGATGAAATAGCCGATCATATCTTCAAGCATCGTGAGGTCACCGGCGCCACTGGCCATGTTGATCAGCACACCGATCGCCATGGCTTGGTCGCCGCCTGCTTTCCAGACGTCGTACACGTACTGACGGGCCAAACGGTCATGGGCCCTGAAGTCGCCGTCGTAGATCGCCTGGATCAAAGCACCCGCAGGCATGGTGCAGGCCTCGCACGTTGCTTCGTAGGCAGCACGTTCTGCGGCTTTCTGTTCACGACGCTCCCGCTCGATGCCAGCCATGCGCAGCTCCTCTGAGCCATCGCCGCACAGGACAGGGGTGTCGTCAGGAATGAGATCCGGAGTAAACGCCTGGGCAACCCTCTGAAATTCAGCGAACTTGACTGGGTCCTGCACAATGCTGGCATCGGAAGTGTCGATACCAATCGTGCTGAGGTAAGCAGGCAGAATCTCCACGACTTTGCCAGTAGCACGCACGTAGAACCGGGTACCGCTCTGTAGACCGAAGAAGGGATGCTCGTCTCCCACAAGGGCCACATATTCTTCTTCCGTCAGCGATAGCTCCCCGCGAAATCCTCCGTACACTTTGCCCGCGAGCGGGTGCGTGAGGGCAGGGCATGAACCATCATCGTATGGATAATTGTCCAGTTGCGCCTTCTTGAACTCGCCGAGGGTCCGGAACTGTACGCGGTCAGCCAGCGACTGAGCGGACGCCGCCGATATCGCTAAGCACAGCGCAGAAAGAACGTATGCGAACAAACGGTTCAAAAGGATGGGGCCACCTGGTCCCTAGTGCGTGGGCTTGATCAGGATCTTGAGCTTTTCGAACGGGCTGTCGCTGTCCTTCGACGGCCGCACGTTGATCGAAGCGCGCTTGCCTTGTTCGAACGAAATCGACGGTGAGCTGATCACTGTGCACGGGTCAGAGCCAGCAGCGCAGATATCAAATGCTGCGGTCCGCTGGGTTTCCTCGCCAGAAAGCTTCACGCGGAAGTAAACTTGGCCTTCGCCCATCTCGACCACGTCGTCGCTGACGCCCAAGTCGAAGGTCATTTTGACGATGCGTTTGTCGCGGCCTTGGCGCTCCACGGTTTCGTAGCGGATTTGGTACTGCTCCGGACCGTCAGCGGGGTGGAGGAGGGCGGCACTGGCCAGCGCGGCTGTGATCATCATCAAGCATCTCCCATCGTCAGGACGATCTTGCCCGTCGCTTCCCGCCCTTCGAGCAGGTGGAGAGCCTTCGCGCCTTCTGCAAGGGGGAAGCTAGCCGTGATCCTCGGTTTGATCCGGCCATCCTTCATCATACTGACAATATCGCTCATGTTGCCCAGGTGCGCTTTGAAATCGCGCATCACGGCAGCGCCCCAGAAGACGCCCATGATCTGGCAGCTTTTCAGCAGCGTCAGGTTCAGCGGCGGGTTCGGGATGCCCGCCGGGAAGCCAACCACAAGGTAGCGGCCTTCCCATGCCATCGCCCGCAGGGCCGGCTCGCAATAGGCCCCGCCCACGGGATCATAGAGGACATCAGCACCGCCGCCCGACGCTTCTTTAATCGCGCCAGCCAGTGCTTTTTGCGCGTCCCGATCCAGCTCACGCGGATAGACGATGGTTTCGTCCGCACCCAGATCTTTACAGAACGCAGCCTTGGATTCGGAGCTAACGGCCGCGACCACTTTCGCGCCCATCGCTTTGCCCAGCTCAATTGCTGCCGAGCCTACGCCGCCCGCTGCGCCCAGTACGACCAAGGTCTCTCCCTCAGCGAGCTTCGCACGGTCTTTCAGCGCGTAGTAGCTGGTGCCGTAGGTCATGATGAACGCCGCCGCTTCTTCAAACGACATCTCATCGGGGATCGGCATCGGCGCATGGGCTTCGACAACGACGTGGGTCGCATACCCTCCGAATGCGCCGGCCGATGCCGCCACGCGTTTGCCGAACATCGCTACAACCCCGCCTACACCCACAGCATCGACAACACCGGCCACTTCCCCCCCGGGGGCGCACGGCCGCTCGGGCTTGAATTGGTAGAGGTCTTTGATGATCAGCGTGTCGGGGAAGTTGCAGCCCGCGGCATGCACTTTGATCCGCACACTGCCCTTTGGCGGAGTCGGATCATCAAGCTCCACCAGCTTCAGCGTGTCCGGCCCACCGGGCTCCACCGACATCAAGGCTTTCATGGCGCATCTCCCATTGATTTTCGCTGGCAGTGAGAGAGCGCCTTGGCGCGTAGGTCAAGAACCGGCTGCGGTCGGGCGGGAAAAAGAACAGGCGACCCGCAGGTGCTCCGTGAGAGCATCCGCGAAAGCCGCCTGTGTTCCCCTCTCTTCCGACCTCGTCGCATCCGCACTGCCGAGAGCTGTGAAACCCTTAGTGGGCCACTTCACTCTAAAACTTTGAAGCAGAACGGTCTTATTCAATTTCCGACGAAGTATTTTCGAGACAAGCAATGAGGTCAATGCGGCCCGCGCAATGTTTTCAATCTGAAAATCAACGGTCGAACAGGGACGAACGAGCCATAAGCCCAACCGTTTCAGCTTCCGAGCAAAATCAATCCGTGGAGGGCGAGAACAGGCCTGTCATTTTCAAAATGAAAATCAGTTTGGCGCCTTCCGCTCCCAGACTTTCACCGCCGTCGAATCGCTTGGCGGGACTGCTATATAGGACTGGATGAGCCTGTCGATCGCCTGGCGCGAGACCTTATTGTGTTCCTCGGAGTGTCCGAGCGAGGCAACCATCTTCCAATGCCCATAGATCAAGCTGACCACAAGATAGGAAATCTCGCTCGCTGACTGGTCCGTTAGCTCTGGGTACTGAACAACGAACTCCTGATGCAGCAGCTGTCCGAGGGTCTGGTACTGACCGGCGAGCTCATCGCGGATCGCTTCAGAGTGTGCCGCCAGCGCGAACATCGCGTCATAAACGCGGTCATCCCTTGGCTTCGGCGCATCGGCGAGCAGGTCGAAATAGAAGTCGAGGAACGTTGCGATCCGACTTGGCCCCTCAAGGGAGCGCGCCTTGTTGACGAGCAGGTCACGATACACCTGGGCCAAGTGATCGCACACCGCCAGCATAAGGGTCTCATGATCTGGGAAGTAGTGGCGGACCAACTGCCTCGACATCCCAGCCTCTGCGGCGACACGATCAAACGAGAGATTGCCCAATCCGTCCGTGAGCAACGCTTGAAATGCTCCGTGGACTGCCTGCGCTTTTCGATCGGCCGAGCTTTTATCCGTCATACTTGCCGTGTGCGTCTGATTTGCTTGTTGGCGTGCAGGGAAACACTCGCACAGGAAGAGCCCCTGCGGCAACCGGGCGCAGGTGATGTTGCAAATGCGAAGCAAACCATCAGGCCCTGATCAATGCAGAAAAAGTATAGAACTCTCAGAGTTTAAGGGCACCCTAGTCATGCAAAATTTTGTTCGAGTTTTTCTTGCATTCGCTTCAATTCAGTTCGCATACGCCGCGTCGGCTGAGGACCTCGCTGCGGATGCGCGCAACAAGATCAATCTCGCGGGTAAGCAGCGCACGTTGATCCAGCAAGTGGCCAAAGCCTCGTGCTTCGCACGCCTCGATGACGAACACGCCAAGGCCCACCACAACGAGGCCGCTGAGTCGATCGCCCGGTTTGATCGTGTGCTGACAGGCCTTAGGAACGGTGATGAAGGCCTCGAGCTCTTGCCAAGTGAGCAGCCCGAAGTGCTCGCAGCCCTCGGTGAGGTTGAAGCACAGTGGGCGCCGTTCAAGGACGCTGCGCTCAGGTCTCTCGAAGCCGGTTCGGGTGCGGATGCAGCGTTCAGCCGCCTGGTCAGCACCGATATGAAGCTCCTTGCACAGATGGATGAAACTGTCGGCGTCGTTCAAACGATGAACTCTGCTTCCGGCGGCATCGATCCGAACCTCGCCAAGACCATCAACACCGCCGGTCGTCAGCGTACGTTGGTTCAGCAATCCGCGAAGGCATTTTGCCTCAAGGCTGTCGGTGTCGACCCAGTTTCAAGCGCGCGCCAGCAAGCCGAAGCTGTCCAGTCGTTCGATGCAGCGATGAAAGCGCTGGTCGCACCGCGCGAAGACCTTGTCGCGCCGTCATCTGCGATCGCAAAGAATCTGGGCCGTGTTGACGCGATTTGGCAGAGCCTCAGTACCTCCTACGACGCCTACGATCCGGACGCACCGACCGCTTCGGAAGATGCAGCTGTCATCGCTGCGCAGAACAACCGCGTCCTGCGCGAGATGAATCGCATCGTCTACATGTACGCCCTCACCCAATAGGCGGGTGTTCGCTGGCGGCAGCGTTGGCACGCAAGCCTAGGCAATCGCACAGCTGCCGAAAGATGGGGTTCTCGACGCCTTCAGCCGCGATCGTTGGGAACCGCAGCTTGTGCTTTATCGCGAGACTCGGCAGCGTCCCTCAAAAAATAGAGGGAAGGGCGATCGGTGCCGAAGATACAGAACCGCGGGGTGATCCTCGCTCTTTTGACGCTCGTCTACACGTTCAACTTCATCGATAGGCAGATTGTCGGGACCCTCGGCCCCTTCATCAAAGCCGACCTTGGCCTGGACGACACCCAGCTCGGTCTTTTGACCGGGATCGTGTTCGCCGCCTTCTACACCGCCATCGGCATCCCGATCGCGTCGCTGGTCGACAACACCAAGACCCTACGCCTGGGCCCGATCTCCATCCGCTTCGACCGAGTGACGATCATCGCGCTGAGCCTCGCGACCTGGAGCTTCTTCACGGTCCTCACAGGTTTCGTCGGCGGGTTTGCGATCATGGCACTCTTGAGGATCGGCGTGGCCATCGGCGAGGCAGGCTGCAGCCCGCCGAGCCACGCGCTGATCTCTGACCTCTATCCGCCCAAGGAACGCGCCAAAGCCCTCTCGATCTTCGCCCTCGGCGTACCGTTTGGAACAATGGCGGCCTATTTTGCAGTGGCATTCTTTGCCAATGGCGGAAGCGTGGATTGGCGCGCTGCATTCATCGTAGTGGGTTTAGCCGGTCTTCCGATTGCTTTTGCCGTGAAGGCGCTCCTTCCAGAGCCAGAACGAGGACGGCTCGATGCCGGTGCAAGCCAGGCACTTCCGTTCAAGCAGGCGGTCGGCACGTTGGCGAAGATCCCGTCCTACTGGGCAATGGCGCTTGGGATCGCCTTTACGAGTTTCGGAGGTTACGCAGTCGCTGGGTTTCTCACGACGTATATCTTCTCAGCGTATCCGGGCATCCCGGTTGTCCCAGTGCTGATCGGTTTGGGCGTTGGAAACGCTACGTTTTACGCCGCGGGCACGTTTTTGGGTGGGCTCGTCGCAGACAAATATGGTGCGAAAAACGTCGCGGCTTATGCGATCGTTCCTGCGGTCACCGTTGCGTTGGCTGGTGTGGCTCTAACCGTCGGTTGGCATATCGGAACGTTCGCAGCTTTTGCTGTGTGCCTTTCTCTTTTTGTCTTCTTCAATGGCTTCAACCTCGGGCCAAGTTTTTCCGTTGCTCAGAACCTCGCCGGAGTCTCTGTTCGAGCCACTTCAACTGCGGTTTTCTTCTTCGTTCTCAACATTATAGCTTTAGGGCTCGGTCCGACGGTGACGGGTATCCTGTCTGACATGTTTGCTGCTCAAACCGGCGATACTGTCGTTGGCCTTCGCTACGCACTGACTGCGCTCGCCGTGCCGTTCACATTGTCTGTCGGCGCCTACCTGTTCGCGGCGCGGTCACTTCCTAGAGACTGGGCCAAGGCGAACGGCTAGCTTGCCCCCGCGGCGATCGGTCTTTGCCCCTGCCGTATCCAGGCTCATCTCCTGGGCGTAGGCTGGATGCGTAAGCGTGACACTTCGTTCAGGTGCAGTGCGTATAAATCGTCCTTGTAAGACGGGGCGGTACTCCCGACATCATGGGCGCCGTTATGCGTTCATATCTTCCAAGCGTAGCGGTGATGGTGCCTAGCGCTGCATCCCGCGGGCAGGCCTATCGGAAACTGCCGAAAGGAGTTCCTTATGAGTGAAGACAACCGGGCTTATCCCGTCCTTCCTCTACGAGACATTGTCGTTTTCCCGCACATGGTGGTCCCGCTCTTCGTGGGCCGTGACAAATCCGTGCGTGCGCTGGAGACGGTGATGGAAGCAGACCGCGAGATCCTTCTCGTGGCCCAAAAAGACGCGGCCAATGACGATCCGAGCCGCGAAGACATCTACACCATCGGCGTTGTCGCCAAGGTGCTGCAGCTCCTGAAGCTGCCTGATGGCACCGTGAAGGTCTTGGTCGAAGGCGGTCAGCGCGCCGAAATTACCGGGTACACGGAACAAGACGACTATTTCGAAGCCGAAGCCGTCCTGCTTGATGAGCAAGAGGGCGAGGAGACGGAAGTCGAAGCGCTCGCGCGCTCCGTTAATGCTCAGTTCGAAAGCTACGTGAAGCTGAACAAGCGCGTCTCGCCTGAAGTGATCGTCTCGATCGGCCAGATCGACGATGCGTCCAAGCTTGCGGACACCGTGGCCTCGCACCTCAACCTGAAGATCGCGGAGAAGCAGGAGCTTCTTGAGATCGCCTCCATCCCGCAACGGCTCGAAGCCGTGTACGGATTTATGGAAGGCGAGATGTCGGTCCTCCAGGTCGAGAAAAAGATCCGTGGACGTGTCAAACGTCAGATGGAGAAAACCCAGCGCGAGTATTATCTGAATGAGCAGATGAAGGCCATTCAGAAGGAGCTGGGTGACGGCGAAGAGGGCAAGGACGAACTCACCGAACTTGAAGAGCGGATTGAGCGGACCAAGCTTTCCAAAGAAGCGCGGACCAAGGCGCAGGCAGAGCTGAAAAAGTTGCGCCAGATGTCGCCGATGTCCGCCGAGAGCACCGTGGTGCGCAACTACCTCGACTGGCTGCTGTCCATTCCGTGGAACCAGCGGGGCAAGCTGAAAACCAACCTCGCCAAGTCCCAGGATGTTCTGGATAAGGATCATTACGGCCTCGACAAGGTGAAAGAGCGGATTATCGAGTATCTCGCCGTGCAGAAACGCACCGGGAAACTCAAAGGCCCAATCCTCTGCCTCGTTGGCCCTCCTGGCGTCGGTAAAACCTCGCTGGGTAAGTCGCTGGCTGAAGCCACGGGCCGTGAATTCGTCCGTGTCTCCCTCGGCGGCGTGCGCGACGAAAGCGAGATCCGCGGACACCGCCGGACCTATATCGGCTCGATGCCTGGCAAGGTGATCCAGTCGATGAAGAAAGTGAAGAAGTCCAACCCGCTGTTCCTTCTCGATGAGATCGACAAGATGGGCCAGGATTTTCGCGGTGATCCGTCGGCGGCTTTGCTTGAGGTTCTGGACCCGGCGCAAAATGATACGTTTGCGGACCATTATCTCGAGGTGGACTACGATCTGTCGGACATCATGTTCGTCACCACGGCCAACTCGCTGAACATGCCGCAGCCGCTGCTGGACCGGATGGAGATCATCCGCATTCCGGGGTACACGGAAGATGAGAAGGTGGAAATCGCCCGCCGTCACATCATGCCGCGTCTCCGCAAGGAGCATGGCCTGAACGAGGAAGAGTGGGTCGTCGAAGACAGCGCGCTTCTCGACCTCATTCGCCTGTACACCCGCGAGGCGGGCGTACGGAACCTTGAGCGTGAAATCGCCAACCTCGCCCGCAAAGCGGTGACGAAGCTGGAGATGGAGGAAGACACCGAGGCCGTGACGATCACGTCCGACAATCTCGGCGATTTCTCTGGCGTTCAGAAGTTCCGCTACGGCGAAGTCGACGGCGACGATGCGGTCGGTGTGGTCACCGGCCTCGCCTGGACCTCCGTAGGCGGAGATATTCTCAAGATCGAGAGCGTCACTATGCCGGGTAAGGGCCGCATGACCCCCACCGGCAACCTCAAAGAGGTGATGAAAGAATCGGTCTCGGCCGCAGCGTCCTACGTGCGTAGCCGTGCGGTGGAGTTCGGCATCAAGCCGCCGCTCTTCGAGAAGACCGACATCCACATCCACGTTCCTGAAGGCGCAACGCCGAAGGATGGTCCGTCGGCCGGTGTGGCGATGGCGACAGCAATTGTCTCCACACTGACGGGTGTTCCTGTGCGCAAGGATATCGCCATGACCGGTGAAATCTCCCTACGCGGACGGGTTCTCGCCATCGGCGGGCTGAAGGAGAAGCTGCTCGCAGCGCTCCGCGCCGGTGTGAAAACCGTGCTCATCCCGCAGGAGAACGAGAAAGACCTCGCGGACGTGCCGGACAACGTCAAAGAAGGCCTGGAGATCATCCCGGTCGACCACGTCGACGACGTCCTCAAGCACGCCCTCGCAGGCCCGCTGACGCCCATCGAATGGGACCCCGCCGAAGAGGCGATCCCAGCGCCAGCCACCTCCGACCCGTCCCCAGAAGGCGGCCCGGTGATGACCCACTGATCCGTGAGCGGATAATGTTTTGAGAAGGCGGGCCCCGGCCCGCCTTTTTCTTTGCACTATCAACTGTGTGAGCCGATTGACGGCGTTCTGCGGCGGCCTCACCGTTCGGCGACGTCGCTTGATGGAGCCGCTCATGCTTCGCTTTTTCCTCGCTCTCGGTGCGCTGTGCTTGGTGGGGTGTGCTTCAAGTCCTAGCCCCGATGTGTCCGACTGCGGCCCGCCCGAAGGCTGGCAAGAGATGGCTAAAAGAGCGGAGGGGAGGTTCCTCATCTTCGGCGAGACCCACGGCACCAACGAAATGCCTGCCCTCGTGACCTCGTACATCTGCACAGTGTCGCAACAGGAGGGCCGAACACTCGTTGGCCTCGAGTACGCGCCCGAGTTTGACGATGTGTTCGCAGAGGCCCGGTCGGCTGATGACCCGCGCACCGTTCTGCTCGAAGGAATGGCTCGCGTCTGGCGCCAGACCGATGGCCGCGGCAGCGAGGCGATGCTCTCGATGCTGATCAATTTGATGGCTTTTGAAAACGTCTATGTGGTTTTCTTTGACGCTGTGGACATCCTTGCAGTGATGGGTTTGTCGCCCGAAACGGCAACGGCAGAATCATTCCGGGCAGCGTCAGAGGCGCTTCCGCCGTTCGTCATGCAGAAGGCGCGCGATAAAGCGATGGCCGAAGCGTTAATCGAAGCGTTCACTGACCAGTATGCTCGCGCAATCGTCCTCGTGGGCGGTATCCATGCCAGCAAGCAGAGGTACGAGTTCCTCGGCGATACGGACAACATGGCCATGCTCCTCCCGCCAGATCAGACCATCAGCTTGGAAGATCGTCACGACGCTGGTGAAGCTTGGGTGCAGGTCGGTGGTAAAGCCGGGCCTCGGATGTCGCGAGGCAACAGAGCTGGTGTCCCCAAAGATGTCGCTGAGCCGACCTTGGGCTTCTTTGACGAAGAGACAAACGGCTTTGACGGGTTTGTTTTCATTGGCGCGAGGACTGCGTCTCCCCCGGCGTTGCCCAGGCAAGAGCAATGATCCTCCGGCCCCATCGCCGCAGGGGCTTTGCAAAGGGGGCAGGGGGGCCTAGCTCTCCGGCATGACGACGAAGACCCCTGAAGACTGCGCCACCATGGAAGACGTCCGCGCGGGCGTGGATGAGCTGGACCGCGAGCTCGTGCGCCTGCTGGTGATCCGCCAAGGCTATATGGAGGCTGCGGCTCGGATCAAACCGACCCTCGACGATGTTCGTGTGCCCTGGCGTATCGAAGAAGTGGTGGAAAAAGTGCTGGAATCCGCGGCCAAAGAGGGGCTGAGCCCGCGAATCGCTGAGCCGGTTTGGCGAGAATTGATAGAATGTTGCATCGCCCACGAGGGCGAACAGTGGAAAAAGCTGCGCTCCTAATGGGTGCAAAAAGCTGAGCAATTTCAAATTATTATAACAAAGTCCAGCATTTACGCGGGTTTGCGGGGAAATTAACCCTTTGACGTTGCGGAAAAAACGTCTCTAGCGTTCGGTTCAACGGCCCTGGAGGCCGCATAAACCAAGGGGTTTCCTGACATGAACAAGAATGAATTCATCGACGAGGTCGCGAAGAAAGCTGACATGAGCAAAGCGCAGGCCAGCAAAGCGGTGGATGCTGTTTTCGATGCCATCACGGAAGCGCTTCAGGGCGGTGACGATGTCCGCCTCGTCGGCTTTGGCACCTTCTCTGCTGCGAAGCGTGAAGCTCGTGAAGGCCGTAACCCGCGAACCGGCGAAACGATCCAGATCGCTGCTTCGATCCAGCCGAAGTTTTCGGCTGGCAAGGGCCTGAAAGACGCCCTGAACTAAAGCCTCATGCGCGCTCTGCTACCGCTTCAGGTGCAGAGCGCGTTGTGCCTTCGGCGCAAGCCCTTCACATTTCTCGATAAGATTTTACTCAATTGACTGAAATGTGAATGCCGGACCAGCTGGCCAAATTCCTCTTCCGTTATATGTCACTGCTGCCTGTTTTTCGCGCTGAGCCATCAGCGCTCAACTGCGTGTGTTGCGGTTGATGAGAGAGCAGGGGTGCGCCGCGCGGTCTGCCCACTGCGCAGCGTAGAGAGGGAAGCGGACGAACTCCCGTGACGTGAAATCGCCCGCTTGCTGGCGTCTTCGAGGGGCGGGCCAATGCTATGACCCGCCCCTCGTCATTCACGCTCATCTGGATGCGCATAACAAGTCAAAGTTTCAGCAAATCGCAGCGGTGAAACCCATTGCCCACGGCCCGGAGTCAGGCCTAAGGCGACCTTCCATGACGCGGTATATTTTCATCACCGGCGGCGTGGTTTCGTCTCTTGGAAAAGGCGTGGCTTCAGCGGCTCTCGGCGCGCTCTTGCAAGCGCGCGGCTACTCTGTGCGCCTGCGCAAGCTGGACCCCTACATCAACGTCGATCCCGGCACGATGAGCCCCTATCAGCACGGCGAAGTCTTCGTCACCGACGACGGTGCGGAGACGGACCTCGACCTTGGCCATTACGAGCGTTTTACGGGCGTCTCCGCCACCCA
>JBCCTF010000050.1:0-23624 GCA_039198765.1 Pseudomonadota bacterium
CGAACCTCAGACCTCTGCCTTCGGAGGGCAGCGCTCTATCCAGCTGAGCTATGGGTGCTTTCCGAGGAGACCGTATGGGACAGCAGCGGGGGCATGGCAAGGTTAGACTGATCCTGACCGCATCCGGCCAAGAAAAAACCCCGCGGATGACTCCGCGGGGCCGTTCCCCAATCTGATCAGGTCGGAATCAGTTGCCGATGTGGTTCACAATCCGGCCAGGATAGATCTCCTCGGCGCGGACATAGGTCTCGACAATGTCGTTGGTCATTTCGAAGCTCATCGCGTGGGGATGGGCCTCAAACGTCTCGTGCTGGTGGCCGCCGGGGTGCAGGCTGACCGATTGCATCAGCCCCTGCATATTCAAGCCGTTGGCCGCGAGGTCGCCGCCTTGCGGAGCTTGCTTGAGATCGCCAGCGGCGTTCTCGAGATGCTCAACAAACAGGGCTGAGGTCTCCAAGAAGACGTCGATCGAGACAGCGATGTTGCCGCGGGGCAGACCGAAGTCAGCGATTTCGTAGCGGGCGAGATAAGCGAGGTCGTCACCGCTCATCCCCGCAGAAACAAAGGCATAGCGGTCGTTGAAGGCCATGACCGTGCGGCGATCCACATCGGTTTCGAACATCGAGACCAAGTGCATCCCGCGGCAGCGGCCCGACGGGTCGCAAGCCATCGGCGTGATCTGGAACCGTGCGCCTTTGTCGGTTTCGACGAGGAGCGCTTTTTCGCCGCCGGGCAGCATGACACCGTCGTACTTGTAGCCCATCTGCGAGACGATCGGGATCAGCGCCTCTGCATGCAGACTGGTCAGCGGTGCAGAGGGGTTGCGGATTTTGCTGGACGTGCGAAGCGCGCCCTCTTCCGCATTGGCGGCCCCGAGCCCCGCTGTCATGAGACCGGAAAGCGCTGCGGCTGCAACAACCAGAGTTTTCATCATCATGTCACCCCAAAAACGAGAATTACAGCGTACCCGAGAGTTAACCGGGAGTAAACGACCGGCCACTGCTGAAACTGAGGAAGATAAGGCTCCGCTTCCGCCGGGGATTGGCTCTCGCAACGCAGCATTGGATTTGCTCCGGTTGACGACCAAGGGGATGACACTCGACCAGGCTCTAGAAGCCGCCAGAGATTTCAATCGGTTAGAGGGTTCGGATCGCAGTTTTGCCCGAGCTATTGCCTCAACGACCCTCCGCCAGCGGGGCAGTTTGGATGAGGTGATCGCGACCTATCTGCGCGAGCCGCTGAAGCCGAAACAAACGCATCTGCAAAACATTCTGCGGATCACCGCAGCACAGGTGTGCCTGATGGGCACCGAGGGTCACGCCGCCGTCTGGGCCGCGGTTGAGCTGGCGAAACTGCGGTTGGAGACGAAGCCCTACGCCAAGCTTGTGAACGCCGTGGCCCGGCGGATGGCAGAGACCGGGGCGGAGAAAATCAAGAACGTGCCGCTCCGGGCTGACACCCCGGGTTGGCTTTGGCGGAAATTGGCGCGGCCTTACGGGGCGAAGGTGGCGACGCAGATTGCTGAAGCGCACCAACAGGAGCCGATGCTCGATCTGTCGCTGAAAGATCCGGATGCGGAACCTTCTTGGCCGGAGGATATGGAGACGACGCGGCTTGGCTCGCGCACGGTGCGGATGGCGTCGACGCGGATTGAGGCACTGCCCGGCTTTGAAGACGGTGCGTTCTGGGCACAGGATGTGGCGGCCACCCTGCCCGCACATCTTCTGGGTGCGGAGGAAAGTCACCGGGTGTTTGATCTGTGTGCGGCGCCCGGCGGGAAGACGATGCAGCTGGCCAGTACGGGGGCGAACGTCTTCGCGGTTGATGTGTCAGGCTTTCGCCTCCAGCGGCTGAGTGAGAACCTTGAGCGCACAAAGCTGAAGGCCGTCGTGCTGGAAGAGAACATCCTCGAGTGGAACCCGCCGAACTTGGCGCAGCGGGTGCTGCTCGACGCGCCATGTTCAGCGACGGGTACGATTAGGCGGAACCCTGATCTTCTGTGGACGTCGCGTGAGACCCAGGTGCCGGACCTTGTCCGCCTGCAAGCGCGGATGCTCGATAAAGCGATTGAGCTGACTGAGCCGGGCGGGCGCCTGGTTTACGCGGTGTGCTCTCTCTTGCCTGAAGAAGGCGAGGAGCAGATTGAGAAGCTGCTCGAACGTCGGAGCGACATTGTCCGTGCGCCGATCACTGAGGAGGAACTGAATGGGCTTCCGGTGCTCAACAAAAACGGCGATGTGCGCTGTCTTCCGCATAAGCTGAAGGATAAGGGCGGCATGGACGGGTTCTTCGTCAGCCGCCTCGAACGCAAGGCATAAAAAAGGGCGCCACCGGCGCCCTTTTTTGTCCGTATCAGGAACGCTTTACAGCATCCAGTTCAGCTCTTGCCGGATCGCAGCGCGATGTGCGCGGGTTTCCAGCGGCAGCAGGAACTCAGGCATGAAGCCGAAGCGGCTCTTGATGTCTTCGATCCCTGCAAGGGCGGCGGCCTGAGCGATCGGGTCGTAGCCAAAGCCGAAAGCCATGTTAACGAGGCGGGTGGTGTACGCCACCTGCAGGTTCCGGCGGAACGTGTTCGGCATGCCCATCAGGTCATTCCCGAAGATCGCATCATTGAGGTCCTGGATGACCTCAGCCGCTGAGTACTCGTTGCCGTAAACGGCCGAGTCCGTCAGCCGACGCATCGTGTTCGGGCTCATGATCTGCGACAGCGGCGAAAGCTGCGCACCCAAAACCCGGGCGTGGACCTTCGGATCTTCCGTGTTGAAGAAGAAGTTGAAGCCCCGGCGCTGCGGCTGCAGGTGGCGCATCAGGTCTTCCGGCGCATCCCAGGCATCGGCCGCCCAGATATAGTCAGCGAGCGCATTCATCGCCGCTTTCTGGGTTTCAATGGGAACAGGCGTGTACGGAACAGTGTCGTCCTGGCCAGGCGCAACACGCTCCACATAGATGCCGCCAATTTGCTTGGACATCACCAGGCCCATGCGCGCGTGCTGGCCGCTGACGACAAAGTATTGGCGAAGGAGCTTCTGGTAGCTTTCCTCACCGTCGTACTTTTCAAGCAGGTTCGGCATCACCGATTTCGCAAGCTCAATCCGGTCGATACCGTATGCGACAGGGTCGGACGATTGGTCAGAGATCATCACCCGCGGGTCGATACCGTTGAACGGGCTGCGCATATCGTCAGCATCGTTGCCGAAGGCGAGCATCGGCTCGGTCGAACGGCGCAGGACGTTCTCACGCACCTCAGGATCGCTCACCTCAGGACGATATCCGAACTCGATGGCCCACTTATCGTACGCACCCGGACGAGTGTGATCAAAGTCACCTTGCTCAACACCGATGGGGGCGATGTTGGTGGCGTGGTAGTCCATGACAGAGTTCGACGGCGCACCTTGGGTGATGTCCTTGTTATGAACCTCACGCGGTCCGTATACGGACGTCCCCTTCATGTTGTGGTTCAGGCCGAGCGTGTGGCCAACCTCGTGAAGGATCAGGTTGGACAGGCTCTCCTTGACCATCGCATCCATGTCAGCATCAGAGGCGCCCATCGCCTGCATCGCGGCGACGTTGAAGCTGAGATTGTCGCGCATGTGCATGCCGAGCATGCAATTATGCTTTCCATGGGAATGTTTATGCGGGCCCGGAACGGCGGTTTGGCCTTCCGCCTGCTGAGCTTCAGGGTCTTCAGGATTCACCGGAGTGAAGACGGGCGGCATGCCCTCTTTCTCAAAGACCTCCGAGACGAGCGAGGAGCCCTTCAGGTAGCTCAGCTCAAGCATAATGTCCGCACCCAGAATTTCTCCGGTGCTCGGGTTGGTGAAGCTTGGGCCATAGCCGCCGAACGGTGGCCGCGGCGACGATGTCCACCGCAGGACGTTGTAGCGAATATCGCCGGCGTCCCAGTCAGCGTCGTCAGGCTGAACCTTCACTTCGACAGCGTTCTTGAAGCCAGCGGTCTCGAAAGCTTCGTTCCAGGCCAGCACGGCATCAGCGATGGTGTCACGCAGCTCAACAGGCGTTGTGTTCTCGATCCACCAGGTGATCCGCTTCACGGGTTCAGAAAGCTCCGCCTCCGGATCTTTCTTCACGAGGCGCCAGCGGTTGATCAGATCACGGAACGGTGCGGCGTCGTAGCTGGTGAGGTCCGTGACCTGATCCATGAAGTAGCCGACCCGGTAGTCATCGACCCGCGGCTCGAACCCATCGTCAGGCATTTCAAGGAACGAGTGCTGCACCTTGAGCGTCACTGAACGCGCATCGGTCACCGCCGACGAGCCGCCGTTCAGCGGGAAAGGGTTCTGGAACACATAATCGACGACGACGTCAACGTTCTCAGGATACCCGCGGATCTCGTCATACTTCGTACGGTCCTGGGTCAATCCGCCGACGTTGAATTGGAAGGGGCCTGCAAAGGGGTTGGGACCAGGGGTGATCTGGCTCAGCGTTTCGGACTTAAAGAGGCGATCGGCGCTGATGAGGTAGCGGTCCTCGCCACCCTCTTCTTCAGCAGGCGTCGTCGCTTCGATCTTCAGGCTGCCGATGATCGCGGGGCTCACGTTGGCTTCAGATGCGCGCGAGATCGCGCTCTCTTCGTCAAAGTAGAAGGCTGTGTTGACCTCCGACAGCTCCAGCGCGCCGTAGTGCTTGTCGAAGCGGATAATCCGCGTGTCACGATAGGCGCCGCGGAAGGCGTTCGCCTCAACCACGCCATTCTCAACGTAGGTAAAGGCGATGAACTCTTGCTCGAGCTGGCTTCCCGTGACCTCCATGAAAGTCCGGCCGTTCTCAGGGTCCATGTAGAAGGTGAACAGCCCTTCGATGACGTCGAAGCCTTCGGTCTTTTTCGCGATCGTCGGCGGACCTTTTTTGTCACCGCCTTGGGCATGGGCGCTGCCCGTCAACGCAACACTCAGCGCGAGCGCCGAAAGCGCGCCACGCAGGAGCGTGCGATTCCTCACCATCTTAACCATTATCTGAAGCCCTTCCCCAGGTTCTATAAGCTTTGCAGCCGGATGGCCGCGGCCCAGCATCCCTAAACGTTAATGCAACCGTAACAAATTGACACGACAGCGCAACGCTCCTCCAACCCCTGAGACGACATTGAACACTTCGGCTGCAAAGGGCGGGCCGCCCGCGCGTTTCGCGGTATGGATGTGATCGAAGATCGCCTGGCAGTTCATCTTGCACCGCGCGCGCGGTTGCTTATTTTGAAGGGGAATGCGGCAGGCTCTCTGCTGCGAACAGGAGTTATCAATGTCTGAGACGGAACGTCTTCATCAGTCACGCACCGGCGCCGTAGCCTTCGACGAAGGCCTGCGGAAGTACATGCTCGGTGTGTACAACTATATGGCCATGGGCATCGCGGCGACCGCGCTTGTGGCGTTCTTCTTCTTGCTGAACCCGGCTGCGCTGCAGTTCGCGATGGGCCTGCGCTTCATTCCGTTCATCGGTCTGATCGCCCTGGGCTTCCTCGCACCGCGGATGATCTTCAACGGCTCCGCGGCGATGGCACACGGCGCTTACTGGGGTTACGTCGCCCTCTGGGGCATGCTCATCGGCCCAATTGTTGGGCTGTACGTTGGCATCGGCCTCGCAGCGATGGTCGCTCAAGCCTTCTTCATCACGGCTTCGGTGTTCCTGGCGATGTCGCTCTACGGCTATACGACCAAGAAAGACCTGTCGGGTTGGGGCCGCTTCCTGTTCATGGCGTCGGTCGGCCTCCTTATTGCGATTGTCGTGAACTTCTTCCTTGGCTCTGAGATCGTCAGCTTCGGCATCTCGGCTCTGGTCGTCCTCGTCTTCTCAGCGGTCACCGCTTACGAGACCCAGATGATCAAGAACATGTACGCCCAAGGCGGCGGCGAGATGAACAACCGCGCAGCGATCTTCGGTGCCTTCGCCCTCTACGGCACCTTCGTGACCTTGTTCATCCACATCCTGAACCTGCTCGCGCTCAGCCGCGACTAAGGTTCAGACCCACGAACAACGAAAAGCCCGGCCATTGCGCCGGGCTTTTTTGTGGTCAACGGATCTGCGCTGCCATCCTCAAAACCTCAGTCAGACGCCTCAGAGGCATGCGGTAAAACTCGGTATAGCCGCAACTTGTGCAGCTGATCGCTGCGAACCGCTGATTGTTGACGCCGAGGTGACCGGCAAGCCCGCCGCCACTCACATGCATTTCCGTGGCGCCGAATTCCTCGGTCGAACACTTCGGACAGACCCACTCAAAGGCTGTCATCGCGGCACCTGCGCCGTCGTCACGAAACCACCTTCAGTTTCTTCGCGTCGAAAACCTTGAGGACTTGGTCGAGCTCGTGGCCGCGTTTGAGGATTTGGCCGCCCATTGCCACCACGGACCAGGCGCCCTGCTTCCGGGCCATCTTGGGCTGCTTCTCAATCCGGTACAGCGGCGCTTCCGCCGCGCGGCGGAAGATCGAGAACACAGCACGGTCAGGCAGATCGTCGATCGCGTAGTCCTTCCAGTCGCCCTTCGCGACGAAGAACCCATAGAGCTGCAACAGCCGATCCAGCTCCCGCCGATCAAAATGCACCAACAAAGGCGCCCGGCCGCCACCCAGAGAACTCTGACTCATCGGCGTGATGGTACCGCATTTCATTGCTGGCACCAGACCAGACGGCCCGGCGTCCTTGTGCACCTGACATCGCGCTGTCACGAACGTGCTCAATCATCGCCACAGGCGGTATCGACCGCACCGGAGCTTTGCACGTTGTCACAATTGAACGCCGCATGTCGTCGTATCTGGCTCCTGCTGACGTCTCTTATGTTGGCAGGCTGTTCGACTCTCTCAGCACCACACGAGCGGGAACCCGACATCACCATTCACATCAGTCCAACAGACGATGCGGCTCTGAAGATTGGGGTCGCGGTCAGTGGATCTGAGAGTGGGACCACACGTTTCACCACCAACGGTTCATTTGGCGGCACGGACGTCGCCGCTCACTGGTTCAGAGACTTCGCTGTTGAATGCGCTTCGCCTTGCTCGTCAGAAATCGAGGCTGGCGAACCAGCCGTTACTGTCAGCGGTTCGGCAGGCGCATCCCTTCGCCTCTCTTACACGCTTCAAAACTCTGAACCGCTCACCGACGTCGATGATTATCAGCCATCGACCAGTGCGCAATCTCTCCACCTCTTCTCACCGCTGACGCTCCTGCTCCCAGAGGAACTCTCGACACGAGATATCGTCCGTATACGGATTATTTGGGACGGAGACACTGCCATTTTCGGTCCGTTTGGAGTGATCAACGGGGCCTCCGAAGGCATATTGCGCGGAGATGAACTCACCAACCTTCTTCTTTCTGCGGGCGACGATGCAGCGATGCTTGAGCTAGGCGGGTCGAGCTTCGGAGCGATCAGCTTCGCGCCAGACCTTATCACCGCCGACGCTGTGCTCGCGCGGATTTCACCGATCGTCGCCGAGGCAAGCCAAGTGTTCCCAGAGAGCGATGACGCTTGGTACTTCGTTACCGTTCAGAACGCTGGTCCAGAGATCGAAAACGGTTTTGCTCTTGGGGGGACCGCAGTCCGGTCAGCGTTCGCGCTCTACGCCAGCCCGAGCTTTGACTTCGAGAACTTCGCTTACGTGTTTGATGGGATCGTCGCGCACGAGTACTTCCACAACTGGAACGGCGTGCTGTTCTTCGTCAGTGGTGACGAAGAACACGGCGCCCGCTGGTTTGTCGAAGGCTTCACGGATTTCTACACTCGGCGATTGGCACACCGCGCGGGTGTTTGGACACGGGAGCAGGCCCAGGAGCACCTCAACGGACAGCTATCGTCGTTTCTCGACTCTCCATTCCAAAATGCTCCGCTTGCGGACATTATCGAGCTCTGGGAAACAGGAAGCGAGCAGTCCGATATCTCCTACAAACGTGGAGACCTCATTGCGCTCGCCGTCGATGAGGAGGTGCGCCGGGCATCGATGGGCATGCGAAACCTGGATGACCTGATGCGGCACCTCGCTTCGATGGCAAGAGATGATCGAGAACCCAACGTCGAGGACATTTTTGCGTGGATTGAAAGTGAGACGTCGCCGACTTTTGCTTCTCGTATCCAGCGCATTGTAGAGGACGGTGGGCTGATCCCACTGCCCGCGCACGTCAGCGAGATCGACCTTCAGCTCTCGGAGAACGGCGAGACCTACGCCTTGATCGATTGAGCACAATCAAGTGGACTGCGTTGGAACCCGCGTCGCTGAGAAGGCGCACCTTCGCCCATTCATCAGCCCATCGTTGAGAGTTTTGAACGTGGTCAGGGGGCACGCAGCATCGTTTTGATGATCTCAAGCAGCTGGGCACGGGCCTCCGGTTCAACGTCGACGAGCAATCCTCCCACGACATCAGTGACGGCTCCGCGGAACCCGGCAACAAGGGTCCGCCCCTCGGCCGTCAGCTGGAGAAGGGAAACTCGGCCATCCGTCGCGCTCGGCGTTCGCACCACAAGGCCCTTGCGCTCCAGCGTTTGCAGAAAGCGCGTGATCTGGCCTTTGTCGCGCGCAACAAGCCTCGCGACGGCCTGCACGGACACGGGTTCGTTCTCTTCGATCGTCATGAGAACCATGCCGCCCAAGGGACCAACCTTCGGCGCATCAACCTCCGATGCCTTGGGGTGAAGATCGCGGTGCATACGCCGCATCAGCTGGTCGAGGTGCAGGGCGAGAGTGGCGTGGTCGCTCAGTTGCTGTTCCTTTTTGTTGACTCTATCAACCATTTTCGTGATGCAAGCGTCAGCGCCATTCCCGGCCCGCAAAACCCTGGAGCGACGATTCATGACTGCAAATCATCGACTTGCCCTTCGTATCGCATCGGTTCTTTGGGTCATCTGGGGTCTGGTCCACGTCCTCGCCGGTGTCCTTGTCATTCCTGTTGATGCCGCCAGCGGGTTTCAGGCGATCGCCGATGCTGTTGATCCGGCGGAGATAGAGCACGATTACCATCCAGCCGTCGCCGGTATTCTGAAGCAGCACGCATGGAACTTGGCGTGGGGCGGCTCGGCGACCATCGTCGGCGCGTTTTTCATCTGGCGCGGAAACACGACATCGATCTGGGTGACGGCAATGGTCGGCGGGCTCTTAGACGTTGGCTACTTTGTGTTTTTGGACATTCCAGGCTTCGTCCACTTCGTCCCAGGCACCCTGATGACCATCGTCTCCTCGTCCGCAATCCTCCTCAGCTTCTGGGTCTGGTGGACGACTTCAGGCTTGAGAAAAAACTCCTCCTAACCGCGACGAGCAGATCACGAAGCTTGCCGCGGGGCCAACGGCTGATAGTCTTCGCCGGTCAGTAGATCGCTCTGCGATCCGTCGGATGATGCTCCCGTGAAGCAACGAAAAGAACCACCAACTGCAGATGTCCTCAAAGCCATGGCCGCATGGCGGTACCCGATGTTTGGCAAGGCCAACCCGGAAGACATGACGAACGAGGCTTGGGTTTGGATCGTGCGCAATAACGTCACGGCGCACCGGGTGGATCGCCTTTTAGACCTCCTCGACACCCGCACCCGAAAACCACTGTGGTGGCTCGAAGAAACGCACCAACCGATAAGGCCGCTTGATCGCCCGGCATGGACGTTCGACCGAATGATCAACTCCGTCACGGAACTCGACGACGGCACGAAAATCAGTATCGGTGGCTGCCATGAGGATTTCTACGACGCCGACTTTTACATCTACAACGATGTGGTTGTGGAGCGGCCTGACGGAAGTGTCGAAATCTATGGCTACCCGCGCGATGTCTTTCCGCCCACGGATCAACATACAGCAGTGCCGGTTGATGAGGCGATCTACATCATCGGCAACGGTGCATTCGGGGCACCGCGCGATGAGATCCCTGTCTATCGCTTGAATCTGCGGGATTTCTCGATCCAACACATCAAAACAGCTGGCGAAAAACCGACGGAGCTTACGAGAGCGGAAGGCCGTCTCAGCGACGATGGACTGCAGATCATCATGGAAGGCGGAGACTACGCGCATCCTGAATGGTCGAGTACGGAGAATATCGACAGCTGGGCACTCGATCTCGCCACACTGACTTGGCATCGGCTCACGCGAAAACCTTGGAAACGCTTCGTCGTCTTCCGAGATCCCTGGAGCCGCAATCGGCTCTCCTATTTCGACACCGTTTTTCGCGCGCGCCGCTCCGAGAGGTGGTCTACGTACGATCGGAAGAAGGAGGCCCGTCTTTTAGACGCGGGCTGTGTGCTCGATGAAGAGCTTTTTCGGTCGCGGTATCTGCCACCCATTGAACATGAGGCCCTTGAAACCAAGACAGGTTTTCGCGCCTCGCAGAGGATCCGCGTCCAAGACATCGACGTTCGGTACCAACAACACGATGACGGAATCTACCTGACGATCGAGGGCATTCTCTCGCCCGATGTCATCGAAACTCTGCTCACCGATGTGATGGAAAAACTCAGCAAACTCGAAAACTGCGCCTACACCTATAAAAACATCGACCGTTGACCGGCTCGATCATGCTTTCCCGGGCGGAAACCGTGCCGCTGAGAAGCCCCTCCTCTGCCCAAGTGTCGCCCCATTGTTGGGTCAGTGTCGGTGTCAGGCCAGGCGCGGGGGTTGCCTTCGGAACATCTCGCCCCCCAGCCCCCCGAGGGTCCCCATGCCTGGCCGGCTTTTCCTAGATGCCAGCTCCGCCTATCCTGCACCTCACGCAGGGAGGCGGAGTTTGGTTATGGCAGAGATTGTGATGGGTGGGCTTCCCTTTTGCTCTGATAATCGGCCCACGCGCCGCCGCCGCCCGCTTGAGGCGATCAAGCACTTCCGTTTGCTGGTCCAGGATAAGGAGAGCACGGAACACGTGTTCAACATCATCGATGCCTTGTCGGGTCACCACATGCGCCAGCTGCTGCGCAAATCCCTGGAGACGGAGGAAGGCCGACGCGCCGCGGAGCTGCACCAAAGCCTGATCCCGTATCTTGATGACCACGAGCACCTGGCGACCTTGCCAGAGGGATCACTCGGGCGCGCTTATCTCAGCTTCATGACCCGCGAGGGACTGACGGCAGCGGGGCTTGAAGCGGAGCAACGCAAATTCAAGCCTGAGACCTATGACGACCTGATCCAGTGGTGGACCGACCGCGCGCGGGATGTCCACGACCTGATCCACGTGCTGACCGGCTACAGCCGCGGGGCGCTCGGTGAGCTCAGCAACCTCGCCTGGACCTATGGCATGGGACGCGGCGGCTTAGGCGACATCTTCATCGCAGTGATGGGCGCGATCGAGATGAAGCGCTGGTTCCCGAGGGAGCCTCTTTTCCGCGTGCTCTACGAGGGCTGGCAAAACGGCCGGAAGGCCAAGCTGCTCTACATACAAGACATCGAGGAGCTGTTTCAGCGCCCCCTGACCGACGTGCAGGCGCTGCTGAACATCCGCCCAGCACCGCTTTACGAAGCAACCTCTGCGCGGATTATGGCGCACGAGGCTGCCGATGTTCCTGGGGTCCCTTACAGCCCGGTTGCCAACGGCTAAGACCTCGCCCAGAGGCGGCGGATGGCGCTGGGCACCCTTCTCATCCCCCTCTTTGCGACGATCTTCCTGGGCGCTGGCGCCCGGGCCCTGAAGCTGTTCGATGCTGAAGACGCGCGGCGCATGTCGCGGTTCGTCTTCATGGTCGCGATGCCGTTTGCAGGCTTCAATTTCATGCGGGAGCAACCAATCGCTGCGGACATTTTCGCGGGGTTGGCGGCTGGCTATTTGCTGGGGCTCATCTTCGCCTCGGTCTCCGCTTTCGTGATCGCTCGGGCACTTTTGGGGTTGTCGGTCAGAGAAGCTGGGGCAGCGGTGTTCGCGACGACCTGCGGCAACGCCATCTTCCTCGGCATCCCGATCGCCACGTCGATTGAAGGGTGGGCCTCACCGTTCCTCATCCTCGTCCTGTTTGAAGGAACCTGTGTCTTCGCCCTCGCCACCGCGCTGATGACCTGGCCGGAGACGGGCGAAAGCGGGCGCTCAGGCTTCCGAACGATTGTCCGCACAACGCGGCAGGCCGCTATAAAGGCAGCAACCAATCCAATTGTGATTGGCGCGCTTCTCGGCATCGCCGCTGCGCTGGTCGAGCTTCAGGTTCCCGAACCCATCGCCCAGGCGCTGGGCTTCACGGCGCGGACCGCTGGGCCGATGGGGCTGTTCATTCTCGGACTCAGCGCTGCCGATTTGGTGCTGCGGCGTCAGGTGACCGAAATGAAGGGGGCTGCCCTGCTCCTACCGATCAAACTCTTCCTTTTCCCAGCCGTCACCGCAGGGTTCGTCTGGCTGTTCACCAGCGATGCAACCGCCACGATGGTTGCAGCACTGTTCACAGGCCTACCCCCAGCCGTGGCCTCAATCGTCCTGGCGAATGTTTATCGGCAGTGGATTAGCGGCGTCTCAGCGCTGGTCACGGTCGGCACCCTACTCGGCCTCGTGACTCTCGCCACTTTCCTGGTTCTCACTGTGCCATCTTGATCGTTGCGCTGCAGTGCACACAGGCGCATGGTGCGACACCCGTGGCAGGACCGGAGCGCAAGGCATGGCAGAAATCAGGACGATCGGCGTCATCGGCGCAGGTCAAATGGGCGCTGGGATCGCCCACGTGTTCGCCCTCGCTGGCTACGAAGTCCTGTTGCATGACGTGAACGAGTCGGCCATCCACTCGGCTCGCGAGACCATCACCGCGAACCTCGGCCGCCAGGTGATCAAAGGCGTGATCGCCGATGACGAAGCCGCCGCAGCCCACGCGCGGATCGAACCGGCTCGCGCGATGGACGACCTCGCCACCGCCGATCTTGTGATCGAAGCGGCCACCGAGAATGAAGAGCTCAAGAAGACAATCTTCCGTTCGCTGAGCGAAGTGCTGCAGCCCAGCGCGATCATCGCCACGAACACGTCCTCGATTTCAATTACCAAGCTCGCCGCCGTCACGGACCGACCCGATCGTTTCATCGGCCTCCACTTTATGAACCCCGTACCGGTGATGAAGCTGGTGGAGATCATCCGCGGCATCGCGACGAGCCAGGAGACCTTCGCCACCGCCGAGATGCTGGTCGAGAAACTCGGCAAGACGATGGCGGTCAGCGAGGACTTCCCCGCCTTCATCGTCAATCGCCTGCTGATGCCGATGATCAATGAAGCGATCTTCGCGCTCTACGAGGGCGTGGGCACCGTTGAGGCGATCGATACAGGGATGAAGCTCGGCGCGAACCATCCGATGGGACCTCTTGCGCTTGCCGATTTCATCGGTCTCGATACCTGCCTGTCGATCATGCAGGTCCTTTATGAGGGTCTCGCCGACAGCAAATACCGGCCCTGCCCGCTTCTCGTGAAGTATGTGGAGGCAGGCTGGCTGGGCAAAAAGACCGGCCGCGGTTTCTACGATTACAAAGGTGACGTTCCTGTCCCCACCCGTTGATCCCTGACGCAGTTTCGTCACACAGTTCGGCTAAACGCCGCCGACAGAGTTCGAAGAGAGAGCACGGACATGCGCCGCTTTATCCTGCCCGCCATCCTCCTTGCCGCCGCTGCCTGCGAGACGACTGAGGCGCCTTCGGGCGTGACGCCGCCTTTGGTGGCCGCGGAGCAAAGTGCTCCGTTTGCTGATTATCGTGGGCGACCTGAGATCATCCGCGGCGATGGCGGCGGGACAGAGGCCAAGGGCATTGTCTTCGAAGACCTCAATCAGAACGGCCGCCGCGATGCGGGGGAGCCTGGCGTCGAAGGCGTCAAAGTCTCCAACGGTCGCGAAGTCGTCCTGACACAGAGCGATGGCAGCTATACCCTGCCCGCGCGCCCCGATATGGCAGTGATGGTGATCCAGCCGTCAGGCTATCAGGTGCCCCACAATGCCGATTGGGTGCCGCAGTTTGCCTACCAGCATAAGCCGCAAGGCTCGCCCAAGCCCCTGCGCTTCGGCGGTCTGCCCGCCACAGGGCCGCTACCCGAAGCCATCAACTTCCCGCTGATCAAATCGTCCGTAGGCGATGATTTCACCTGCGCCATTCTTGGCGATACCCAAACCTACGCGAACCAAGAGGTCAGCTACTTCCGCGACAGCACTGTCGACGACATCCTCGACCGCGGGACCGACGCGCGGCCTGAATGCATCGTCGCTGTGGGCGATGTCATGGGCGATGATCTGGGGTTGATCCCGCGGATGGCCGAAGTCCTGTCCGTGCTGGAGGCGCCGCAATGGTGGGTGCACGGCAACCACGATTATGATTGGGATGCGGATTATGACGAGGACAGCGCCGACAGCTGGCGCCGCCTTTACGGGCCGAACTACTACGCCTTCGAGATTGGCGATGCGCTGTTCATCTCCCTCGATAACGTCGTTTATCCGTGTACCTGTGAAGACGCTCAAAAGCCGGGCCACGACTATTGCGTGACGGCAGAGAACAAGCGGTACAACGGGCGGATCACGGACGATCAGATGGCGTTCGTCAAAAACCTCCTTGCCCTGACGAATGAAGGCAAGCTGCTGGTCTTTGCCCACCACATCCCGTTCGTCACCTTCTACGACAACACATCACCAATCCACCAAACCGACAATGTGACCGAGCTCTACGCCCTCATCGGCGACCGCCCTGCCGTCTCACTGTCAGGGCACACCCACACGACTGAGGTCTTCGAGGAAGGCGACAGCATCGCAGGCTGGGAGGAAGCCGTTGGCGTGAAAGCGCTGCCGTTCCCGCACATCATCGCCGGCGCAGGTTCAGGCGCGTGGTACCAAGGTGATTTCGGCACCGACGGTACGCCAATGGCCCTACAGCGCATGGGTGCGCCGAAGGGCTATTTGAACCTCGATATTCAGGGCGCTGATTTTCAGGAGAGCTACCTTGGCGCAAATGTCGGCCGTGAACGGACGATGTGGCTGTCGGTCAACACGCCGATCTTCCGCAGCTGGTTCCGCCAGATCGTCGATTGGAGCAGCCAGGACCGACGGGCGCGTGATCCGATTCCGCCGCTGTCCATCAACGACTTGCCCGACGTGAAAATCCTGACGCCGCGCGACCTTGAGCGGGGCAGCTATCTCACTGCCAATATCTGGGCAGGTTCAACATCGACCACGGCGACCATGACCGTCGGTGGACAGACGATCCCTATGCGGAGGACCCAAGCCGCTGTCGGTGAAGAGCCGCGCGTCGGTGCAGATTATGCTGACCCATTTGCAGCCCAGCGGCAGCTGTCCGTGTCACGATACGCACTTGAGAGCCGGTCCGGTATGGCGCGGAACCAAGGCACCGAGTTCTTCAAAGGCTCCGCCATACCGCCCTCACCGCCCCAACCGCAGGGATCGATCGCGGATCGCAACATCCACCTCTGGAAGGTGCGCCTGCCTGATACGCTGACCATAGGCGCCCACGTCGTCACCGTTCGTGTGACCGACCGCCATGGCCGCGAGAGCGAGGACACCATGGTCATCGAGGTTCGTGACCGGGTTCCGCCCGCGCGGTTCCGCAAGGACGTCTGGGATGCCTTCGACAACGGCGCACCTGTCCGCTGAGGTGACGGGAGCGCGCTGAACGGCTAGCGTCCTCCCGAAGGAGCGCGGCGATGGATATCTTGCAAAGCGGAATGGGCATCCTCGGCCAAGCGCTCGGCGTGCTGAGTGGCCTTCTCGGCTTCCTCGGGGTGACAGGCATCGTCCTATTCGTGCTGTCGCTGATCCTGCTCGGCCTTCTCGGCGCCTTCTCGCCTCTCCCGAAGATCGTGAACTACATAGCGGTGGTGGGGCTTCTCACCGGACTGACGCTGTTCGGCATCGAAGGCTTTGGCGATTTGCCGTCCCGGGCTGAGGCCATCCGCGGGTATCTCATCGTGATGCTCGCGCCCGTCGTGGCTGTCTTCGGTCTAAAATGGGCCTTCGGGGCCATCTTCCGCGGCCGCTCGGAAACCGATCAGCTCAAGGAAGCGATCACAGAGCTCACCGAGCAAGTGGCCGCCCTTCGCCGCGACCGACAAGGCGAGCGGCTCGACGCACGTGCTGCAGACCTGGAAGTCACAGCGCAAGAGCCGCGCCGTCTTCTCCCGCTGCCCCGGCTGCTCGGAAACGCCAGGATTGATGTTGAAGAAGAGCGGGTCGCCGCTTCCGAAAAGGAATCAGGGGGCGGGCGTTGACCTCAAGAAAGCCGTTCGGCGCGCAGGTACGAAGCCCGGAATCAGCGCTGACATCTCCCGTTCGAAAGCCATCCGCGTAGTGTCTTTTATCAGCGGCCAGCGGTCCTCTGGCTGGCAGATGGCTTCGCCGACCAGCTCCTGCTTGGGCAACGCGGAACCCTCCTGAGCCTCGATGGGCAGATAGTAGACCCAGCGCGGATCGTAAGTGTTGGGCGTGTCCTCGTCGAAGCGGATCACGTCGGCGATCGTCTCCGCCGTCCGGCTGGGCCGTTCCAGAGCATCGCGGGCGATGTCTTTGCCATAAACTTCGCTCAGGACGCGGGTATGCCGCTCCGCCACCGGGGAGAGGTTGCAGCGGTTGGCGTCGTACTTCGCCCTAAGCTGGCTGGCATAGTACCAGAAGGCCGCCTCCTGCCGCTCACCGCCCGCGAGCAGAGCTTCAGACAGGGACGCATAAAGATACGGAGGATAGGCCTCAGGCGCTTCTTCGATAGCCGTTCGAGCGAGGGCGACCCGCTCCGCCTCACCGCTCTCGAGCTCAACCTGCAGGCTGCGGTGATCGTCGGGGTAGTAGGCGTGGGGAAGATCGTCCCGAACTGGAACAGGCAACGGCTCAAGAGGCGCTGCTTCGGCAACATCTTCAGCGACGGGTAACGTCATCGTCGCCTTCCTGGCGACTGGAGCCTTAGCGCGAGGCTCAGTCTCCCGATCCTCAGGAGCCTCTGCTTCACTGAGAGCGACGGGTTCAACAGGCTTCGGCGGGAGTGCGATGGGGTTCAGCGCACAGGCGGCGAGCCCTAGCGTGCACAATGCAATCGCTAGCAGGCGTTTCAGCACAGCACTCTCACCTCGTAGGAACCTCACCGTCTCTTAAGGGTGGAGCCCGTCGCCCTCAGAAGCAAGCGATGGTTGTTAATACTTGGAAAGAGCGTCCACCGCGCGCTGTGCTTGCAGCTTCGCGTCAGCGTCGGCGCCGTCATCTTTCAGGACAGCTTCGGCCCGTGTCCGCTCGCCGGTCAGGGCATCGCCGCTCAGCTCGCCTTCAGCGACAGCTTGTTCAGCCAGCACCGTGAGGCCGGAAGGGGAAACGTCGGCAAAGCCGCCGCGGACGAAGGTTTTGTGGGTCTGCCCGCCTTGGTGCACTTCCAGAATGCCGGGGGACAGCGTCGCCATCAGGGGCGCATGGCCAGCGCGGACTTCGAAAATGCCTTCGGTCCCAGGGACGACGACGGCGTCAACATCACCGCTGAAGAGTTCACGCTCTGGCGAGACGAGGGAGAAAGAAAACTGCGACATCGGACATCATCCCTGCCGCAGCGGATAGATCAACCGAAGCGGCCTGACAGGTTCAAGATCAAATCCGCGGCCAAGACCACCGACGCTACGCCGGCGACCAAGACGACGGCGTAGAGGAGGCCGCGACCGCGTTCTTCACGCAATTCCTCTTGCTGAAGGCCCATCCAGACCCAGAGCTGATCAAGGAACGTCACGAACATTTTGGCCTCCTGCACTCCGCCATATTTGGGGGTATGCAAGCGCCGTGCCTAGGGATGTTGGTAACGATTCCTAAGCAAAAGTGAATTGTGTGGCTTTTACGCCGCGTCCGCCATCTTCTCGGCTTTCGCGATGGCTTCGTCGATGCCACCACACATGTAGAACGCCTGCTCCGGCAGGTGATCGTACTCACCAGCGATCAAGCCTTTGAAAGACTTGATGGTATCGTCGAGCGGCACCTGCACACCCGGCGAGCCAGTGAAGACTTCAGCCACGTCAAATGGCTGGCTGAGGAAGCGTTCCACCTTCCGCGCACGGGCCACGACGAGTTTGTCCTCTTCCGAGAGCTCGTCCATCCCGAGGATCGCGATGATGTCTTGAAGCGACTTGTAGCGCTGCAGGATGTTCTGAACGCCGCGAGCGACCTCGTAGTGCTCTTCGCCAACGATCCGCGGGTCGAGGATCCGCGACGTGGAGTCCAGCGGGTCCACAGCCGGGTAGATGCCCTTTTCCGAGATCGCACGGTTGAGAACCGTGGTTGCCTCGCGGTGAGCCCCGGGCGTTGCCGGTGCAGGGTCGGTCAGGTCGTCCGCAGGGACGTAGACAGCTTGCACCGACGTGATCGAGCCTTTGGTGGTGGTCGTGATCCGCTCCTGCATCGCACCCATATCGGTCGCGAGCGTCGGCTGATAGCCCACAGCGGAAGGAATACGGCCCAGAAGCGCCGACACTTCCGAACCCGCCTGGGTGAAGCGGAAGATGTTGTCGACGAAGAACAGCACGTCCTGGCCCTGGTCACGGAAGTACTCCGCCACCGTCAGACCGGTCAGCGCGACACGAGCACGGGCACCCGGCGGCTCGTTCATCTGGCCGTAGATCAGCGAAGCTTTGGAGCCTTCGGCCGAGCCATCGTTCTCGAACGGGTTCTTGTTCACGTTCGACTCGATCATTTCCCAGTAAAGGTCGTTGCCTTCACGGGTCCGCTCGCCAACGCCAGCGAAGACCGAGTAACCGCCGTGCACTTTCGCGATGTTGTTGATCAGCTCTTGGATCAGAACCGTCTTGCCCACACCGGCGCCGCCGAACAGGCCGATCTTACCACCGCGAGCGTAGGGGCAGAGAAGGTCGATGACCTTGATACCGGTCGCCAGGATTTCCGCTTCCGTCGACTGCTCAACCAGGGGCGGAGCATCGTTGTGGATCGGACGGCGCTCTTCAGTCTTGATCGGACCCAGCTCGTCCACCGGCTCACCGATCACGTTCATGATCCGGCCGAGGGTGGCGTCGCCGACAGGCACCTGGATCGCGTTGCCTGTGTCGGACACCGGCTGACCGCGAACGAGGCCCTCAGAGGAGTCCATGGCGATGCAGCGCACGGTATTCTGGCCGAGGTGCTGGGCCACTTCGAGAACGAGGCGGTTGCCGTTGTTGTCCGTTTCGAGCGCATTGAGGATCGCTGGGAGGTGGTCGCTGAACTCAACGTCCACCACCGCGCCGATCACCTGCGCGACTTTTCCTTGTGTCATGCCTGACCTCTCTATTTGACCAAGTGCGCGGCGCGCACCGTGTGTTGTGTTGCATTCGTGTTCGGTTGAGCACCCATCACCATGTGCCCAGCCCCCGGTCGGGACGGGACATAGCCTTGCGGGCACCGAGGTAGCCGTAAGCGTCCACCACAAAACCCAGAGCGACCTTGGGCAAGAGCTTCAGACGATCGACCAGCGATCCTGTTTGAAGCCGGCTCCAGCGCTTCATGAGAAAGTGGGTGGGCACGAGCGGATGTCCCTCTTGATGTCGCTTTCCAATCAGCTCCGGAAGCCAGTTTGGCTGCTCCTTGTCAAGCGCCGCCAAGCGCTCTGCGCGGTTTTCCTCGGGAGGGAGCGTCTCAATGAAGCGGAAGAGATGGCTGTTGATCGCCCCGCCCAGCACCAGGCGTTTCTGGTGCTTGAAAACGCTCGCGATCGTGCGCTCTGATTCGTAGACGTGGTTCACGGTGGAGAGCTGGCGCAGGTTCTCCTCGCGCGCCTCTTCCCGGAAGCCTTTGGTCTTGGTCATGCCCGCGAGGAAGCCGTCTTCGACGACGAGGCCCTTGGGCATGTGCACGTCGCGGAACACGGCTTCTTTGAGGGCGTACATGGAGCCTGCGATGCTGGAGCTGCCGCCATCGAGGACCCGGCCGTTGGCAAGGATCATCTTCTCAACGAAGGACAGGTTCTGCTCGAACGCGAGGTCTTTGATCGGCGTGGATGATGCGGCCTGCACATCGTCGTTCGCGAGGACGTGGAGCAGTTGCTCGAGGCCGTCAGCTTGCTGAAGGTCCGTATCGGCGTCGAAGCCGAAGAGGACATCGACGCCCTCGGGGATCGTCCGCACGGAGATGTTCCAGGCGTTGGCTTTGCCGCCCTCTTCGATCTCTTGCACGCGGAATTCGGTGGCCTTGGGCGCATCGTCGCTGGCGAGCAGTTCGTCCGCCACACGGCGGGCTTCGCCTGCGGTGTCATCTTTGCAGCCGTTGGGGACGATCATCACGATCTTCTCCAGGCTGTCGTCAGCAAAAATCGTCTGCTGCACGAGGTTGCGCAGCATCGTGCCGATGGCGCCCTCCTCGTTGTAGCACCAGATGCCGCACACCACCCGCTTAAACGGGAGCTGCGGACGCTCTGTAGACGGAGTGGTCACTAGACGCTCTCGGCCCCCGCGATGATCTCGACCAGTTCCGTCGTGATCTGGGCCTGACGGGCGCGGTTGTATTGGATGTTCAGGCTGTCGATCAGGTCGCCTGCGTTGCGCGTTGCGTTGTCCATGGCGGTCATGGATGCCGCTTGCTCCGACGCCATGTTTTCGAGCAGTGCACGGAACACTTGCACAGCGACATAGCGCGGCAGGAGCGTTTCGAGGATCACCTCTTCATCAGGCTCGTACTCGTAAGGCGCGGAGATCTTGTTCTCGTCACCTTCAATTTCCGGCGGGCTGGCCGGGATCACTTGCGAAGCCGTTGGGACCTGCGAGATGACCGATTTGAACTGGCCGAAGAAGACCGTGGCGATGTCGAATTCGCCAGCTTCATACATCTCCAGCAGCTTGGTGCTGATGATCGACGCTTCGTTGAAGCCCACATTGCGGGTGTCTTTGAAATCGATGCGTTCAACGATCAGGTCAGCATACAGACGCTTCAGCTGCTCGTAGCCTTTCGTCCCCACACAGAAGACTTTGACCGTTTTGCCTTCGCTCTGCAGCTTGACGATATGCTCCCGCGCAAGGCGTGCGATATTGGAGTTGAACGCGCCGCAGAGGCCGCGGTCTGCCGTCGCGACGACCAGCAGGTGCGTTTGGTCCGAGCCGGTGCCGGTCAGAAGCTTCGGACCAGGCGCGCCGGGGGTCATGCCTGCAGCAAGGTTCGCCAGCACCGTCTCAATGCGCTCTGCATACGGACGGGCTTCCTTCGCAGCGTCCTCAGCCCGGCGCAGTTTAGCCGCGGCGACCATCTGCTTCGCCTTGGTGATCTTCTGGGTCGACTTGACCGAGCCGATGCGGGTTTTGAGGTCTTTAAGGCTAGGCATCTTTCAACTCTTCCGTCGGTCGCGCGCGGGTGGCGCGATGGGTTTGTCCTTCCCACATGCGGCGCGGGTCGTCCCACGCGGTGTGGATTTGAGCGGGCACGCCCACAGCGAGGGCGTAATCAGGAACGTCTTTGGTGACCACGGCGTTCGCGCCGATCATCGCGCGCTTGCCCACCTTGATCCCGCCAAGAAGCCGCGCGCCGGGGCCAATATCCGTACCCGGACCAATCTCCGGCACGTCTTGCCCAATATTCGTGCCGACCGTGACGCCCTGCATCATCACGACGTTCACGCCGATCTTGGCGTTCTTGTTGATGACGATGCCGTTGGGATGAGGGATCGAAAAGCCGCCGCCAATCTCCGTACCAAGAGGAATGTCAGCGCCAGAAACGATGGTCCAGAACCGATAACGCAGCTCGCAGACCTTACGCTGCAGCGTTCCAAGCGGACCAGACTTTTGCGCCGCCCGCTCATAAGCGCGAAACGCCATCATCAGCCGCCGCCCGGGATGCGACCCGGCCGCCTGTTCCCGCGACCAATCCGGTGCGATGAGTGAGGTCATGTTGCCGAACCCCTCATGCGCTTGCCTCATCATCACGGCAAAACGAGCTCGATGCAGCTGGGCTGTGATCGTAGAGTCGATCCAAGAGCTCGATTTCGCCCGGCATCGCCTGCTTCGCTAAACGCACAACCGCGTCGGCCGCGTCGTAAACTTCAGCGGGAACCGTCTCGGTGCCGAGATAGACCGAACTCCACCGGCGCTCCTCGCCAGAAATGACGTCAAATACGAACAACGGAGAATGCGTGGTGTAACAGCGCGGCTCTGGAGCAGCTTCAATGGCGGACACCGGGTCAACCGCTTGGATCTCGGACCAAAAGCTAGAAAACTCCGCGGCACTCAGCTCAGCGCGGCGGCCTGCTACAGTACGCTCTGCACGCTGAACATCGCCAGATCGGCTCGCGTTCTCCCAGCCGTTGAGTGATGTATGAACCGCAATGTAGAACACGGGCTCTTCTTCAAAAGATTCATCACCGCCGAGCTCGGAGAATCTCTCTCTTCCTTCATCAGAGTACGGAAGAGAATAGGGAAATCGGAATACGCTAATCCCCCAGTGCACGGGGTCATAGGGCTCATAGGAAGGCGTTCGGAACAAGGAAAAAACACGATTTTCCGACAATTCCAACCAGCTGTAGCCTTCACCATGCCATGGGACCTCCATCCACATTTGGGTGTAGTAGCTCTCAACCGGGCGTTCTTCTTCGCCAGCGACGGCCGCTAGTGGCTGCTCAAGCGTCGTGCACGCGGAAGCACACAGGGCCAGTAGCCCTGTGAGCACGCTCATGCACTGTCCAACGACGCCCAAGCCAGCATTCCCCTAAGCGAAGGCTTTCGAGAAGTCTTCGAGGATGGTGGTGAGGCTCTTCTCGCTTTCGTCCGTGAGTTTCTTCTCGGTACGGATTTGGGTGAGAAGGTCCGCGTGCTGACTTTGCAGGTGGCGGAGGAACTCGGCCTCAAAGTCCTGAACTTTGTCCGTGGGGACCGCGTCCAGGAAGCCGCGGGTGCCAGCGAAGATCACGCAGACCTGCTCTTCCACCTGCAGCGGCGAGTATTGCGGCTGCTTCAGAAGCTCAACCAGGCGGGCGCCGCGGTTGAGTGTCTTCTGGGTGGCGGCGTCGAGGTCCGAACCGAATTTCGCGAAGGCTTCCAGCTCGCGGTACTGCGCCAGCTCGCCTTTGATCTTACCAGCAACCTGTTTCATCGCCTTGATCTGAGCCGAGGAGCCCACGCGGCTCACTGATAGACCGACGTTCACGGCCGGGCGGATGCCCTGGAAGAAGAGGTCCGTCTCAAGGAAGATCTGGCCATCAGTGATCGAGATCACGTTGGTCGGGATGTAGGCGGACACGTCGTTCGCCTGGGTCTCAATGATCGGCAGCGCGGTCAACGAGCCAGAGCCATTGTCCTCGTTCAGTTTTGCCGCTCGCTCGAGCAGGCGGGAGTGAAGGTAGAACACGTCGCCGGGGAACGCTTCACGCCCTGGTGGACGACGCAGAAGCAGCGACATCTGGCGATAGGCCACCGCTTGCTTGGTGAGGTCGTCGTGGACGATCACGGCGTGCATGCCGTTGTCGCGGAAGTACTCGCCCATGGCGGTACCGGCGAAGGGTGCCAGGAACTGAAGCGGCGCGGGGTCCGAAGCGGTCGCGGCCACGACGATGGTGTAGTCGAGGGCGCCATTGTCTTGCAGCGTCTTGACGATCTGCGCGACGGTGGAACGCTTTTGGCCCACAGCGACGTAGATACAGAAGAGCTTGCCCGAGTCGTCCGTAGCCGCCTCATTAGGCTCTTTCTGGTTCAGCATCGCGTCGATGCAGATGGCCGTCTTACCCGTCTGGCGGTCACCAATGACCAGCTCGCGCTGACCACGGCCCACCGGGATC
>JBCCTF010000051.1:0-22965 GCA_039198765.1 Pseudomonadota bacterium
AAGCTGGGCCGCCGGGCTCAAAGCCGCCGTCATCGGCAGGCGCTGCGCCGAAGTCTGCGCTCTCGCCGAGATCAGGCATGCCTTCGTCCGCAGGCGGAAGGCCGAATTCCTCGGGATTGTCTTCAGGCGTATCACTCATTCGCTCTCTCCATCACGCGGCAACAGCCCCTCGTCGCCACTCAAACTCTTCAGGGTTTCGGTGAAGACTTCGTCGATAGCGTCAGTAAACGCGTAAGGATCGAAGGTTACTTTTCCGGTTAACCACGCAACCTCTAGTGGAGTGTTCTCGTCTCCTTGCGCGGGTTCAAACACGATCCGGTGGGCGGCAGCGTCATCATCCGTGGGTAGGCGCAGGACCGCGCGCAGCGGCTCGATGATCGCCTCATCAGCCCGGATGGTGATCCGGTGCTTTCCGCGAACAGCCTCCACAGCGCGCATCGTGACATTTTCAGCAAGGCGCTTGGCCTCAGCTTCGCTAAGCCTACGGCCGAGTTGGTGCACTAGCGCCAGCATGAGGCGCGCCGTCCGCGTTTCGAGATCGGCAAACAGCTCGTCTTCTTTAGCCCGAACACCCTCGATCGCCGTGCGGAGAGCAGAAACTTCTGCTTCCAGACGCTGGGCTATATCCGTCTTCTCTTGGTTGGAGCCATCATTGAAGCCTTGGTTGTAGGCTTCAGCCCGCACCGCTTCAGTCGCTTTCTCTACGAGAGCAGCGACTTCGTCCGGGTCGAGACGATCATCCTCTTCTTCCATAGGCTCCGGCGTAGGCGGAGCACCAAAGTCGAGAGCTGGAGAGAATGCGCTTATTTTCAAGCTGCATTCTCCTGCTCATAGATCCAAGTACGGAGGATCGCGACAACTTCCTCCGGGTACTGCTCGACGATACGGCCCAGCTTGCGGATGGACGAAGCTCGAACCTTGCCGTCGACGTCGCGAACCTCGAGCATTTGGTCGAGCGACTCGGCAACCGATTGTTTCGGACCAGAAATGGCGGTTGCGCCGCCTTGACCAAGGGCACCTGGGATGCCGTCGACACCCTCCTCACCACCGAGGCCAAGATCCTCGAGCGACAGCTCGCCCATGGCGACAGGCTCAAGCTCTTTCGCGACCGCAGGAAGCACACGGCTCATCACCGGACGGATGATACCGAAGATGATTGCGACACCGATCAGCAACAGCGCGACCGCCTGGGTGATCGAGTCGAAGTTCCGGTAGACAACTTCAGTGATCGTGGACGGAGCAAACCGCGGCATGGTATCGTCAAGATCGACAAACGGCAGGTTCTCCACCGTGATCGTGTCGCCACGCTCTGCATTGAAGCCAACCGCCGAACGCACGAGGGCGGCGTACTTAGCCAGCTCCTCTTCCGTGCGCGGAACGTAAGTGACGTTGCCTTCGGCGTCGGTGACACGCGCGTTGTCGACAACGACGGAGATCGAGAGACGCTCGACGTCGCCAGGCTCAATAACCTGCTCGCTGCGCACTGACGAGATTTCGTAGTTCACGACGCTCTCGGAGCGCTCGATCTCAGATGACGCATCCGCATTGCCTGCAACGTTGCCGATTTCGGCTTCGGGCAAGTTTTGCTCGACAGTCACAGGCTGGTCGCCAGCATTTTCCGTACTGTTTTCAATCTCATCGATGATCTGACGCGAACGGAGGGCGGTGTCTTTCGGATCGAACCGTTCTTCGCGGCGAACCTCGCGTTCCGTACGCAGATCAGCTGCGACGCGTACACGCACGCGCCCTGCACCAAGGGTGGGAACAAGGACACTCTCAGCTGCTTGCGAGAGTTTGTTCTCAATCTCCGACTGCAGACCATTCACGGATGCTGCGCCAGCGAGCGGGCCATCCTGCTCAGCAAACACCGATCCAAAGCGCGCATCGAGCACGGAGACTTTGCCTGGGTTCAGGCTCGGAACGGCTGACGCCACCAAGTGGCGGATCGCTGCTGCCTGGTCACCGTCGAGGTTCATAGCGCCACGCATACGGACGACCACCGACGCCGTTGGCTCCGCCTTCTCGCGGCTGAAGGGATCACGGCGCGCCATCACAAGGTGCACCCGCGCGCTCTCCACCGTCTCAAGTGTCTGGATTGTCCGCGACAATTCGCCTTCAAGAGCGCGCAGCCGCGTCATGTCCTGCATGAAGGATGTGAGGCCCAAGGACGATCTGTCGTCGAACAATTCGTATCCGACAGCGCCGCCCGTGGGCATGCCTTTCTCAGCCAAGATCATCCGTAGACGCGGAACGCGACCAGATGGCGCATAAATTGTGCGTCCGTCGGAGGAAACGGAGACGGGAACGTCCATCGCTTCCAATTCGCTGACCACCGCGCCCGCATCTGAGTCGGTCAGTCCAGAGAACAAAACCGCCATCTGAGGCTTAGAGAAGTTGAAAATGATCGCGACGAGCGCTGCCAAAACGAGCGCGCCAAGCGCCCCCGCCAAAAGCACGCGGTTCGCCCCAAGATCCCGAATTTGTTGTAGAATATTTTCCACGCTCACTGACATTCTGCCTAGCCGCAGGGATTTCAGTAGGCCCGTTCTTTTAAACTGGCATCAAAGAGACCCCTGTAGTCCCGTTGATGTGGTCATGGCGACCGGCCCTCACACTCGGGATTAAGAATCGTGGATGAAACTGAAGAGAACCTGAACGAAACGGCAGTTCTTCCGTCTCCGGTGAAAAGAAGGATGCAGTTTCTCGGTCCTGTAGCGTTCGGGTTGCTCGTTCTGGTATGCTCAGTAGGCGCATTTGTGACGGGCGGGTACATGTCGCTCGGCCGCGAAGGGGTGGAAGAATTCCTCGCATCAATGAGCGAACCGACCGATGATCAAATCAACCGGCCGACGCATGAGTGGATTGAGCTTGAGAAAACGATCTATCAACTCGATCGTCGCGAAGACGCTAAGTATGTCATGGCGAAATTCACCATACGCAGTCCGATTGAGCGCGCGGATGAGGTCCGTCGCCGCCTTCCGGAGCTGGAATTTGCTCTGCAAACGTACATTAGAGAGCTGTCGAGCCGTGAACTGCAAGGCGCGATGGGGCTTTACAATCTCCGCAATGCCTGTCTTTTCCGTGCCCGTCGTATCCTTGGACGCGACGCGGTGGACGATATCCTCATCGGCGAGCTGCTCGTCGAGTAATCCTTAACGAATTCCGCATCAGGATGAACCGATGACGATGCAAAGATCAGCCCGACAGCAGCCCCCAGCCGAGTCCCGGCTTGTGATGGAGCGGCTCGCGAACAGCGGGGTGACGCACGAACGTCTCCCCATGTTGGACGTTGTGTTCGACCGGACCGTCCAAATGCTGACGGAAAGTTTCCTGCACCTGACGAGTCAAGAAGTCGCAGTGCAGCTGGAAGATGTCGGCTACGCCCGCTTCCAAGAGTTTATGAACCAGCCGCCGGAAGCTCCGGTGATTGCCATCGTGCGAGCTGCGGCTTGGGATCAGTCATTTCTCCTGATGATCGACGGTAGCCTTGTCTTCACGTTGGTCGAAATTCTGCTCGGCGGCGTCCCCGGCAGCGAGGCACGCGCCCGCGCAGCCCAGCGGCGGCCCACGGCGATCGAGCTTCAGCTCACCACACGGATCTTTCGTCTGATTGCGGAACGTCTCTCGGAAGCCTTCGAACAGATCGCTGAGGTTGAGTTCCGCGTCGAGCGGCTGGAGATGAACCCGCAGTTCGCAGCCATCACCCGCAACACCAGCGCGTGCGTCCGCTCGCGGTTCCGCCTCGACATCGCGCGCTCGCGCGGTGAGCTGCAAGTTCTCTTCCCCTACTCCTCGCTGGAGCCGGTGAAAGAGGTGCTGAGCCAAATGTTCGTCGGCGACCAATTTGGCGGCGACCGCAGCTGGAACCGGCACTTCGAGAAAGAGCTTCTGAAGACAGAGCTCGATTTTAGCGCTGTTCTGCACTCGCAGATGACCACTCTGCAGGACGTTCTGTCCTGGAAGCCCGGTCAAACCATCCGTTTCGAGACGAATGCAGAGACCGAAGTTCGGTTCATGCTTGAGGATATTGAGTTCTTCCGCGGACCAATGGGGCGGAAGGGCAGCAAGATTGCTGCGCAGATCGAAGAGATCAAACTCGACACTGAAGAAGAAGAAGCCTTCGGACTGGGGGGTCTATGATCCGCATTCTGATGATGGGTGCTGTCTCGACGGCATCGCTAGCTGTTCCAGCGCTCATCTTGACAACGCCGAGTGCGGAAGATGTCGAAACCGCCCGTGAGCGGAACAAAGACGAGTCGGTCCGCGAATTCGGTAGCCATGATCGTCCCTGGGCCGAAAACGTTCTCGACCCTGAATACCAGATGGGCGTGACCGAAGAGCCAGCCATCAAACGCGGCCTCGAGCAGTCGCAAAAGCGCATCGAGGAAATCCTCAACCAGGAAGACTTGCCTCTTCCGGCGGCGCGGGTCTCCTCCATGGCAGCGGTGACCGAAGTTCTGGCAACCATCAGTGCAGAGCGTGGCCGCCTCAAAGAAGAGTGGGCACGGCTTGAGGACCAGAAGGCGGAAGTCGCCCTCGCCAACCGTCGCGCCCTCGAAGAAATCGCCCGATTGGAAGATCTGCGGTCTGAAGTCTCTGCGCTAATTGATGAGCTGCAGATCGAGCAGGACGAAAACCTTGAGCAGGTCGTCACCGTCGTGGGCAACATGACGGCCAAGAACGCCGCGCGTCTTCTCCAGCAGAATGACATCAAGTTCGTCGTGCAGGTCCTCGATCAAGTGGGCGAGCGGAATGCGGCGGACATCTTGAGCAAAATGCAGACCGAGAAGGCCAACGAGATCATGGGCATGATGGCCGAACGCGGTCGCCCGGATGCGCAAGCTGCGCTGTAGGACGTTGCGGAGGTCAAAGGACCCCCGCCTGCTCTGAAAAATCGCGCGCAGATGCCGCGAACTGCAAAAAAGCTCTATAAATCCTAGGCAAAGCACCTAAGTCTGTTGCGCACGGTGTTGAGGGAGCATGCCTTGCTTCTTTTGCATCATGCCGAAAACGTTCGTTGCAAAGGATCGATCATGGCTTTCAGAACGCTCGCGCTTGCCGGCGCATCTCTCACTCTTCTCACCGTTGCTTCTGCCTCCGCGCAGACTGCTACCCGCTCAGAGCCGAACCCATGGCTCGACTGCGGCATCGGCGCGATGATCTTCCCGTCAGCGAACCTTGAGGTTGGCGCAGGCATCTCGAACATCATCTGGGACCTTGGCACTACGGCTGTGACCTCGGCGCAATCTTCGCCTGAGACCTGCAACGGCCTCGACAACGTGACCTCCGCGATGTTCATCAAGCGCACTTACCCGACGCTCGAAACCGAGCTGGCCAAAGGCGAAGGCGAGCACGTCACGGCTCTCGCAGCGCTGTCCGGCGCTGACGATGTCGAAGAGTTCACCGCATCGCTCCGTGCGCAGATGGCTTCGGAAGTTGCCAAGCCAACCTTCGCTGCGCTCAGCGAAGACGAGAAGGCTCAACTTCTCTACGCCGCGTCGCAGGCAGCGCTCTAAGCGCCTGATCTCAGTGATCAGAAACCTTGGGGGCGTTCTGCGCCCCCTTTTTCGTTTTGGGGATGAACGGTGGGGTTCACGCTCAAACATCTGAAGTCCGTCATCGGCGGGTTGGTGGCAATGGTGCTCGCCTTCACCGAAGGTGCGTACGCTGATCCTTTGTTCAACGATGTCGCGTTCAGCGAAACATGGCTCAAGCTTGGCCGATGGGAAGCACAACCGCTGCGCGGCGGCTACCGATCGAACATCGTCACGGAAGAGTTTTTTCTCGCTGAAACAGGCTCTGTTGATCCGCGAGCAGAGCTGAGAGCATCGATGAATGCGATGGTCGGCCCTCTCGGCGGATCGCCTGATCAGCATGCGGTCTGTCAGTACCCAGCCCGCGCGATCTTCATCGAACAGAACTTCGCATTGGGCCTTCCCGATCCGTTCGAGGCCTGTCCTGAGCTGCGGACTTGGTCGCACGATGGCGAGATCCGCGGTGTGAGTGCGTTGTTCATCGCCGGTTACTTCAGCAATCCCGGTTCGGCCTTTGGACACATCCTTCTCCGTCTGCACACAGACGATGAAACCCTCGTCGTCGAGGATGTTCTCGACACTGCCATCAACTACGGCGCCCGCTCATCAGAAGACGACCCGATGATCCCGTACATCATCAAGGGTCTGACGGGTCAGTACCGCTCCACCTACACCAGTCTGGACTTCTACCATCACAGCGAACGGTTCCGTTCGGAACAGCTCCGCGATATCTGGCAATATCGCCTCAACCTGACTGAAGATGAGGTTCGACTACTCACCGCGCATATCTGGGAACTGCTCCGTGCCAAGAACAGATACTACTTTCTCGAGCAAAACTGCGCCTACCGCGTCGGTGAGTTGCTTGAGCTCGTCGCCGACCGATCACTGACGCCCGCGGCCAAAAAATGGATGACACCCGTCGACCTGTTCCATCGGCTCTCTGATACACCTGACGGTGATGATCCAGCCATTTCAAGAGTTTCTCGGCTAGCATCGAAGGAAACACAGTTCACTGATGGATACCGCGCGCTCGCTCGGCCACAACAGAGACTCGTAGATGACCTCATCTCTCCCGATGCGATCGATCTCTCTGGCGCTAGCGTAGCTGTGGGGGATGCAGCCTCTGCATACAACGTGGCTCTGGACTACTTCGCCTTCAATCAAGACCTACCGCATGCAGACGATCGCCAGGCGAAGATCCTAGCAGCGCGCTTTGCCCTCCCGCCGGGTGAAGGCGTCACTATCGAACCACCAAACCCTCCCCACGAAGGCCAGCGCTCCTCCCTGTTCAGTATCGCCGCGCTCAGCAACAACGAACTCGGGCTTGGAACGGAAGTTCGCCTTCGACCCGCCTATTTTGACTTTCTGTCCAGAACCGAAGGCACACAGCCTTATTCAGAATTGAGCATGGCCGACATCCGGCTGATCCTTCGGGATGATACAATCCACCTGAGGAGCCTCGAAGCGGTCCGTGTTTCAGGTCTGGGAATCTCGGAGGACGGGGGACCGGACACCAACTCCAGAGCATGGCGTGTACGGATTGGTGCTGAGACAAAGGACCTCAGCTGCGACGACTGCCTCCTCGGATTCGTCGAAACAGGCCTCGGTGAAGCGGTCGAAGTGCGTCCTGGCATCGCACTCTTCGCCCTGGCCTCAGCGCGTATCGAAGGCGGCGATCAAATCAACGACAGCCTCAGCGGCGTAGCAACTGCAGGCGCGATCGTTCGGAGAAAGAACTTCGGGATTTTGCTCGAGGGCGGGGTTCAGCAGGGCCTGATCGACACAGACGAAACCCTTCCTTTTGGCAAAGCGGAATTTCGTTTGCATACGGCTGATCAATGGTCCGTATCGTTCACATCCCAAGTCCGGCGCAGCACCGAACTGGGTGCCGCGATCCAGTACTACTGGTGAACTCAGCCCCGGCGTTTACCGCCAGTCTCTTGAATCAAAAGACGATTCAGAAGCACGCCTGAGACCTGGTTGATATCAAACGTCGCCTCGAGGTCTTCCTGAACAGCAACTTTGATCACTGCCGGATCAATCGTGCCAGGCTTGATATCACCGCGCCGCTCAAGCTCGAAGAGCGTCTCGAGAATGGTCGCCCGAACATGCGGCCGGTTGTTTGAGAGAAGCGAGACCTCGTCATACGTCTCCACCTCAACGTTGATTTCGGCGAGGAGAAAGAAGGGCACCTTGCCGTCTTCGAACAGAGGGATCGTGAACTGCCCCGCCGCAAAGACGACCGACTGATTCTCAGCCGTGGTCCCAGCGCGGCGAAGAGGGTCCGTCATCTGACTAATTTCGCCAATCGCGAAACCACCGATCCCGCAGACAGCAGTCAGAACAAAGAGGATAATGAGCCGAGGCATGGGCGACCTTTCAGGAACCTTTAGAAGGGAACAACGACTTCGTAGAGACGCTGGCCATAACGCGGCTGCTGCACACGGCTAATTGTTCCGCGTCCACCGTATGCAATACGGGCCTCAGCAATCTTGAAATACTCAATGCTGTTCTGGGCCGAGATGTCTTCCGGCCGGATCACGCCAGCAATGCGCAGCTCACGTAGTTCGGCATTGACCCGCACTTCCTGACGACCAGCAATCACAAAGTTGCCGTTCGGAAGGCGATCAGTGACGACTGCTGCAATCCGTAGACTGATTTCTTCGTTACGGTTGATCTCACCTTCACCTCGGCTTTCGCTACCACTCTCAAGCTGAGCAGTCGGCTCCCACACATCTGGCAGGTTATTATCAAGATACTGCGGCAAGCCAAACAGCGAATCAGCTTGGAACTCCTCACCAGCCTCGCGACGGCGACGCGTGGTGTTTCGCAGGCGAGCCTGGTCTTCAATATCGATAACAACCGTCAGAATATCGCCGACGTTCCGTGCACGTTGGTCACGGAAGAAACTTCTTTTATTCGCTTCCCACAAGGAGTTAGGCGAACTCATACGCGATGGACCATCAGGCATCGGCATCACCACAGTACGCGCCTCGTCCTGGTATTCAGGGTTGGCAACTTCCGAAAGCTGCGGGCCATTGATCTCGGAAATTGTTCCGCATGCCGAGAGAAGGCCTGCTAGTCCGATGAGGAGAACGACTGATTTCGTCCGCATAGCGCTCATCTCCTAATTCACAACAACGCGGTCGGCAGAGACCACTTCACCAACGACGATCCGGCCTTCGCCGTCCGCCTTCACACGAATGGCTTCACCGACGGCTCCGTCCTCAAGCGCGCGACCACGCATACTGAGGGAAATGCCAGGGCGAGCGTAAACGATCTCGATCGCACCGTTTTTCTTCAGAACGATGGGAGGACCGACGTCTTCTTCGCGGATCGGGCGACCCGCAACGAGAGTCCGGCGCGTCGCCATGCCGATGGCATCGTCGACATGAGCGAGCGCCGTCGCCGACACTTGTGTCAGCGGAATATGGCGGAGTTCGATATCGCCTCCTGATATTTCGTGATCACGGCGAAGCGTGTTCGCAGCAACAACGATCGGCACGGACACTCGTGCCTGACCCTGCACCCTCGCTTCGCGCTGACCGAGACCGATCACTGCCGTGAAGTTGCCCGTCCGGCGATCAAAGCGCGTGATGGTCACGCGATCGATCGAACCGCGCACGGGGGTCATCTGCACGATGTCAATATATGACGTATCCGGAAGACCACTCGAAAGACGAATGGCATCAGCAATGCGCATGTCAACCGGACCGGACGCGAACGCCAGGCCAACCGAAAACCAAAAAGCGAGAAGAAGTCTAATCACTCAGCCTACCTCATATTCGCAATACGCTGTGACATTTCATCTGCGGTTTCAATGACTTTGGCGTTCATCTCGTAAGCGCGCTGGGCCTGGATCAAATCCGTCACTTCCTCAACAACATTCACGTTGGAGTTCTCGACATAACCCTGGCGCATCGTAGCCACGCCCTCTTCACCAGGTAATCCGATGAAAGGCTGACCCGAAGCGGCCGTCTCACGGAACTGGTTATCGCCCATCGCTTCAAGACCAGCTTCGTTGATGAAGGTAGCGAGCGTGATCCGGCCAGACAGTTCAGGGACATCCGTACCAGGACGAAGTGCAAAGACTTCCCCGATCCGGTTCACTTCAATGTCAGTGACGTCCTGCGGAAGCGTAATTCCAGGGTCGAGTTCAAAACCCTCAGGCGTTACAATGGCGCCTTCAGGCGAGAGCTGGAACGTGCCAGTACGGGTGAACGACTGCGTACCATCAGGCATCCGGATCACGAAGAAGCCGCGGCCCTGCAGCGCGATATCGAGGCGGTTGCCCGTCTGCTGAAGCGACCCTTGCTCGGTGATCCGAGCAACAGCGGTCGGCTTCACGCCGAGACCAACCTGAACACCGACAGGAACAATCGTTCCGGCATCGGATGAGAACGTACCCTGACGTTGTTGGCTTTGGTAAATGAGGTCCGAAAACTCCGCACGCCCCCTTTTGAAGGCGGTTGTATTGATGTTCGCGATGTTGTTCGAAATGACCTCAACGTTCGTCTGCTGAGCCATCATACCGGTGGCGGCGATCTCTAGAATACGCATGGTTTTTCCTCAGCTCCCAGATTATCCGTTCTTGGACAGCCGTTGAATGCTGTCCTTTTTCTGTTCGTGGATGTCGTTAGATGACTTTGCAGCCGTGGCGTAGGCACGCGACAGCTCCATCAGTTTGATGATCTCTTTGATCGGATTGATGTTCGCACTCTCGATGGCGAACTGCTGAACCCGAGGGGTTTCAACGAGCGTGGCCTCGACATCGCCGCTGAAGCGTCCGCTTTCCTCACGGTTCAAAAGCTGAGGCGCATCAAAGTCGTAGACACCAATCTGCGCGATCTCAACCGGAATTGGCTCGCCTTGGAGCTGCACCGAAATGGTCCCTGATTGCGCAATGGCGATGTTCTCGGCCTGCTCAGGAATAACGATCCGTGTACCGCCGCGATCAAGAACTGGCGAGCCGTCAAGCGCAACAAGCTCTTGGTTCGGAGAAATCGAGAGACGACCGTCGCGCGTGTAACGGATGCCGTCTGGCGTTTCGACTGACAACCAACCATCACCGACAACGGCGACATCAAGCTGGTTCCCGGTCTGGTTGATCGAGCCCGTGTTGAAGTCCGTGTACGATGCTCTATCGATCACATACGCCACAGTTTCGCGACGCCCGGCTTTCACCAGAGCATCGTCGAACATCACGCGCTCAGCCTTAAAGGCCGTCGTGTTCACGTTCGCGATGTTGTTCGCAATGAGCTCAAGCCGACGGTTCAGCGAGCTCTGATACGACAGGTTGACGTAGAGCGAGGTATCCAAGGGCTTTCATCCTCTCTGACCGGCAAACGCTCCGCCTACGGTCCTCAAACCAAAGGCCAAACGCCCGAAACGCGGATTTAAACTAGGCCGACCAGTTTAAACGGGCATTTCGAGGAGTGCGTATGCAACGCCAGGCCTTCACGTTCGCCATAGTCGCCCTTGTCTTTGCCATGACGGCGACACCCTCCGCACACGCCCAACGCAGCACCTTCGGCGTTGATTGGTCATGTGGATATGAAGAGGGCGACATCTTTGTACGGAAGTTAAAGCGAGCGAACCAGGAGGATTTGTCTTGCCTCGCTGGCGCAGGCTTCTGGCAGGAGGCGATGCCCAGGATCGGCGGACGAATGGACGAGCGGAGGCAACGGCTGCGCCGCCTCCTTTCCCTGGTCCTTGAAAATGATCAGGAAGCGGAGAGCTTCTTTATTTCAGAACTTGAGGCCGGCAATGATGAGGCAGCGCTTTGGTTGCTCATTGCTCGCGGCGAGTCTGGGTTGAAGGAATCAAACCGGCGCACACGGAACGTTGCGGTCAACCTGTTCATCTCCCTGCCGCCTTGGGCGCGTGAACAGTACGCTTCTTCGCTAGCCGATGCCTTGCTTGCCGAGGGTGACAGTCGCGCTGCGCTGACGCTCGCTACGGCAATGAAAACAATTGCTTACCTTGATCAGGAAAAGGCCCAAGCCGCCTTGATCCGGGGTCGCGTGATGGAGCGCTATGGCACGGTCGATGAGGCCGTCGCCCTTTACGCCGAAGCGATTGATCTGGGTAATGACCGCCTCTCTGCCGAAGCAGAGCTTCGCAAGATCGCGCTTATGTGGCGGTCAGGCTACATCAAGACAGAAGAAGCCGTCGCCGTTCTCCGCGAACTCGTGACCGTTTGGCGAGGGGAAAATCTCGGGGCTGGGATCACACTTGCGCTCGCCCGCGCTTACTACTTTGATGAACAGCTTCCCCAATCGCTCCGCCTGCTTGCCAGCGTCTACGGCTCGAATGCGCCTGAAGATATCCGCCAGGAAGCAGAGCGCCGGATGATCTCGATCTCCGAAGATCTGTTCGTGCGCCGGCTCGATGCTGCGACGATTGGTGACCTGATGGACGTCTATGAGATTGTCCGTCCTATGGTCGCGCCGCTCGATGGGTTCTGGCTCGGTGATATGCGCCTCAGCGAGGTTCTGGTTCAAGCGGGACTTATGGCGCGTGCGGAGCTTCTAATGCGCAACGCGACGCCAGAGGGCGTTTTCGCAGCGGGCGGGAATGTCGCACTTATCGACGCGTCGGCCCTGTCGATCGCGTTCAATCAAAGAGAGCAAGCGCGCCGATTCCTCGGTGCGGTTCCGCGACAGAGCTTAACGGGCGACACCCGCGCCTACTTCGCGCGACTTGAAGCCCGCGCCCTTGAAGTTGAGGATCTCGCCGGGTTAATCCAACCCGGCGTGCGCCGTGATGTCCTGAACATCATCAGCGACCGTGCCTGGCGCGAAGAGGCATACGGACTGTTCAGCCTCGCGCGCAGCTACTCTGATGAGCGTACAGATTGGAAAGAGCCGACCGCAACCTACCTGGCGCGCGGTGCCCGGGTCGAGCGCGATGAAGATGTTATCCTAACGGATCCAAGAATTCGTGCATTGTCGTCTTCACCCAAACCTTCTGTTTATCATGCTGAAGACTTGCGACCTTTGCTTGTACCAAGCGCAGAAGTTGCAGACTTAGCCGCCACTTTAACCCGGATCGGGCAAACCCTCTCGGAAGAGCCGTCCGAAGGTGCGCCTGAAGACGGTGATGGTGTGGCGAGAGACGAGACATCCCTATGAAGTTCGGCGTTGGATTTATCATCGTTGTTGTTTCCGTGATCGGGGGCTACCTGGGCGTCGGCGGTAAGCTGGGTGTCCTTTGGCAACCCTATGAGATTGTTATCATTGTGGGTTCCGCGATCGGTGCCTTCGTGATTTCGAACCCCAAGCACGTCATTTTCGCGACCGGATCGACTCTTATGGGCTCGATCAAGGGCGACGCGCTTAACGATGAAGACTATATCGAGCTCCTCTCCCTGCTCTTCACGATCTTCCGCGAAGGCAAAAGTAAAGGCGTGATGAGCCTCGAGAACGACATCGAGCATCCCTACGAAAGCCAGATCTTTCAGAAATATCCGAGGGCCCTCTCGCGCAAGCGTTCGATCGCTTTCATTTGTGACTACCTGCGTCTGATTTCTCTGGGTGCTGAGGATCCCAAGGAACTCGAGACCCTCATGGATGAGGAGATTCACACGATCACCAAGGACCTCAGCCGTCCGGTGAACGCACTGAACTCCGTAGGCGAAGCACTTCCGGCATTCGGAATTGTTGCTGCTGTTCTCGGCATCATCAAGGCGATGGCGTACGTGAACCAGGCGACGGAGATCCTCGGTAAGATGATCGGCGGCGCGCTCTGCGGCACCTTCCTGGGTGTTCTTCTCTCCTACTCGATCGTGATGCCTCTCGCATCGCTGATGTCGACGCGTCGCGACGAGATGGTGAACTACTACGCCTGCATCAAGTCCGGACTCGTCGCATTCCTGCACGGCTACCCGCCGCAGATCGCCATCGAGTACTCACGAAAAGTCCTCTTCGACGAAGTTCAGCCATCGTTCGACGCTGTCGAGAAGGCAACGTCCGAAGCCATTCGCTCAGCTGCAGCTGACGCTGTCTAACGTACCACCTAGGGAGCTCTGATCGTGGCCAGTCGCGGAGATGGTGAAGCCAATTCAGGCATTTGGAAAATGGTCTACGCGGACTTTACAACCGCGATGATGGCCTTCTTCCTGATCCTTTGGCTTGCAAACACAGCTTCTGACGCTGAACGCGACCTGCTCGCAGACTACTTCAACCCGATCTCGATCAGCCGAGATAAGTCGGGTACGGAGGGTGTGCTCTCCGGTAAAGCAAACGACGCCACCGGTGTGCAGACGAACGATCGCGCGGAGAGTGAAGAGCCTCTGCCGATGGGTTCAGCCATGCAGACGATGACTGAAACCGGCCCGTCGAAGCTTGATGATATTTCCGTCGGCTCAGGCGACAGCGGCGCTGAAGATGGCCTGGCTGCTCTTGAGCAAAAGCTCCGTGTGGCGTTTGAGCAGCGTGTTGATCCGCTGGGCCTCAACGATGTGGTATACATTGAGCGACGCAACGATGCGGTCTATATCCAGATCCACGACGACGAAATGGCGTCGATGTTCAATGTCGGCCAGTCGGAGCTGACGCCTCGCGCGCAGGAAATGTTTGCCGCCCTTGGGGAAATCCTCCGTGTGGTGCCGAACACCATCCGAATTGCTGGCCACACCGATTCAAGTGGTTTCTCACGCGGCACCCGCGGCAACTGGGAGCTCTCGGCTGAGCGTGCGAACGCCGCGCGCCGGATCATGGAGACAGCAGGTCTTCAACCCGATCGGATCGAGTCTGTTGAAGGTCGCGGCTCGCGCGAGCTTTTTGTACCCGCGCGCCCAGAAGATCCGAAAAACCGTCGGATCTCGATTGCTGTCCAGGCCAACGTGGCCGACTCAGGTGATCTCCTGTTCGGCTCACCACGCTGATATCACATCAATTTTAGACTTTATGCCGGTTTAAACGACCCGGGTTATCCCCTCCCCAGCGGGAGCATTTTGCTCCGTAGACAGACTGAGGACGGACCCATGTCGATTGGCAGTGCGCTACAAACCGGCGTCAATGGCTTGCGTGCACAAAGCACGAAGCTCGCAGCGATTTCAGACAACATCGCCAACTCTTCGACGGTCGGATACAAGCGCGCTGACGCACAATTTTCGACCCTGGTCGTCAACGACGGCAGTGATTCTCTGTATACGGCGGGCGGCGTCGCAACGACGGTTCGGACGGAAGTCTCCAAGGCCGGTACGATCACAGGCACCGCGAACAACACAGACCTCGCTGTTGCAGGCCGTGGCTTCTTCGCTGTTGCGAACAGCATCGATGGAAGCGGCGCCGCGCTGACCCGCGCAGGCTCCTTCCGCCCTGACGAGTTCGGCAACCTGCAGAACACAGGCGGGTACTTCCTCCAAGGATTCGCTTTGAACCCTGATGGTACGTACACGAATGGTGCGCCGAGCCTCACGACCTTCGACTCCATGGAGACGATCAACATCGGCAGCATCCAGGGTGCAGCACGTCCGACCACGACGATTTCTTACTCTGGCAACCTGCCAGCACAGGTTCCAGGCGGCACACCTGCCCCAATCGAATATCAGTCGAGCATTCAGTACTTTGACGACCTCGGCGCAGGCCAGACCCTCACGCTGAATTGGTCGCAGGCTGTCCCGAACAGCAATGTCTGGGACCTCCAGATTTATGATGGCACCGTTGGCGGTGGTACACTGATCACCACACTCTCTGGCGTCGACTTCACCGGTGGCGGCGGTTTCACGCCCGGCACACCTGACTTCCCCGCCGCAGCGCCGGTTGCTGGCGCCCCTTACGGCATCGCAGGCTATTCGGAAGCTGATGGCACCATCGAACTTCAGGTTCCTGGGCCGGCTGGTCCTGCATCGCAGACCATCACGATTGCCCTTGGCTCACAAGGCGGCCTGAACGGCATCACCCAGTTCGGTGGCGACTTTACACCGCAAACCTCTGTAGACGGATCGGCACTCGGCGAACTCCAGCAGATCGACATCCAGGAAGATGGCACCCTGGTAGCGATCTTCGACAACGGCGAGGTTCGCCCCGTCTATCAGATCCCGCTGGTCGATGTGATCAACCCGGAGGGCCTCTCTCCGATCGACGGCAACGCGTTCCTTCTGTCAGCTGACTCCGGTGACCTCCGCGTCGGCATCGCAGGCGGCAACAATATCGGCTCCATCTCTTCGGGTGCGCTCGAAGGTGCAAACGTTGATGTTGCTGAGGAATTGACATCGCTGATCGAGACCCAGCGGGCTTACTCGTCCAACGCGACTGTCGTTCAGACAGCCGACGAGATGCTCGAAGAAGTCACACGGATCGGCCGTTAACGGATAATCAGAAGGCGGAGAGACCATGTCGCTCACCACTGCACTCTTCAACGCGAAGTCTGGCCTGAACTCGGTTCAGCGCCAGGTCGCTGGTGCGTCGGACAACATCGCGAATGCGCGCACGCCCGGCTATGTGGCGAAAGAGGCACGCATATCCGCGCAGAATGTCGCGGGCGTCGGCTCCGGCGTCCTTGCGGATGTTATCCGCGGGCCGGTCGACTCCATTCTGCTTCGGGACGTTCGTCTCGAAGCAGCCACGCTCGGCTTCCTCGATGTCCGTGCGGAACAGATTAATCGCGTCTCCACGGTGAGCGGCGATCCAGCCGACGAGCGTTCGTTGGCCTTCGCCTTCACCAACCTTGAGACGCGTTTCCAAGAACTGTTCGACCAGCCTGAACGGGCTGATCTTCAGCGCCAAGTGATCTTCGCTGCACAGAACATTGCGCAGAAGTTTGAGGATGTTGAGAACGCCATCCAGGGCGCCCGCGCTGAGGCAGATCGGATCATCGAAGACGGTGTACGGATCGTCAATCAAGCTCTCGAAGGCATCGAGGGCCTGAACCAGAAGGTCGCAGAGGGTCAGAACGGCGGCATCGATATCTCAGGTGTGCTCGACGAACGCGACCGCCTGATCGATCAGATCGCTGAGCAAATCGGCATACGGACCTTTACGCGTGAGGACGGCGAATTGGTCATCACGACGACGGAGGGTGTGACCCTCCTCGACGGTGATGCGCGCGAGCTGACCTTCAACCGCACAACCGTTATTGACGCCGGCACGCCAGGCGCAAGCCTTTCAGGCCTCGAAGTTGATGGCTTTGATATTGCTCCGCGTACGCCGCGCGGTACGCAAGACCTCCGTTCAGGGATGATTGCCGGCGCCTTCACGGCTCGCGATACCGACCTTGTTCGCTTCCAGTCGCAAATTGATGCATTGGCCAAGCAGACCATCGTCATGTTCCAGGAGACGGACGCTAGCCTCCCTGTAGGCGGTCCTCCGTTTGCCGCTGGTCTCTTCACGGCCTTTGGCGGTGACGGTCTCGACCCCGCAGCGACGGATGTCGATATTGTCGGCCTCGCAGGCGTGCTGGCGGTGAACGCGGCGGCAGATCCTGACCAAGGCGGCGACAGCCGCTTGGTCCGCGACGGTCTGCAGGGCGTTGTCACCACAGCAGGCGACAAGACCCAGATCGAAGCTTGGCTGACAGGCCTGTCCGAGACCCGAACGTTTGATCCGTCTGCTGATTTGACAAACCAGGGTACGTTGCAAGGCTTTGCCAGCGAATTGTCCGCAGGCTTCCTGACGGACCGCGCGAACCTTGAGGGCCAAGCTGACCGTTCACGGACTGTTTTCGAGACATTGGAGCTTCGCCGCTACAACGAAAACGGTGTGAACGTCGACGAAGAAAGTGAAAAACTGCTCGAGCTTGAGCAAGCATACGCAGCCAACGCGCAGGTCATCAACATCGTCTCCCGGATGTTTGATGAGCTGCTGTCTAGATTGACGTGAGGCGGAGGAACCAGATGATGAAACCGATTTCGACCTTTGGTCAGACAGCGCTCCGCAACTCGCAACTGCGCCGTCTTGAGAGTGAGCTGGCCACCGCATCGCAAGAGATTGCGACGGGCAAGAAAGACGATATCGCCAAGTCCATTGGCTCTGAGCTGGTCAACCTGCAGACGATTCGCAACCAGTTCGACGAAAACAACGCCTACCTCCGCTCGATTGGCGTGTTTAAGCAGCGTGCTGACATTATGGACAGCAGCCTTGGTGATATTGAGGCGGCAGTGAACGAGGTCGTGAAGGTTGCAGCCATCAACGCGGCGAGCCCGCTTGACTCGGCGAGCACCATTCAGCTCGTGGCTGACGGTTCAATTGACCGCATCATCACCGCACTGAACGTTGAGATCGGCGGCCGCTACCTCTTCGGTGGGTCGGAAGTTGAAAACCGTCCTGGCCAACCGCAGAACATCGGAAACAATGGCGGCCTGCCGCCGCGCGAGATGATCGAGCAGGTTCTGACCGGCACGACCGGCCTGCCCGGCTTCCCGGTGACCGACCTGACGGTTCCTGGGGCCCTCGCGGACTCGACGGAGCTTCTGACGAGGTTTGATGAGGTGTTCCAAGGCATCAACGCGGGTGGCGGCCCAGGTGTCGAAGACTACAGCTTTGAGAACTCGCTCTACAACGGTGAGCTCTCGGGTACACTGATCGATATTCGCTTGCCGAACAACTCGTACCAACGTCAGACCAATGATGAACTCATCCAAGGTCTGCGCGATGTGCTCCAGGGTGCCTTTATCCTCGCCACCGTGCCGCTCGATCAGATCACGGATGACGACGCATACGTTGAGCTGATGACAGGTGACGATATCGCTCGGGAAGGCGCGCTTGACCTTTTGGCTGGCGGTCTGGCGACGATCCAACGTGTACGGACGGACCTTGGCCTGCGTTATCAGCAGGTCACGGCATCTGAGGAAGCGACGCTGACTCAGAATGCCCTGTTCAACAATCAGATTGTTGACCTTGAGAACTCCGACCCATTCGAGACCCAGACCCGGTTCTTGAACATCGAGAAGCAGCTTGAGGCGAGCTACGCAGCATCGACACGTGTGCTTAGCTTAAGCCTCGTCAACTTCATCCGCTAAGGCACGAAAGACCACCCCCACCCACCACCATTTCGTGCTTGCGGATCCCGCCCTGGCCCCACGCCAGGGCGGGTTCTTTTTTACTCGGTGATACGCAGCAATCTGATTCTTGAAGCTTCGGCCAATAGAAGCAATTGAGGCGTCAGCGCCGCCTTACCAAAAGCGAGCATCAACACATCACGATAGCCCTGCTGGTTTCGCCCGTACCAACTCCACCCGACCCGCTGTCCAACGAAGGGGTACTCCCTATTGATACAGTGTTCGAAATCATCGCTTGCCTGATTGAAGCCGCGCTTCACTTTCAGGCAGATTTCGTCCGTATCTATATCGACCCAAATGGAAAGCAGCCCTCGGTTCGTCCTTAGGCGGAACGCCTCACACTCGTTCGTGGCCACACGTCCCTCCTCTTTTCGGATGGAAAGCGAGGAGACCAGCGCGCCAGAGATGATGCTGTGATTGTCATAGTCCATGCTCAATGAACTAAAAAAACCCGCCCTTGGGACAAGGGCGGGTTTCAGTCTGCAGAAAAGAGAGAGTGCGGTTACGCAGCGGCCGTTTTCTTCGGCGCGGCGAGAGCTTTGCGTCCGCCGCCACCAAGGCGTTGGACGACGGTGTTTTCAGGCTTGTCCATTTTGTAGCCGCGGCAGTAGACCGTCTCGATGAACTGTTGCCCATCGGTCGCGTCGGCCAGCTTTTTGCGCAGCTTGCAGATATAGACGTCGATGACTTTGTCGAACGGCTCACAGTCCATCGATCCGTAGACGGCCGAGTAGACGCTTTCCTTCGAAACAACCCGGCCCACGTTCTGGGCGAGGTAGGTGAAGATCGCGTGCTCGCGGTGGCTCAGCTTGATGCGCTTGCCCTGCACTTCAGGATCACGACCATCGTAGAAAATCGTCAGCTTACCGAGCTTGAAGGCGGTCGAAGCCTTACCCAGCAGACGGCGCGACCGCGCGAGGATCCGCGCTTTCAGCTCAGAGGCATTGAACGGCTTCACAACAAAGTCGTCAGCACCCGCGCTAAACGCTCTGATCGCGAGCTGCGGGTTTTTCATATCCGACAGGAGGATGATCGGCGTCTCGCCGCAATCCTTCCGAAGACCTTCGATCAAGAAACAAGGCTCTTCAACGGAGCCAATCAAGATCGCCGCGTAATGCGTCAGGTCTTTGCCTGCCACGACTTCCAGCTCTTCGCTGGTCGACAGGATATCGACGTCAATTTGTGATGCTTTGCACCGCGAGACGAGGGCGTCCGCAATGACTGCGTTCGGTTCTAACAGGATAATCCGCATGCTCTCTCTACCGTTATGTTCCGCCCATTTGCCCTGGGGCGGTGCACCGCTCACGGGTTCTCCCCTCACGGCACGGAACATGGTCTGCAGAAAATTGGCAAAGAAAACGCTACCGCGCGATTCAGGATTTCTTTGTATTTGAAAGGGTTAAGCAAGCTTACCAGAGTCTGAACGTGAAGTGTTTTAAACCCCGTTTCACGCCGATCGGTATCATCGGCACCATGATCACTTTGCACGAAAGCGCGGCGGACAAACTCCTCCGCCGGCGGAGAACCGCCCTCAGCCAAGCCTTCGCGGCCTTGGTGACTTTCTTTGCACTCGGTCTTTTGCTGTCGACGCCGGCCTCTGGCTCGCGCCTTAAAGACATCACGAAGATCGAAGGCGTGCGCGAGAACCAATTGATCGGCTACGGCCTGGTCGTTGGTCTTCCAGGCTCTGGTGACCGGACGCAGAATGCTCTGTTCACCGAGCAATCACTTCGTGCGATGCTTGAACGCTTCGGCGTTGCTCTCGATACAGAGCGTCTTCTTCAAACACGGAACACGGCTGCCGTTATGGTCACGGCGTCCCTGCCCGGCTTCTCCCGCGGCGGCGACCGGATCGATGTGACGGTCTCGGCACTCGGCGATGCGCGGAGCCTTCAAGGCGGTACGCTGCTCGTCACGCCGCTGACCGCTGCGGACGGCAACGTCTATGCAGTCGCCCAAGGCCAGCTGATCATCGGTGGTTTCCAAGCGCAAGGCCAAGCAGGGTCCATCCAGCGCGGTGTGCCGACCCAGGGCCGTATCCCAGAAGGTGCGACGGTTGAACGCGAATTGGCGTTCCCGATCAACGACCTCGAGCGTGTCCGCTTGATCCTCAAGAACCCAGATTTCACCACCGCGAACCGCATTGCCGGGGCTGTCGACGCTCGCCTTTCGGGCCGCTTCGCCCGCGCCATCGATCTGGCAACCGTCGAAATCTCTGTGCCTGCCGACTATCGCGGCGCCGTCACCACAATGCTCGCTGACCTTGAGAGCATTGATGTGGAGACGGATGAAGTTGCCCGCGTCGTCGTCGACGAAGGCTCAGGCACAATCGTCATCGGCAATAATGTCCGGATCAGTCCAGTCGCAGTCGCGCACGGCAACATCACCATCCGTGTGTCGGAACGTCCGATCCCGTCGCAGCCTTCACCCTTTAGCCGCGTTGGCGAGACCGTGGTTGTTCCGCGTACCGACATCACGGTGGAAGAAGAACTCGGCAATGGCTTCACCGTCGTTGCACCCAACGTGACGCTGCAAGAAGTCGTCGACGGCCTCAACGCCATGGGAGTCAGCCCGCGCGACATGATCTCCATCCTCCAGACGATTAAATCGTCAGGAGCTCTGCAAGCGGAGCTTATCGTCCAGTGACCATCTCCGCCCTTTCCCCCGTTGGCCAGGACGTCACCCCTGAGCTCGACATCGCCCGCGTGGCTCGCCAGCTCGAAAGCTCAGGCGCACCGGCGGATGTGCAGCGGGCAGCTGAAGAATTCGAAGCTGTTTTCCTCAACCAGTTCGTCGGCTCCATGTTTGACGGCATGAAGACGGACGGCCTCTTTGGCGGCGGTCAAGGCGAGAAGATGTGGCAGGGCTTCCTCGTCCAGCACATCGCCGACGCGTTCGCACAGCGCGGCGGTATCGGCATTGCCGACATGGTCACACGCGAAATTCTCAAGAATTCAGTAGGTCCGAATGAGTAACTCACTAAATCGCCCGGCACCTGTCGACCACGACAGCCTCTTCCCTGAGTTTCGCGAAGACGAGTCGCACACGGACGTTGACGATGTCAGCACGGAAGAGCTGACGTCGCGTCCCAAAAAGGACCCAGTCGTTCTATCTGTCATGGCGCGGTTAGCGAAATTGCTCGCCGAGGAGACAGAAGCGATCCGCAAAGGCAACTTTGAAGAGTTCGCTTCGCTGCAGCGCCAAAAAGGCAACCTCATCCGCCAGGCTGAGCGTCTTCAGAACAGCCGCTCCGCGCTGGATGCGATGGAAGGTCTTGAACCTGAAGCACTTAAGGCGAAGCTCGAAGGCTTCACCGAAACTGTTGAAGCCAACATGCGGACGATCGGTGCCGTCAAAGACGCCATCGGCCACGTACGCACTCAAGCAATCAAGAAGCTCGAAGAAGAGAAGGGTGATGGAGTTTATAGTAAAGATGGAGAAAGAAAGAGTCTTCACCGGCTGTCTCTCAATGAGACACAGGTCAAACTTTAGCTTTCATAAGCGCTTAAGTGGTGTCGCTTAGTTTTCTATCCGCACGGTCTGTGAGGGACCGCTATGCCTGGCGTCAGAAGGCGCTCCAAAAAAACTTGAGAACCCAAGGAGCCTTCAACAATGGCATCTCTGCTGACTAACTCTTCGGCACAAACCGCGCTGCGTACGCTGCGGTCTGTCCAGTCGAACCTTCAAGAAACCCAGGACCGGATTTCGACCGGCCTGAAAGTCCGTAGCCCCAACGAGAACCCTGCGTTCTTCCTCGTCGCACAAACCGTGCGCGGCGACGTCGCTGTTCTTGATGGCCTGAAAGACAACCTCACCGTCGGTGTGAACACCGCAAAGACGGCTGCGGCTGGCCTGAACGGCATCACGGAAGACATCAACCAGATCCAATCGGCTCTGACGACGGCTCAAACCGGTACCGCGCTGAACGAAGTTCAGTTCGCGATCAACCAGGTTGTCGGTCAGATCGAAGGTCAGATCGATGCAACGTCGTTCAACGGTGTGAACCTGCTGGCTGGTTCGGACACGACCACCATCACCACCACGATCACTCGTGACAACGGTTCGTTCGAGCTGTCGACCTTCACGCTTCAGGGCCAGAACCTCGACAGCCTCGAGTTTGCTGGTGAAGCCACCGGCATCTTCGCTGGTGCACCGGAAGCTGAGACCGCTTTCCAGAACCTCTACCGTGCCTTCAACTCTGGCCTCGGTGACCGTCTGGACTCGAACGGCGACGGCAATGTCGACGTGACGGCAACGTCCGCAGACGACGTCCTCGTTCAGTCGGGTGTTCTGCCTGCTGACCGTGCTGACCCGTTTGCTGGTGACGCTATCTTCACCTTCTACGGCAGCCAAGACGACATCGACTTCTTCACCTCGATCGGTGTCGAAGCGGCCAACCTCGGCAACATCGGTGCCGACAACAGCCAA
>JBCCTF010000052.1:0-22571 GCA_039198765.1 Pseudomonadota bacterium
CGCTCAGCCACCACCTTGCCGCCCCGCATCACGACCACGCCTTGCAGGTCACCGTGGGGATCATCGTCGAACGTCTCGAGTGCCCGTTCGATCCGCTGGACGTCCGTCTGCTCGGCACAGCCACTGACGAGCCCAAGAGCTGACGCGGCCCAGACGACGATGAACTGTTTGAGCATCGTTTCATTCCCGTTGATCGACGTGAGAACTCCGCCCATTTTCCGTGCTTCGCTAGAGAATTGCTACGGTCAGCATCAACCACGCGACGAACAGCTGATCCCCTCGGCTCCATGAGCCGGCTGGAGCGGCATTTTACACCTGACAGGCTTTGGTCACTTGAGGCGCGTAAGGGGTTTCTCTCGCCGGATCGTGAGCCCCTACCGAAGCCCTAACAGCCCACTGAAATCTGCAGGCACTGCTCCAGAGTGCGACAAACCCCGGCCTTCTGTGTCGTGCCGGTACAACTTTACTCTCATAGAGTCCTAATTTTACACGCTTTTCATCAGTCCTTCACTTTGCCCCTTAGGTCATTCTTAGCGGGCGTTATGTATTCTCACTTCTCGAAGCGTAACCGTATACCGCCGTGGGGGTGGTTTTTCGTGGGGATTGAGATGGAAGCCAGCATGTTAAGAAGGCAGCAGCGCGAGCCATATGTGATTGGGCCCGATGGGACGCCGCTGACCCTCGCCGATCTACCGGCACCAAGCACCCGCCGATGGGTCATCCGCCGCAAAGCTGAGGTCGTCTCAGCGGTTCGCGGTGGTCTTTTGAGCTTTGAAGCCGCGTGTGAGCGCTATGGCATCACCCAGGAAGAATTTGAGTCCTGGGAACGCGCCATTGACAAGCACGGCATGCAAGGCCTGCGCGCCACGCGCGTTCAGCAATACCGCTAACGCCTGGTGAGGCCGCTCACGCGCTGAGCGGCGGCACGCGCCGTGCATCTCGACTGCTTTTGTCGGGGGGATCAGAGCTTTTTCGGGGCTCTATCGGAAGCTTATGGCGCGTGGACCTTTCAGCGTTGGCTATGAACCGTTAGGTAGCGGTGGAGACCGCGTTTGGGGACGCGGACTTTCTGCAACCAGGAGAGGCGCTGAGCCAGCGCCTTCGTCCGACACGAGAAGTTCTGCCGCGCCGATGAGTTACCAGACGTTCCACGGTTCTAGCGTTGAAGAAGCCAAGAACGCCCTTCGCCAGGCCTTAGGTCCCGACGCCGTGGTGATCTCCACGAAACGGCGCCCTGATGGCTCGATTGAGATGCGCGGCATCCAAAAAGGCCAACCCCTTTTCAAGGGCGAAGGCGGCGTGACCACAGGGCTTTTTGGCCGTGGTCGCCAACAAGAACAGGCTCCTGCACCCAGCCTCGGTGGGCTTCGCGAACCCCGTGCACCGGCCGATGATCGCGAACGTGGCCGCCAGGCCAGTGCCGGCGCCACTGCAGCCCTCCGCGAGAACTTCTCCCGCAAGCTGACCCGCGATCAGAGCAAGGACGATCCCCTCTTCCGCGCATGGGACCACAAGCTCGGCCGCCATGGCTTAACGCCGAACCTCGTCAAAGCGCTCGTGGACTGCGCCCATAAAATGGGTGGCCGCGGTGACGAAGCCCAAATGCTGTCCGCTGCCCTCAGCCAGACTCTTCGCTTCGCGCCGCTGAACATCGCCCGCGATGTACCGATCATGCTGATCGGTCAGACTGGCGCTGGGAAGACATCTTCCGCCGCCAAGCTCGCCGCGCGCGCAGCTGAACAAGGTGGGCGCTTAGCCTTCATCTCCGCAGACGTGGGCCGCGCTGGCGCGGTTGAGCAAATGCAGACCTACGCCGACGCCCTCGACACCCGGTTCTGGGCGGTCGAAGAGCCGCGCGAAGTCGCGCATATCGTGCGCAACGATCGCCCCCAGGAAGGCCTGATCCTCGATACTCCTGGCGTCAGCCCCTTCGCCTCCGCCGACGTCCATGCACTGCGCGCTTTCCGGGAAGCCCTCGGTGCTGAGATGATCCTGGTGATCCCGGCTTCCGGCGATGTCTCCGAGCACGGGGACTGGGTCTCCGCCTTCGCTGAAATCGGTGTCCGCCGGTGCATCATCACCAAATTCGATGCCTCTCGCCGGGTCGGTGCCGCGCTCTCTGCTTGCTACAACGCAGGCATGGCCCTCGCCTACTTCTCCGAAGCCCCGTTCATCGCCGACGGCCTCATCGAAGCCCACCCCGACTACCTCGCCCAGCGCCTCCTCATGGACGTCCCGGCAAGGTTGGGGTCAAGTCGCTAGCTCCCGTTCTAGAAGTACCAAGTGAGCTCCAGGAACGCGAGGAAGCAGACCGGCGCGATCAAAAGCTCAACGACGGTCATCCCGATCGCAAGTCCCAGCGAGCGACCGAGCGCTAACGCGTAGAGGTTCGCCACAAGGGGCCAAACGATCAATGCCGACACCACGATGTAAGGCAGGTGCTGCTCTTCAATCGGGAAAATCAGAGCCAATGAGACGACCGCCAGCAGCACAACGAACGGTGTCAAAACGACCACCATCACTGCTTCGAGCATCAAGCCCCAGACACCATTGTTGGTGTCGGCGTAACTCGAAAACTTCTGCGTTGGCAGCATCATAGCGCTTAACGTCTAGCATAGTTGCGAGTGATCACCAGAGAGCTGATGAATGTCGCCCACGAAGGCTCACTTAGAGAACGTCTTTCCAAAAAAAGCTGAGCACAAGCACCATTAAGAGCAACGGCAATACGTGACCGGCGACGAAAATGGCTACGGCTGCCCGCCAACTGCCCTCGCACCAGCCGATCAGCACGGACAGCGCAGCGAGGCTTATAGAAAAGCTCAGGGCGCTAAGGATTGATGGTCCGCTCTCTACCGTACTGGCAGACGCGAAGAATGACATGACGGTTATCGACACAAAAAATGCACCGATCCCCTGCAACGCGAGCCAGATAAATTGTGGGCCAGCACGCTCAGACCGCACGCTTCTCTTAGTAAAGCCTTCCCGCCAATTTTGTTGGCATTTCGCGCTCACCGCCCAGCAACCCAAACCGCATCGGCGCCATCGGCGAGTTCTTTGACGGCTGGGGGAGCGAGGAGGGAGACGTGGCCGACTTTGCGGGGCTTGATGCGCTCGGCCCAGGTGCCCGCGGCTTTGTACTGCTGGACCAGCTTCGTCGTGCCCTGGCTCACCGGGGTGGCGGTGGCGAAGAAGCTCGGCAGCGTGAGAGCGGGCTCGATCACGTCGTCCATGCTACGCCGCTCGGTGGCGGCGACTTCGGCGGCTGAGGCCAACAGATGGGCTTCCGACGCGACGGAAGCGAGCTTGTCCTCCCGCGGGCGGCCTTCAAGCTTGAGCGCATTGGGGTGCAACTCCTCAACCATGGGACCGAGGGCGGTGCCCGCCACGAACGCACCCGCTGCGCCCAGCGCTTTGTCCCAGCCGACCCAGCCTGACCAAACCAGTGTGTCCATCAATGACGGACAAACGGCGTCGAGCAGCATCAGACCTCGCAGGCGATGCTCCAGCAAATGGCCAGAGAGATGAACCCGGACCCCCGCCATCGAATGGCCAGCGAGAATGATCTTCTTGTTCCAGCCCAGAGCGTCCATCAAACGCTCCATGTCGTGCACATGGAAACCAGGCAGGGGCTCTTGCCCCTCGGGCAGCGGGTCACTGCCGTACATCCCAGCCCTGGTCAGGGCGACGGCGTGCCAGCCTCGGCTCGCCAACTCGACGCAAAGCTGGTGACCGTCCGCGTAGATACCGAAACTGCCTGGATCGAACAGCAAGACGCGATCCGCCGAGGGATCGCCATAAACGCCAATGTGGAGACGACGGCTGGGTGCCACCTCCATCATCAAGAAGTCGCCGTTCTCTGCCAAAACCATCCTCCGTCCTGCCCTGGGCGTACACGATTTTGCGAGGTTGCGAAGCGCCTCCCACAGGCGGAAAAAGCCGCTTTGACCGACCTCTAAAACACTGCTCAACGAGAATAATGACCCGACTGCCGAATGCGCCTGCCGGACTCGGCCCCAGCGGGGTGACCGCTGTTCTCGGGCCCACCAACACAGGCAAGACCTTCTACGCTCTCGAGCGGATGGCGGCCCACCCCACGGGGATGATTGGCCTCCCCCTGCGGCTGCTGGCGCGGGAGGTTTATGAGAAGATGGTCGCTCGCCGTGGGGCTCGCGCGGTGGCCATGGTGACGGGTGAGGAGAAGATCATCCCGCCGAACCCCAGCTACTGGGTCTGCACGGTAGAGGCGATGCCGCTTGAACGATCGGTCAGCTTCCTGGCGATCGACGAGATCCAGCTGGCAGCTGATCCTGAGCGTGGGCGCATTTTTACCGACCGTTTGCTCAGCGCCCGGGGGACGCACGAGACCCTGCTCCTCGGCTCCGACACCATGGCGCCGATCCTCAGGCGGCTGATCGATGATGTGACCTTCATGGGGCGCGAGCGGTTCAGTGACCTGACGCACATCGGCCACAAGAAAGTGACCCGCCTGCCCCGGCGCTCCGCCATCGTCGCGTTCTCCGCTGAGAATGTGTACTCGATTGCCGAGCTGATCAGGCGTCAACGCGGCGGCGCGGCGGTGGTGATGGGCGCCCTTAGCCCACGGACACGGAACGCCCAGGCGGCCCTCTATAACGAAGGCGAAGTCGACTACCTGGTGGCCACGGATGCCATCGGCATGGGCCTCAACATGGACATCGACCATGTGGCCTTCGCGCAAGGGCGCAAGTTCGATGGCCGCAACGCGCGGAACCTCTTCCCCTCTGAAGTTGCGCAGATTGCTGGCCGCGCAGGAAGGCATGTGCGTGATGGCACCTGGGGGTCGACCGCTGAGTGCCCGATGTTCGACGAGGACACGGTCCACCAAGTTACAGAACACACGTTCGAACCGGTGACCGCTCTTCAATGGCGCAATCCGAACGTTCGGTTTGACTCGCTGCCCGCCCTCCTCAACGCACTAGAGGCCCCTGCCCCCCACGAAGCGTTGGTGCGGGCGCGGATGGATGATGATGAGGACGCCCTGCGCCGCCTCTCACGCCGCCACGATATCCGCGATCTCGCGAAAGGCGGCGCGGCGCTGAAGCTCCTCTGGGAAGTCTGCCAGGTGCCTGACTTCCGCAAAGTGACGCCTGATGAGCACGCTGTGATGCTGGGCGAGCTCTACCACCAGCTCATCGACAATGGCCGCATCCACCGGGACTGGGCGGAGACGCAGCTGGCGCGGCTCGACAACATCAACGGCAATGTCGACGCGATTTCGAACCGAATTGCCCACGTGCGGACTTGGACTTATCTCTCTCACCGCTCAGGGTGGCTTGACGACGCGGGCTTCTTCCAGAACGAAGCGAAACGGATCGAGGACCGTCTTTCCGACGTGCTCCACGACAAGCTCACACAAAGGTTCGTGGATCGGCGCACGTCGGTCCTTTTGAAAAAACTGAAAGATGACGCGCCGCTTCTGGCGGGCGTCCGCAACAATGGAGAGGTCGTCGTGGAAGGCGAATTCGTCGGACGGCTCTTGGGCTTCCAATTCATCCTCGACCCAAAGGCCGAGGGTCCCCACGCGAAAGCGGTGCGGTTCGCCGCGCTGAAAGCGCTGCAGCCTGAGCTGATGGCCCGCGCCTCAGCGCTGGCGTCGGCCAAGCCCGATGCATTCAGCCTGGACGCTGATGGGTCGATCACCTGGCGGCACGGCATCGTCGCGCGGCTGGTGAAGGGGCCACAGCCCCTGCGCCCTGACTTCAAGTTCGTGGCGATGGAGCACATGCCCGCCTCTGCCGTCTCAGCGATCGAGGAGCGCCTGCGCAGTTTCGTGGCAGACCGGGTCGAAGGCCTCGCTGGCCCTTTGGTGGCCCTTCAACGTGCATTGAACCGCGCGTCGGATGATCCTGAAGCCCTGTCGCCTGGCGCGCGGGGCGTGGCGTTCCGCTTGGTCGAGAATTTTGGTGCGATTTCCCGTCGTCCGATCGCTGATGAAGTCAAAGCCCTCACCCAGGATGAGCGCGGGGGCCTCCGCAAGCTCGGCGTCCGGTTTGGTGAGTACACGTTGCATATGCCAACGCTGCTCAAGCCAGCGCCAGCGCAGTTCCTTGGCCTCCTCTGGTCGCTGTGGAGCGACAACGACCCCCTCGCCTTCGAGCATCCGCCCGCGGGCGCGACGTCGGTGGCTTCGGATGAGAAGATCCCCCACGCCTTCTGGTATGCCGTCGGCTACCGCCCCTCTGGCGCACGGGCTGTGCGGATCGACATGCTTGAGCGACTGGCGCAGGAAATCCGCGCAGCGCGCGATAAGGCTGGCCGCGCAGGGTTTGAGACGAACCAGCGGATGATGAGCCTGGTGGGTGTCTCCGGCGGGGCATTCGAGGATATCCTGAAGAACCTGGGCTACAAAAAAGCCACCATCGAGCGGCCCGTCGCGGTGAAGGAAGAGTCTGCACCTGAAGCTCGGAATGACGCGCCTGCTGCAGACACTCCGCCCGCTGAAGCTTCAGAAAACGCTCCGCAAGCTGATGCTCCGCAGACGGAAGATGCTAAGGAAATACCTGCTGCTACCGAGGCAGCGCCTGCTGAGCTTGCCGCAGAGGCTGCAACCGCTGAGGCCGAGCCCGCTGCGGAGGAAGAAGCGCCTTCTGCGGAAGCCGGCGCACCGGCGGAGGAGGTTGTTTCTGAACCGCAAATGGAGACGGTCACCGTCTGGCGGTACCAACCGCCCTCGCGCAAGCCGCGGGACGGCCAACGGCGCGGAAAGCCTGGGGGCAAGCATGGTGGCGAAAAACGAGGCGGCCCGCCCCAAGGCAAAGGCAAACGCCTGCCGAAGAAACAAAGCGGCCCCCGCACCTTCAGCTCAGGCGGCAGAAAACCGAAAGAAGCGGATCCCGACAGCCCCTTCGCTGTGCTCGCGAACCTGAAGAAAGACTAGGCTGGCGCCTAAAGGAAGAAGACGGAATCGAAAGCGTCGTTGGCAGTATCGCAGAAGAAAACCCCGCCAACGCGGGCGGGGTCTCTTGATACTTCAGCCTTTTGGTATTCAGGCGCGTTTTCCTAGCCGCTTGCGGGCACCGAAAAGGCCGACGCCGGCAAGGAAGAGCGGAAGCGCACCGGGGATCGGAACCTCCGGCGGATCCACAAGCTCACCCGCGTCTCCGAAAACGAGGGTATCCAGCGTATAGGGGAGACCTCCGGATGCCTGGATGACCGTGATGGTCACTGACGTGAAGGCCGTGTCGGTCGTAAACCCAATGAACTGGCCAGTGGCCTGATTGGGAAAGACCTCGAAAATGCTGGTGATCGAGTCGCCGGTGTTGAGCGTCGCCAAGTAAGCGCCGTCGTCCGTCGAAAACGTGTTCACATCGATGGCAAACGCCGTGATCGGCACGTCGAAGACGAACGTCGCACTCTCATCAATTTCGAAGAAACCGATCGAGGTTGAGCCCAGACCGTTCACGCCCGTCGTCGTTAGGAACTGGTCCGTCACAAGCGCGTCACCCTTGGAGGCGCTGTAAGTCACGCCGTCGACAGGCGCGAGGAGCGTGCTGCCTGCGGCGAGCCCGTCAAAGTCCTGGCTGTCTACGGTGCCTTGCGCGACCGATGCTGCGAACGTCGCGCGATCGACGCTGGAAAAAACAACCGCGTGCGCGGACCCAAGGGCCATCGCGGCGACTGCCGATAAGCTGAGAAGAGTTTTCATATGCGTTCCCCACACAAAAGTTACGGCTAACGAGTTCCGTTAACCATTAACAAGATTGCTAGAAAACGAAGGCTTGTCAAATAGGCGCTAAGGTCTACGCGGCGCTATCTAATCCCTGACGACCGAGATTGAGGAACTTCTCCCGGCGCTGGGCCACCAATTCTGCCGGGCTCAGCTTTGCGAGCTCGTCGAGATGGGCCGCCACGGCGTCTTTCACTGCGCCCATGGCATCGACTGGTGAGCGATGGCTGCCGCCAAGGGGTTCAGGGATGATGCCGTCGATGACGCCGAGGCCTTCGAGGTCTTGGGCGGAGATTTTCATCGCATCGGCAGCGTCAGGCGCTTTGTTATCGCCCTTCGCCTGGGCGTCTTTCCAGAGGATCGCAGCGCAGCCTTCCGGTGAGATCACGGAGTAGATAGAGTGCTCCAGCATCAAAACACGGTTCGCTGCGGCCAGCGCAACGGCGCCGCCGGAGCCGCCCTCACCTGTGATGACGGAAACGACGGGAACCTTGGCTTTCAGGAATGCCGCGGTGCTTGAGGCGATCGCTTCGGACTGGCCACGCTCTTCAGCGCCGCGGCCTGGGAAGGCACCTGCGGTATCGACCAAGGCGACGACGGGCAGGTTGAAGCGCTCAGCCATCTCCACCAGGCGAATGGCTTTGCGGTATCCTTCAGGGCGGGCCATGCCGAAATTGTGGGTGATCCGGCTCTCGGTGTCGGTACCCTTCTCGTGGCCCAGCAGCACCACGCGATGGTTCCCGATGTGCGCCAGGCCGCCGATAATCGCGCGGTCATCACCGAACGAGCGGTCGCCGCAGAGCTCAGTAAATCCCTCAGCTATCGTTTTGGCGTAATCAGAAAAATGCGGCCGCGCCTCGTGCCGGGCGACCATGGTCTTCTCCCAACGGGAGAGGTTTTCGTACGTCTCGCGGAGGAGCTTCTGCGCTTTCTCTTCAAGGCGGGTGATCTCAGGCTCGACTTCCGCAGCGGACTTCTCATCGGAGAGGTCGCGCAGGCTGTCGATCTTGCTCTCGAGCTCAGCGATGGGTTTTTCGAAATCAAGGTAGGTCCGCATGAGGTCCCTTTCTTTGTCCGCCGAGCGGGTGATGGTGTTCGAGCGCGTCGCGTAATCTGTCTTGGCGGACATGGGTGTAGACCTGCGTTGTCGTGATGTCAGCATGGCCTAGGAGGTGTTGGAGCGACCTTAAGTCGGCGCCGCCTTCAAGAAGATGTGTCGCGAAAGCATGACGCAGGACATGGGGACTGACCCGCTTAGGGTCCAGACCCGCCTCCCCCGCTAATTCCTTCAAAAGCTGGGCAAATCGCGCAGTTGTGAGGTGCCCGGACTTGGCGCGGGATGGGAACAGATAGGGACTGTTTGCCTCACCCGCGAAGGTGGGTCGCGCATGGCGCAGATAGGCGGCGAGTACGCCCTCCGCCTCTTCGGTGAGCGGAACGAGCCGTTCTTTGTCTCCCTTGCCCCTGATCCGGAGAATCGATGTGTTGCCGGGGAGGAAGCTGGCCAGCTTCAGGCTGACGAGCTCGCTCACCCGGAGGCCTGCTGCGTAGAGGATGTGGATCAGTGCCTGCATCCTGAGGGCCTTGGGCTCGCCGCGGGAAGCCTCGGCGTCGACCACGTCGAGCATGGCGCCGACTTCTTCGACGGAGAGGACTTTCGGCAGACGCTTCTCTTTCTTCGGCGCTTCAAGGGTGAGGGCGGGATTGTCCGTACGCAGCTCATCTTCAAAAGCGAACAAATAGAACTGGCGGAGGGCAGAAAGGCACAGCGCTGCCGTGGCACGCTTGCGCCCCGTCGCCTCGAGGTGACTGAAGTACGCAGCAAGGTCGTCGCGTGAAGCCCTGAGAAGGCTGGACTTCCGCTCATTGAGGAATGTAGCGACACGGCCCAGATCGCGGCCATAGTTGCGAATGGTGCGCTCGCTGACGCCCCGCTCCACCGTCAGCATTTCGAGGAACGCCTCGACTGCGGCGCCGTCCTGCGGGCTCACCGCGCGTTTCGCGCGGGTTTGAGGCGAGGAACGTAAGGCTTTTTCGCGATGACGTCGCTTTTGAGGCGACCAACAGCCGCCAGCGCTTCACGCCGGAAGGCAGCCTCACGAACAAATTCATCCGCCTGCGCACGATCATAGAGGGCGGCGCCGAGGCTATCGCGCACGATCTCAATCTCTGAACTGTCCGCATCCACCGCAGCGGTGGAAAGCGCAGCCATAAGGATCGACGCACGGCTGCCGGATGCAGCGGCGCTGAGGCCAAGCTCCACTTGCGCAGCGAGATCGCCGGGCGCATCGGCTTGCGCGGCGGGATCACCTACCGTGAATGGCGGAAGCGGCGGCTCATCGAGCACTTCACCAATGGCGCCAGCGAGGCGCTGGGCCGGGCCAGGCTGCACGTAGCTGTAGAGCCGCGCGAGGTTGAAGAACGCCCGCTCAGCCCCGTCGGACTGCTCAGCCGCCACAGTCTGCATCCAGCGTTCTGCATTGCTGTATCGGCGGTTCAGGAGGGATGCGAGGGCCAACTCAGATGCATAAGGGACCGTCGCGATGTCCTGAGTCAGTGAAGCGATCTCTGCACTGAAAATCTTGGTGCGGAGCAAGAAGGCGGCGCTGTCCTCTTCCACGGAAGCCAGTGATGCACCGATGGCGCCCGCTTTCTGCGAAGACCCGGCCACCATCGCTTCCATCGCGAAGAGGTCATCGCCGATTTTCGTGCCGCGAAGCTGCGCCGCCGCTTCCTCAAGCTCTCGCGAGGGCAAGAGGTCGTCTTCCGCCGAGCGCATGAGCGCTGCGAGCCGCGCTTCAGTGCTCAGACCTCGATCCAATGCCATCGCTCCAGCGACAGACGGCGCAACTGCGCTGACATCGTCCGCAGCTAGAATACCCCCAAGTTTCCGATAGGCCGCATACTGAAGGCCTGTTTCCGGGAGCCACTCAGGCGACCGACCCCCGAGAAGATCGCGGAACATCCGCTCGTCCTTGGCGCTGAGCACGCCCTCCTCCCGCGCCAGGTTGAGAGTCAGCTCAGCGGCTGCGCGCTCGTTCGCGTGGATGTAGCAAAACGCCCGCAGGCGGACGAAAAAAGGATCCTGGCGTCCCTCGCGCAAGGTCGCGCCTCGACCGCACGCTCCATCTGACTGACCGCGGTAGAGGTCCCTAATCGCCGCGACGCGCGACAGGCCGGGGCGTCCAGCGAGGCCCGGCGACAATTCAGCGACAGACCCTGCCTCGAGAGCGTAGCCCGCCTCGGCTGCCTTCAGCAGCTTCATCGCTGCCAGCTCACCGGTAGCCTCTTCGGGCCCGGGGCCAGGTGAGAGTAAGACCCTGCGGAGCATCATTCGCTTCGCCGGGTCCTCAAAACGGACCGGCAGGGATTCGAATTGCGCCGCCAGCGTCTGGGCATCCACGCCTTCCCACAGGGTCGGCTCAAGCGCGCCGTCGGCTTGATTCAGTGTGCCGAGCGCGAAGGGGCTCGCGTCGAAATTGGCGCGCTCCACCTGGGCGGCGGCACTGGCGCTGAGCATCAGCGCGGCGGAGAGAAGAACACGGATCATAGACGCTCCGGCCTGGTGATCGGGACCTCCTCGGTGATCGTCCGGGATTGGGGCTGGCGTCGGTCGCCCAGCACGTAGAGCAGGACCAGCGAAAGGACGAGCAACGTCAGGAGGAAAACGAGAAAACGCATGCTGCCTGCGGCGTAGCGTGATCCTGCGGCGCGATAAAGGCGTGCCTGCGGCAGGCTGAAGCGTTTTGCGAGAATTGTAAGGTCGCCTCAGCCGCGCCGTTCGGGCAGCGCGGACGCTAGCAATCCTGCGGCGGCGACCGCCATCATCGCGAAGATGGTGGCCGTGAGGAGCTCTTCTCCGACACCGCTCTGGGTGGTTTGCGGGCCGCTGGCTGCCATACTTTCGATGTGCGAGAAGCCGGAAGCGTAGAAGATGGACACCGTAATACCCCATGCTCCTGCGAGGAACGCGCGGTCTTTCGTGCAGAGATAGACGGCTGCTCCGGCTAGCAGCATCGCGGAGCAGATGTAGTCGATGAGCCACCAGGGCCACCACTGCCAGTCGCCCCAGTTTCGGTAGGCCTCAGCAATGGCGAGGAAGATCGCGAATACGATGGCGGTGTACGCTGAAGCCTTGTGGAGTGCTCTCATCATTTCGTCCGTGGACCGCGCTTGGCGCGATAAACGGCGAGGCGTTCCGCCATGACCCGCTCTGCGCCCCGCTCCGTAGGCTGATAAAAGGGCTCTGTGTCCACGCCTTCGGGGAGATAGTTGAGGCCTGCGTGGCCGTCGGGCTGGTCGTGGTCGTAGAGATAGCCTTCCCCGCGGCCCTCCTCTTTCATCAGCTCCGTTGGTGAGTTGAGGGCATGGTTCGGCGGCGGGAGGGAGCCGGTGCTGCGTGCGAGGGCTTTCGCCTTTTTGAATGCTGCGTAGGCCCTGTTCGATTTTGGCGCGGCGGCGAGATAGGCCACGGCTTGGGCGAGAGCGATATGGCCTTCGGGCTCGCCAAGGTGCTGGAAGGCTTCGCGCGCTGCGATCACCAATTGCAGCGCGCGGGGGTCAGCGTTGCCGATGTCTTCCGATGCAATGACCGTCAGCCTGCGGAAGATGAAAAGCGGATCCTCACCCGCCTGGAGCATCCGCGCCGTCCAATAGAGCGCTGCATCATCATCAGAACCGCGGATCGACTTCTGCAACACGCTGGCGAAGTCGTAGTGCACGTCTCCTGCCCGATCGCCCGCCGCTGCGCGCCCTGCGAGGATCGTGGTGATGCCCTTCGGATCGAGGGGTTCGTCAACGTCCAATCCAAACGCTTGCTCGGCGAGAGAAAGGAGCATGCGGCCATCGCCGTCGGCCATGTTGACCAGGGCTTTGCGTCCTTCATCCGTGAGCGGAAGGCTTGCGCTTTGGTCTTCTTCAGCTTTGGTGAGAAGCGAGGCCAGCGCGTCATCGTCCAGCCGTTCAAGCTTGAGGACAGCGGCGCGGCTGAGGAGCGCGCGGTTGAGGGCAAAGCTTGGATTCTCCGTGGTCGCACCAATCAGGGTGATCAGCCCGGTCTCCATATGCGGCAGAAAACTGTCCTGCTGGCGCTTGTCGAAGCGGTGCAGCTCGTCAACGAACAGAAGCGTGCCCTGGCCGGTTTCACGGCGCGCTTCGGCCTCAGCGAAGACCTTTTTGAGGTCGGAAACCCCTGAAAAGATGGCAGAAAGCTGCTCGAAGTGGCGGCCCGTTTCCTGCGCGATCAGCCGAGCAATCGTCGTTTTGCCCGTACCCGGAGGACCATGGAGAATGATCGACGGCAGGGACGGCGCGGCAAGCAAGATGCGCAGCTTGCCGCCCTCACCCAGAAGGTGCTGCTGCCCGATCACGTCGTCCAAGCTCTTGGGCCGCAGACGCTCAGCCAACGGTTTGGGTACGCTGTCCCCGAGGCCAGCCGCGTCGAAGAGACTCACCTGCCGATCCTGTAAGTGGTCGAGCGGCCGCGGGTGTCGCGGACGGTGATTTCGCTGACCGCACCTCGGCGCAGGGCGCGCTGGACATCCTCTACACGCTCCGTCTTCTGACCATTGATAGCGAGGATCAGGAAGCCCTGGCGCACCGGCACACGGCGGGAGACAAGACCCCGCTCAAAACCGGTGACGACGACCCCCTTATCGAAGGGATTGCGCCCAAGCTCTTCGTTCAGGGCCGGCGAGAGGTTCGCAATGTTCACCCCGCGGAGGATATGCTCTCCCTCAAGGGTCGTCCGGTTGGCCTTCGGCACCTCCGGCGCATAGCTGAGTTTCGCGCGCGTCGTGCGCTCCGCGCCATCGCGGAGGTAGCGGACAGCGACCGTCTCGCCCTCTCCGAGTGTCGCTGGACGGTAGCGGAGGGCTTCGCCGTCGAGCACTTCTTGCTCAGCGATTGAGAGAACCACATCGCCTTCGCGCAAGCCCGCTTTGTCCGCCGGGCCGCCTTCGTAAAGCTGATTGATCAGTGCACCGCGTGGACGATCGAGGCCAAGGGCCGTGGCGATGCGGCTATCCACATCGCTGCCCACCACGCCAAGCCACGGGCGGCGAACCATCATGTCGCCCCGCGCAGCAGATGCGACGAGCCGCTCAACAAGGTTGCCGGGGATGGCAAAGCCGATACCGTTGGAGCCGCCCGAGCGCGAGTAGATCGCCGTATTGATGCCGAGAAGCTGACCCTCGACATCCACCAGTGCGCCGCCGGAATTGCCCGGATTGATGGCCGCGTCGGTCTGGATGAAGAACTGGAAGTCAGAGACCGACACGTTCGTGCGGTTGAGTGCGGAGACGATGCCCGAGCTGACCGTCTGGCCGACGCCGAACGGGTTGCCGATGGCCAGCACGATGTCGCCCACCTCCGCCGCGTCGCTGTTGGCGAAGGGGATTGTGGGCAAAGGCTCGCCAGCATCGATTTCCAGCACGGCAAGGTCCGTTTGCGGATCGGCGAGCAGCACCTCAGCGTCGAACTCTCGCCGATCGGCCAGCACCACGCGGATTTCATCCATGCCTTCAATCACATGGTTGTTGGTCACCACCAGACCCCGCGCATCGAGGATCACTCCTGAACCGAGCGAGCTTTGGGTCCGCTCACGTCCGCCGGGGCGGGTGCCGAAGAACTGGCTGAAGAAGGGATCGTCAAAAATGCTGCGCGTCCGCACCTTGCGGCTGGTGAAGATGTTCACCACCGCGGGTGACGTCTCCTTCACGATCGGGGCGTAGCTCGCCCTCATCTCGCTGTCTGTGCGTGGCGGCTGGGCGCTCGCAAAGGCGGACAAAGCGAGGAGAACACTGGCAAAAATCATCGGACGATGGGGCATGGTCTGGCCTCAAACTGAAGAGAAACTGTTCCGCTTTTTAACAGCTTTAGCCGCTGCCCTTCTACTGAAATCACGGCTAGGATGCGGTGCAGCAAGCGGGCCGAACCTTTACGGGATGTTGAGGCACGAGGCCTAGCACATCGGGTGAGCGTGCGCGTCAGGGGAGACAGGGAAGCAGCCATGCATATCGGCTATCTCGGACCAGAGATCCCTGCCCTGTCGATGACATTTGTCTATCGAGAGATCGTTGGCCTGCGCGAGCGGGGGCACCAGGTTTCCGTCTACAGCGTCCGCCGGCCTGATCACGTGGCCGAGGACGCAGACGTGGGCGACGTCACCTACCTCTATGATCGCGGGGCGGTGGGGCAGTTTTTTGCCGCTCTCGGCCCAGCACTCGGCAACATCGGCGGCACGGCAAAGGTGAAGCTCCGTGTTCTGAGCGACCTCGCAAAGGGCTTTGGTGAAGTCGGCGGACAAGCGAGCTTTCTCGCCTATCAAGCCTTGGTCGGTGTGCGCCTGGGCAAGATGCTGAAAGATGCGGGGGTGGAGCATCTCCACATCCACTTTGCCCACACCCCGACGCAGATTGGGATGTATGCGGCGCAATTTGCCGGCATCCCTTTCTCGATGATGGGGCATGCGAATGACCTCTTCGAACGCCCGCTCCTCCTAAAGGAGAAAGGCGACCGGTCGAAGGCATTCGTGATGATCTCTGATCACAACGCCAAAGTGATGCGCCAGACCGGTGTGGCTGAAGCGAAGCTGCCGATCGTCCGCTGCGGCGTTCCCGATGTTCCCCATGCACTTCCTCAGCGTAAAGAATATCGTGACGCACCTGTGATCGGATCGCTCGGCCGATTGGTTGAGAAGAAGGGCATGCGCGACCTCATCGACGCTTTTGCCATGGTCCTTCCCGATGTGCCGCAGGCTAAGCTCGAGATCGTGGGTAATGGCCCACTGCGAGAGCAGATCGAAGCCCAGATTGCCTCGCTCGGTATTGAAGAGCGTGTCGAACTCAAAGGCGCGATGCCCAACTCCGAAGTCCTCGCTTGGCTCAAGGGTCTCGATTTGGCTGTCCTGGCTTGCAAACGTGATCCGGAGACGGATGATCAAGACGGCATCCCCGTGGCGCTCATGGAAGCGATGGCCTTTGGCGTCCCTGTGATCTCCACTGAAATCTCTGGCATCCCTGAATTGATCGTCGATGGTCAAACTGGCCGTCTCGGCAAACCGGGGAACGCCAAAAGCATTGCCGACGCTATGCGCGCGTCGCTGACCGACTACGACGCTACTGAAACCCTTCGCCAGAATGCGCTTGACCATCTGCGTACAGAGTTTTCTCTGGACGTGAACCTCGCCCGCCTCGAACAGATTTTTTCTGGAGATCCAGCATGACCACGCCTGACCGCTCCTACGTTCTCATCGGCCCATGCCGCAACGAAGCCAAGTTCATGAAGCGCACGCTGGACAGCGTCATCGCGCAGTCGGTAAAGCCGGCAAAATTCATCATCGTTGATGACGGCTCGGATGATGGTACGTCTGAGGTCGCTGATCAGTATGCTGAGCAGCACGACTTCATCGAAGTGATCCACCGCGAAGACCGCGGCTTCCGCAAGGTGGGCGGCGGCGTTGTGGAGACCTTCAACGTGGGGCTCGAAGCATCGAACTGGGAAGACTACGCTTACGTTTGCAAGATCGATCTCGATCTCGACCTGCCGGAACGCTACTTCGAGCGGCTGATGGAGATCATGGAGGAGCGGCCACGCATCGGCACGTGCTCTGGCAAGGCCTACTTCCGCGCGCCGAACGGCAACATGGTGTCCGAGGCTTGCGGCGATGAAATGTCGGTGGGCATGACCAAGTTCTACCGCCGGGAGTGCTTCCAGGACATCGGTGGGTTTGTGGCCCAGGTGATGTGGGACGCCATCGACTGCCACACCGCACGGATGAAAGGCTGGCAGGCCATCAGCTTTGACGAACCCGAGCTGCGGTTTGAGCACCTTCGCCCCATGGGGTCATCGCAGAAAGGCATCTTTACCGGCCGTGCGCGTCACGGGTTCGGCCAGTGGTTCATGGGGTCGAGCTTCCCTTACTTCGCGGCGACCGCTGCGTTCCGGATGACCCGGCGCCCCTACATCACGGGCGGTCTGTCGATGCTCTACGGCTACATCAAAGCGGCCATCGACGGTGAGCCACGCTACGATAACCCAGACTTTCGGGCGATGTTGCGGAAGTACCAAAGCCGTGCACTGATCGTTGGCAAGGCGAAGGCTACCACTGAAATTGAAGAGCAGTATGCTGACAATTGGCGCGGCGCTGGTGCTCTTCCCATGGCCAATGCCGCCGAGTAACCCTCAGTGCAAAGAGCAAAAAAAAGCCGCCCATTGGGCGGCTTTTCCATAAATGAGTTCGCGTAAAGACTACTCTTCAGTGTCCTCGACCAATTTCATGGTCGGGCCTGAGTCCTGGCCTTTCGCTGTCTCGTCGCGATCGACAAATTCAATCACTGCGCGAGGTGCATTGTCGCCGAAGCGGAAGCCAGCGCGCATGACACGGGTATAGCCGCCGTTGCGTTCCTGGTAACGCGGACCGAGCGTGTCGAAGAGCTTGCCGACCATCTCAACGTCGCGGATCTTGCTGATCGCCTGACGACGCGCGTGCAGGTCGCCTTTCTTGGCGAGGGTGATGAGCTTATCCGCAATCGGCTTCAGCTCTTTCGCCTTCGGCAAGGTCGTGACGATCTGCTCGTGTTTGATCAGCGATGCCGCCATGTTGGCGAACATTGCTCGGCGATGGCTCGCCGTCCGGTTCAGTTTGCGGTGCGCAACGCCGTGGCGCATGATTCACTCTCCACTACTCCGGCACCGCCGGATGGTTTGGTCGTCAGTCTTAGCTTTGGTCTTCGAACTTGCGAGCAAGCTCTTCAATGTTGTCCGGTGGCCAGTCCGGCACGTCCATACCCAGGTGCAGACCGAGGGACGCGAGGACTTCTTTGATCTCGTTCAGCGACTTGCGGCCGAAGTTCGGTGTGCGGAGCATCTCGCCTTCGGTCTTCTGGATCAGGTCGCCGATATAGACGATGTTGTCGTTCTTGAGGCAGTTGGCTGAACGGACCGACAGCTCAAGCTCGTCAACTTTCTTCAGAAGCGCAGCGTTGAAGAGGAGCTCTTCCTCTTTCTCTTGCGCTTGGTCAGCCTTCGGCTCGTCGAAGTTGACGAAGATCTGGAGTTGGTCCTGGAGAATACGCGCAGCGTAGGCAGCCGCATCTTCAGGGCTCACAGCGCCATTGGTTTCAACGTCGAGGATCAGGCGATCGTAGTCCAGGACCTGGCCTTCGCGGGTGTTCTCGACGCGGTAGGAGACGCGGCGCACCGGCGAGTACAGGCTGTCGACGGGGATCAGGCCAATCGGCGCGTCTTCAGGACGGTTGCGGTCAGCAGGCACATAGCCTTTGCCCGACTGGACCGTGAGTTCCATGCGCAGGTCCGCGCCCTCGTCGAGGGTGCAGATCACGTGATCTTTATCGAGGATCTCAATGTCCGCGGTCTCTTGGATGTCACCAGCCGTAACAACGCCCGGGCCCTGCTTGTGGAGGGTGAGACGCTTAGGACCATCAGCGTGGCTGCGGATGGCAAGCTGCTTGATGTTCAGGACAATGATGGTGACGTCTTCGCGCACGCCGGGGATCGAGCTGAATTCGTGGACAACACCGTCGATCTGAACCGAGGTGACAGCAGCGCCCTGCAGCGATGACATGAGAATACGGCGAAGCGCGTTGCCCAGGGTCAGGCCGAAGCCGCGCTCGAGCGGCTGAGCAACAATGGTCGCTTTCCGCTCAGGGTCGAAACCCGGCTGCACTTCAAGCTTTTGAGGCTTGATGAGCTCTTGCCAGTTTTTTTCGAGCATAAATGGTTCTCCGAGGGGCAGTTAAGAGGTCTGCCCAAACCTTTAGGGTGAGTCTGTTAGACGCGACGGCGCTTACGAGGACGCACGCCATTGTGCGGGATCGGGGTCACATCTTTGATCGTGGTGACCGTCAGGCCCGCTGCCTGAAGCGCACGAAGCGCGCTCTCACGGCCCGAACCAGGACCGCGCACCAGCACGTCCACCGAACGCAGGCCATGCTCCATCGCCTTCTTCGCCGCATCCTCAGCAGCCATCTGCGCCGCAAACGGCGTCGACTTGCGCGAGCCTTTGAAGCCCATGTGGCCAGCTGTGGACCAGCTTATCGCGTTGCCCTGGGCATCGGTGATGGTGACGTGGGTGTTGTTGAAGGAGGCGTTCACGTGAACGACGCCGGAGACAATGTTCTTGCGCTCGCGGCGACGAGGAGCCTGACGGGTGGGTTGGCGTGCCATTATTTCTTCTTCCCGGCGATCGGTTTCGCAGGACCTTTACGGGTCCGGGCATTGGTGTGGGTGCGCTGGCCACGGACGGGTAGACCGCGACGGTGACGCAGACCGCGATAGCAGCCGAGGTCCATGAGGCGTTTGATGTTCTGCGCGTTCTCCCGGCGCAGGTCGCCTTCGACCATGTAATCCGCATCGATGGTCTCGCGGATGCGCAGCACCTCAGCGTCGGTGAGGTCTTGCACACGGCGCGTCATATCGAGGCCAGTTTTTTCAACGATTTCCAGGGCCTTGGTTGTACCAATGCCATGGATGTACGTCAGCGCGATGTGCACGCGCTTGTTGTTCGGGATGTTCACACCGGCGATGCGGGCCATGGTTATCCTTTTGGTCGGGTGCGCATCCGAAGATGCGGCTTCTCAACGAAGAAAGCGCTCCCCAAAACGCAATCAGGGAGCGCCCCGTGATTCACGGTAGGGAGCGGGGTGTAAAGCCTCGCGCCCCTTTGTCAAGCGGCGTTTTGAGCTTCTTAACCAGCCAATGCCTGGGCGATATCTGCCGAGACATCGTCGATGGGTTTCATGCCATCGATCGCCTTCACCAGGCCCTGCTCCGTGTAATACGGAACCAGCGGAGCGGTCTGCTCGGTGTACACGCCGAGGCGTTTACGGAAGGTCGCCTCATTGTCGTCCGACCGAACTTCCTCGCCGCGCGCTTTGGTGTCGGCGATTCGGCTGTTCAGGCGCTCAACCAGAGCTTCCTCATCCACCTGGAGCTCGAGGACCACGTCCACCTTCCGAGACTTGGCTGCGAGAATCTCATCGAGGATCTCGGCCTGCTTCACCGTGCGGGGGAAGCCGTCGAGGAGGAAGCCGTTGGCGCAATCTGGCTCTTCAATGCGGTCGCCGATGATACCGGCCACGATCTGGTCGCTGACGAGATCGCCTGCATCCATGATCGCCTTGCACTGTTTGCCAAGCTCGGTGCCTGCCGCGATCGCTGCTCGGAGCATATCGCCGGTGGAGAGCTGCGGGATGCCGTGCTTCTCAGAGATGCGTTTTGCTTGGGTGCCCTTGCCGGCCCCTGGTGGGCCCAAAAAGATGATAATCAACGGCGCGTTCCTCTGAGTTTCGATTTTTTGATCAGGGACTCGTACTGCTGAGCGAGCAGATGGCCCTGGATTTGTTGCACCGTGTCCAAGGTCACCGTCACCACAATTAAGAGTGAGGTCCCACCCAGATAGACTGGGATGGAGTTATACTGCATCCGCAAGACCTCCGGCATAAGACAGACAAAGGTCAAATAGACCGCGCCGATCACGGTGATCCGGGTGAGGACGTAGTCGATATACTCCGCCGTTTTCGCGCCAGGGCGGTAGCCTTGGATGAAACCGCCGTACTGCTTCAGCGTGTCCGCGGTGTCCTCAGGATTGAACACGATCGAGGTGTAGAGGAAGCAGAAGAAGATGATGCAGGCCGCATAAATCCCCATGTAGAGGAACGTTCCCGGCTGGATCAGACCCACGGCATCCTGAAGCCAGAGCGGTGAGTTCTCACCGATTGCGCCCTGCGCAGTTGCGGGGAGGAAGAGGAGCGAGCTGGCGAAGATCGGCGGGATGACACCGGCCGTGTTGAGCTTGAGCGGCAGGTGGCTCTTCTCGCCTTGGGTCATCTTATTGCCCTGCTGGCGGCGTGGGTACTGGACCAATAACCTGCGCTGGGACCGCTCCATGAAGACCACGAAGGCGATCAGCGCGACCGCTAGGACGATGACCATCACCACAACGAGCGGCGGCAGCGCGCCGGTGGAGCCCGATGTCAGAAGGCCAGCAGCTGCGCGCGGAAGCTCAGCGATGATGCCTGCGAAGATGATGAGCGAGATGCCGTTGCCGATACCTCGTGCGGTAATTTGCTCACCGAGCCAGACGAGGAACATCACGCCGCCAACCAGGGTGATGACCGTGGTGGCGATGAAGAACGGCGCTTGGCCGTCTTGCAGCGGAACGATGGGCACGCCGCTAGGGCTTTGCTGCCCAACAATGGTGGCCGCGATGAAGTAGCCCTGCACAATCGCCAGGGCGACCGTGAGGTAGCGGGTGTACTGGTTGATCTGCCGCTGCCCTGCTGGCCCCTCTTTCTTGATCGCTTCAAGCGAGGGGACGATGGCCGACATCATCTGCATGATGATCGATGCCGAGATGTAGGGCATGATGTTCAGCGCAAGGATCGCCATCCGCTCCGTCGCGCCGCCTGAGAACAGGTTGAACGTACCGAGGAGGCCGCCGGTCTGCGTCTGGAACAGCTCAGCAAACGCGTCAGGGTTCACGCCCGGGATCGGGATGAACGTGCCCACGCGATAAACGATGAGCGCACCAAGGGTGAAGAAGATACGCTTCCGCAGCTCATCCGCCTTGGCAAAACTGCCCAGCGAAAGGTTGGAAGCAAACTGTTCTGCGGCTGAGGTCATGGTTGTCGCTCAAACTCTCATCGTTCGGTTGCCGAAAGCGTTATCGACAAATCATCTTTCGTATGTCGCGCTGCGGCCCAAAAGCCAACGCCCGCTAGCAAATAGCCGAAGACTGGCATGAACATCGGAAAGGTTCCGCTGGTCCAGCTCGGCGTGTCGCTGGCGCGTTCAACACTCCCCGTCAGAAGTGCCAGAAGCCACGAAACGTTGAACAGCAACGCAAGGCTCATCCAGATACGCCAGAATGTGCCCACATACGCTGGAAGCTCTTGCCGCACCACCAACAACGTGTCCGGACCGTTTCGTCTCATGGTTCCTTTGACCACGGGCTCGAACGGATTCAGCTTCGACATGAAGAAGCGGGGCACCAACTTGAAGTGTCCATTGCCGACCTGCGAACCGCCAACATTCCAAACTCTGCTAACAGTCGCCAAAAGCCGCCTCTCAATCTCGGAGACTGAGAGGCTGGTTACCAATTCGAACCGGTCGCCAGGCCAGAGCGGTAGACGCATGGCGCTATTTCTTGCCAGCCTTTTTCGCTTCTTCGCGTTCTTTGCCGCGGAGGCGCTTTTTCTTCTCGGGGCGGGTCATCGTGACGGAGCCGCCGGCTTTTTCGACCGCTGCGCGCGCCGATGCGGTGGCGTAGGTGACGGTGACGTCGACTTTCGCCGACAGCTCGCCCGAACCCAGGAGGCGGAGACCATCCCGCTTGTTCTTGACGATGCCAGCTTCCACTAGGGCATCTTCGGTGACCGAAGCGTGGCCAGCGTCAGCTGCAGCTTGCAGCGTGGCGAGGTTGATCTCTGCGAAGGTCTTCGCGTTCGGTGCGTTGAAGCCTCGCTTCGGCAGACGCATGTGAAGCGGCATCTGGCCGCCCTCGAAACCGTTGATCGCAACGCCCGAGCGAGACTTCTGACCTTTGACACCACGGCCACCGGTCTTGCCCATGCCAGAGCCGATACCACGGCCGAGGCGTTTGCGGGGTTTGCGAGCGCCTGGGTTGTCCGCCAGGTCGGTGAGACGAATGCTCATGTCTTGTCCTTTCGACTATGCGGGGCGCACGGCCCCTCGCCTATTTTCGGTATTCAACTCTCCCTTGGGAGAGATCGACATCTTTGATGTCGAGTGGGGGTGAGCGGAAGCAGTATCCCCCTCACCCCAAATCGTAGATTTGGACCTCTCCCTAGGGAGAGGTTTTTCAGCACGCTGATTAGCTAACAGC
>JBCCTF010000053.1:0-22341 GCA_039198765.1 Pseudomonadota bacterium
ACTTGGGATTGATCCGAAATCAATAAATGATGAGTGTTTTGATTTGACACAACCCCAAAGAAGAACGCAATCGGCAGCAAGAAAAGGAGAGCCGTCGCCTTGCGATGACTGCCATTGACCCACGCCACAAACATAGAAGCGATATGGATCAGCCAGAACGGTGCAAACCAAAGAAAGGACCAAAGGAAGAAGACAATTACCGCGTTGCTGAACGGCTCGCCCCAGTACGTCTCGTTGAATGGGGCTGGTGGCCAGTTTTCAAACCAGTCGATGGGTTCCATGATCTTACCCCCGTGTCGCGACACCGTACCGTTAGGTACCACCCAGCTCTTTGTGGCGGAAGCAGGTGGTGAGGTGGTCGTTCACCATGCCGACGGCTTGGGCGAAGGCGTAGACGATGACCGGGCCGCAGAAGGTGAAGCCACGCTTTTTCAGGTCCTTGGACATTTGCTCGGAGATCGGCGTTTTGGCGGGGACGTCTTCCATGCGCTCAAAATTGTTCTGACGCGGGGCGCCGCCCCAGTAGCTCCACAACCACTCAGAGAAGCTCTCTTGCTCCATAATCGCGAGCCAGGCGCGGGCGTTCTTCCGTGCACCCTCTATTTTGAGACGTGAACGGATGATCCCTTCGTCCTGGAGAAGCTTCTCAACCTTAGCGTCGGACCAGCGCGCCATCTTTTGCGGATCGAACCCGCCGAACGCTTTGCGGAAATTCTCCCTCTTATGCAGGATCGTCCGCCAGGACAGGCCCGCCTGGAACCCATCCAGGATGAGCTTCTCAAACAGCGCCTGATCATCCCACTCAGGCACGCCCCATTCTTCATCATGGTACTGAATATATAGCTCATCTCCAGGGGTGGGCCAGGGGCAGCGGGGGATTGTCATGGAAAAGGTCTCCCTGGTGGTGGCGTCGTTGCTGTCCACGCTGCCCATGCGGCCAGCCCGCCTAGCCCACCGGTTGCCGCTGTCATCAATAGAAATCCGACGGCATGAAAATGACTTCCAGCGAAGATGTGATCTCCGCTCACCACAAGTCTCATGAGGACATTTGGGACTATGGCCACGAAAGCGCCCGCAGCGATCGACACCCAAAAAGTTGGTGTGCTGAATTTTATCAAAACTAGTGCAATCGGTAGACCAAACGCGCAGGCATAGAAGGCTGAAAACAGAACTCCGAAGAAATAGATGCCGAGGTTCGATGTAAAGAATAGGGCCGGGATAGGCGCGACGACTGCTGCCATAGCGAGAGAAAAAAGAACACGAAGTCCAAAAAAGTACCGCGTTTCGCGGAATGGTATGTGCGCGCGTGTGGTCAAGAGGGTCCTTCCGACTCATCATGGACCGATGGTCCGTCCTTCGCATCAGGTAGGCGCGAGCCTACACCAAGCCCGCCATCCCGCAACGCTTCCGAGCGCTCCGCAGAGACCGTAGCCGATGCCAGGGACCACGGCGCTTGCGTCTTGGGAAATCAGCGCGCTGACGAGCCATAAGCCTGACCCGAGGAAAAAGCCGACAACCGGTGGCCCCCACCAACGGATTTCGGAAACTGTCCAGATCAGCCAAGCCATCGGTACACCGATGAAAAGGAAGAGCAGGCCTGCAAATGCCGCGGTGAGTGCGCCGTAGTGAATGTCCTGGAACCGTATCGCGACGGGAAGGCCTGCCGCAACGCTCGCTGCGACGACGGAAACGCTCAGGCGGAGCAAGACAGATGAGGGGGTGTCGCGAGATGCTGGCATCAATCATGGGACCATTTTAAAAGGTGCCGGATTATCTCGCTCAGTTACTGCCGGCTCCTCATCGTGCTGCTGAATACAGTCCTCACCACTAGCAGTGGGCCAGAGACAGAGGTTACTTCTCATCTGCATAATGCCAAAGCATGTCATCGTTAGCTAGGGCTGTAGCGGTCTTCTGAGCGCGTTCTGCCGCGCCTTCTCTTATTCCTAGCCCCATATGATCACTCTCAATGAACAGAAGATACTTAGAGGCTGATTGAACACCCTCTCCGCGCCTAAGCTTGCCAGCCGCTCGAACGAGGTACGTATCGTATTCATCCGCATACGGTATATCTTCCCAGGTCTGTCCTGGTTCAAGCAGTCCGATCGGATCCCAGTGTTTCCAACCAATGTCTCGCGCTCTTGAGAGACGAAGTTTTGGCCGCTTGTTCTTGCTACCCAAGATAAGCAGGCTTCCGGATCTTGAACCGCAGATCAAAGCCCTTGTGCAGGGCAAAGACTTCGTCGCCTTGCAGGCGGTCGTAGCGCATGACGGCGAGGCCTTCGCCGCCGATCATGGAGGTGATGGTGCCGACGATGCCTGAGCGTTGGCGGAGGGTTGTGCCGCGAGGGAGGTCGGCGTCGCCGTAGACCTTCAGTGTCCGTTTGCGGACTTCGCCCTTGCGGTGCATCCGGCTCGCCACCTCCTGGCCGACGAAGCAGCCCTTTTGGTAATCCACCGCACCCAGAACATCGAGGTTCACGTCCATCGCGAAAACGTCCCCAGACTGATAATCCAGGCCGAATTCGGGGATGCCTAAGCGGCGCATCAGATGGAAATAGCCAGGGTTGCGTGGGCCAGAGACCATAGGGCCAAGGGTGAACCAACGGCGGCCCAGGCCATCGACGCGCGGGTCCTTGCCCGCGTCTTCGGGCGCATGGGCATCGGGGGCGACGTAGACCGCGCCCGGCACCTTCTCGAAGGTCGCCTTGGAGCGCATTTTGTACATGTTCAGTTGCTTGGCGAGTGGAGAGCCGCGGCCCTGGAACACATCGAGCAGGAACCCGTTCGTCAACTTGTGCAGGAACATCACGTCGAACACCTTGCCTTGCGGCGTGAGCAGGCACGCAAAGACGATGTCTCCTGGCTGCTTGCCGGAGATGTCGGCGGAAAGAACAGAGTTGAGGACTTGCTCGGCGTCGGGCCCTTCGGCGTTGATCAGGTCCCGGGCCAGAGCGGTGGGTTTAAAGCTCATAGCTCGGGCAGGGTGACCTCCTCGACTTCAGTCGTGCGCCCCACCGCTCGCATTTCTAACGTGGTGTCCCGTGCCCCCACAGGGATGTTGATCTTCACCGGTGCATAACCCTCTTTGGCGAGTTGCACCTGAACTTTCTCAGGATAGGCCACCTGACAGGGCGTCCGGCAGCTGCCGCCGGGATGCGTCAAAAGCGCATCCGTCGGGATTGTTGTGATGATCGTGCCAGGCGTGTCGTCACTGGCCCGCGCGAAGGACAGGCCTTCAGGCAGGAGTTCGGTCGTTTCGCACGCTGCAAGGGCCAGAACTGCGGCCATGCCCATCACTCTCACGGTTACGTCTCCCGGTCCGCCTTCTCAAACGCTTGCACTAAATCTGCGGTTAAGTCCTCTATCGCTTCCAGTCCCGCATGGAAACGCAGCAGTTGGCCTTGATGGGTCCATTCTGTTGCGCTGCGGGATGTCTCAGGCCACGCGGGCAGGCACAGGCTCTCATAGCCGCCCCAGGAATAGCCGAGACCGTAGAGGGGCAGCGCGTTGATGAAGGCGCGCACGTAGGCTTCGTCGCCACGTTTCAGAATGACTGAAAAAAGGCCCGATGAACCGGTAAAATCGCGCTGGAACAGACCGTGCTGCGGGTGGCTTGGCAGACCCGGGTGCAGCACTTGGTCCACGGCCGGATGCTCCTCCAGCCACGCCGCGAGGGCGAGGCCTTGTGCCTCATGCTCCCGCAGGCGGAGGGGGAGAGTTCTCAGGCCGCGCAGGATGGTGGACGCGTCATCCGGGGAGCTGGCATTGCCGAGAAGTTGCGCCGTGTGGGCGATCTTCCGGCCCGTCTTCTCGTCCTTGCTGCAAATCGTGCCCAGGAATGCGTCGGAGTGGCCGCCCATATACTTGGTGGCGCTCTGTATGCTGATCGTTGCGCCTAGGCCAAGCGGCTTATGGAAGACACCTGCGCCCCAGGTGTTATCGATCGAGATGGGGATATCACCCGCCGCCTGCGCGATGGCGGGGAGGTCTTGCATCTCGAAGGTGAGGGAGCCGGGGCTCTCTGTGTGGATGAGCGTGGTCTCAGGTCGGATCAGATTGCTGATGCCAGCGCCGATGAGCGGGTCATAATACCGTACACTGACGCCGCGGGCCGAGAGGAAGTGATCACAGAAGCTGCGCACGGGATCGTAGGCGCTGTCCGTCACCAGAATATCTGCACCAGGCTCTGCGAACGTGAGAAGGGTGAGGTTCACCGCCGACAGCCCCGAACTGGTCAGCGTCACCGCTGCTCCGCCTTCAAGATCGGCGACTGACTCCTTCAGTGAGGTATGAACGTCGGTGCCGTGGCGGCCGTAATATTTTGGGCGGCCCTTCGCGGTGAAGCTGTCATAGTCAGGGAACAGGACCGTCGATCCGCGCTCAATCGGCGGATTGACCATCCGTACACCGCTCTTTGGCCGAGCGCCGTGGCAGAGCTTCGTGTCTTCCTTCATCCCAGCCACTCAATCACGCCTGTCGCCTGGTCGTAGAGGGTGAAGCCCTCGCGCTGATAAAGCTGCAGCGCACGCGGATTATCCAAAGAACACGTCTCGATGATCACGCGTCCGCGGCGTAGGAGCCAGGCAAGCTCTGTCACCTCACGGAAGAACCACCGGCCCAGGCCCTGGCCCTGCGCTTCGGGCAGAAGGCCGAAGAACTTGATCGCCGCTTGACCTTTTTCCCGGCCATCAACCTCTCCGAACCCGATCGGCGAACCGTCAGTGTAAAGAACGTAGATGAAGACCTTCGGATCATGGATAATCTGAACCAGATCATCGTCGCTCATATAGCGGCGAGAGATCCAGCGGTGTGGTTCCCCCACCGTATTGAAAAGAAAACGGTAAAACGCGACCGGCGGTTTTTCCGCCCGCATGAGCGCAAGCTTGCGTGCCGGCGCAGGTATAGACATCTGTTCCCGCGGAGCCGTCTGCTCAAGGTAGTGGATCGTGACGCGGTGCCGCTCGAGGGGCTCTTGCTTCATAGACGCACTCATCGATCACCTCGCGAGGCGAGCCAAAGGATGCCGCCATTCAGTACCCAGAGGACCACCATGGTGGTCCACGCCTCGGGAACCTCGCCGCGGCTCATGCCGAACCACAAGGTAAGGGCTATGCCCCAGAGGACCCAAAAGAGAGCGGATGCACGCCACATCGTCCGTCTACGCCAGCCAATGGGGAACAGGCAGGCCCTTCTCACGCAGGAACGCCGGGTTGAAGAGCTTGGACTGGTACCGGTTGCCGTAATCGCAGAGGATCGTGACGATCGTATGCCCTGGTCCCATCTCCTTCGCCAGCTTGATCGCGCCCGCGATGTTGATGCCAGCAGAGCCGCCGAGGCAGAGGCCTTCCTCTTCCGTTAGTGCAAAAATGATCTCCAGAGCTTCGGCGTCCGTCGCGCGGTAGGCTTGGTCGATGTCGATGCCTTCCAGGTTCGCCGTGATCCGGCCTTGGCCGATGCCTTCCATCACAGAAGAGCCTTCCGTCTCCAGCTCGCCGGTCTTCACCCACGAGAAAAGCTTCGCGCCGTAGGGGTCCGTCAGAGCGATCTTCACGCCGGGGTTCCGCTCCTTCAGCGCCATGGAAATCCCAGCGAGGGTGCCGCCTGATCCCACGGCGCAGGTGAAGCCGTCGACCTTTCCGTCCGTGTCCGCCCAAATTTCTGGGCCGGTGGTGCGGTAGTGCGCATCGCGGTTCGCCGTGTTGTCGAATTGGTTCGCCCAAACCGCATTCTCTGTTTCTTCCGCCAGGCGGCGCGAGTAATGGACGTAATTGTTTTGATCCGCGTACGGCACAGCATCCACCTCGACCAGCTCCCCGCCGAGAAGGCGCACAGCGTCCTTCTTTTCCTGGCTTTGGGTGCGCGGCATCACGATCTTGACGCGATAGCCTTTCGCCTTGCCAACCATCGTCAGGCCGATGCCAGTGTTGCCCGCCGTTCCCTCAACGATCGTGCCGCCCGGCTGGAGGGAACCATCGGCCTCCGCAGCCTCCACGATGCCGAGCGCCGCGCGGTCCTTCACCGACTGGCCAGGGTTCAGGAACTCAGCCTTGCCCAAGATCGTGCAGCCGGTCTCCTCCGACGCGCGCTTGAGCTTGATGAGCGGTGTGTTGCCGATAGCGGAGAGAACTGAGGGGTGTAGAGTCATGGGATGGTACTTAAGCCGCGGCGAGCCAAGAGAGAAGGGTGGCCTGAGACTTCTCTTAAGAGGCGAATATCGCTGCCGATTGGACTCGCCGCGCGCTGTTTGCCACCTTTGATTTCGAGAAGGGCGTCAAGGGGATGGGACGGGTCATGAAGATGGACATGCGGGCGATAGCTGCCCTCACCGCAGCGCTCTGCCTATCGACAGCCAACGCTCAGCAGGATGATGGCTCGCGTCGACCCGTGATGAATGATCCTGCGCCTTTGATCTCGTTCACTACAGTGTTTGGTGTGGGTGAGACTCCGAGCGATTTGTTCCAGACCGAAGCCCTCGTGGTGATCTTCGCCACCGGGCAGACCGTGGATGAAGTGATCCGCTTGCAAGGGGTCCTCGCTCCGCTCGCGGCGGCGGGCCTTCCAGCGATGGTGGTGGACGTGGACTGCTTCACCTCCCGCCATGATGCCAGGGATCGTTGGGAAGAAGCGGGGCTGATCCTCCCTTTGCGTTTTGACTCAGGCGCACTGGCTGAGCGCTATGACGTATTCGGCGTACCATTCGTCGTGATGCGCGATGGCGATGGGATCCTGCGCTACCGCGGCGGAACAGGTCGTTCGGCGAAAGACAAAGAGGCGTTCAAATGGCTCGGGCAGGAGATGCTCTTTAACAAGCGGCCATCGGTTCAGGCGCTGCCCGCGGGTGATCCTAGCCTCAACCACTATCCCAAGTGTTCAGGCGTCCGCCGCTGACCTCCAGCCATAGAAAAAGCCCGGAACCCTAAGGCTCCGGGCTTCTTTCGTTCCCTCAGAGAGAGTTAGGCGCGGCGGCGACGCATCGCACCGAGGCCAGCCAGAGCCGAACCCATGAGGAGGACAGCGCCCGGAACCGGAACAGCCGTGGTGACCAGGGCGTTCTCGAGGGTGAAGTCCACACCTTGGTTCGGGTGCGAGGTGTAGCCGAGGACGATCGCGTCGATGTCCGTCAGGTCAACGTTGCCCAGGAACTCATCGATGTCGACAACGAGCATGGTCTGGCCTTGGGTCAGGTTGAAGTCGAACGTGAACGACATTTCGCTCATCGTGCCGATGCCGCTGACCAGGGTCAGGCTGGCGTCAACCGTTCCCGTCGAAGACGAAACAGAACCGTTGACGATGTCGGCCTTGAAGAAGTTCGCGGTCGAGATGTCGAGACCACCTGAGGTGTCGGCCAGTTCCCAACGGATCGTGCCGACGATGGCGCCGAGGTTGCCCGAGTTGCCGGTCAGGAAGTTGTTGCCGATGATGATGTTCTCACCGCCTGCGATGGAGCTGTCGATCGTAAGGGTACGGACCCAGTCGATCATGTCGGGCGACGTATACATGTCCGAGTTCGACACAAGTTCAGCCATGCCGCTGAGGCTGGTGCCGACGCTGAGCGCTTGGTCGAAGTCGTCGATGATCATGGAAGCAGCGTGGGCGCCGCCAGTTGCGATGGTAAGAGCGGCCGCTGCGGCGATGGTGGATTTAAGCTTGAGCATTTGTCGTTTCCCTGCGTTGAGCTTGTCCGAATGAGTGTTATCTAATCACATAAAATTCGATACGTCAAATTTTATTCAATCTATTAGTAAACGCTCAACCCTGACTTCCCGTTTGAGGCTTCTGAATGCCAAGCATCCCAACGCCTTACTGCTGTTCTGCTCTGCGGGGATCGTGCCACGCAGGTTCACACTGGCTGATCGTGAACCGTGCACGAGCGAAAAAATTTTGCAGGATGTCGATTGGCCCGGGAGACGCGCGTCTCTTTCACAGGTCCCCAAGAGCGGGCCTCACGACCTGAAGGAGAATGGTGATGCAGTACATGATGATGATCTTCGAAGACGAGGCGATCATGAATAGGGCCGTCGGCGAAGCTGGTTTCGAGGCTTACATGGCGCCTTGGGTTCAATACACCGAGGATCTGGAGAAGGCCGGCGTGATGCGCGGCGGCAATCCGCTCGGCCAGGCGCACACCGCGTCGACGGTGTCGGTCCGCGACGGCAAGCGGATGGTCCAGGACGGCCCCTTTGCCGATACGAAGGAGCAGCTTGGCGGCTACTACCTCATCGAGGTGGACGATCTCGACCAAGCGCTCGCTTGGGCTGAAAAATGCCCGGCTGCCGTTACGGGGCATGTCGAGGTTCGTCCGATCGCGGACTTGGGCTGAACGCCATGAAGGCTGAGGCGTGGACCGAAGCCGACCGCGCGGCACGGGAAAGCCGCGGACGCCTGGTCGCTATCCTCGCAAGGCGGCTGGGCGATCTCGCTGCGGCGGAGGAGGCTCTCGCAGCCGCTTTCGCTTCAGCGTTAGAGACCTGGCCAGAGCGAGGGGTGCCCGACAATCCAGAAGCGTAGCTTCTCACCGCGGCCAAGCGAAGACACGTGGACGGATGGCGCCGGGCGGCGACGGCAAAGACTGCGGAAACTCACCTGGCGATGCTGGAGGAGGAACTGCGGACTGAGGAGGCTGGCACAGACAGGCGTCTCGAACTGCTGTTCGTTTGTGCCCACCCGGCCATCGACCTGTCGATCCACGCGCCGCTGATGCTGCAGACTGTGTTAGGCGCGAGGGCTGAGGAGATCGCGCCTCTGTGGCTGTCCTCACCGCCTGCGATGGCCCAGCGGCTCGTTCGGGCCAAAAGGAAAATTGCGGAGGCGCGGATCGCCTTTGAAATTCCCGAAGGCGTGGAACGGAGTGAACGGCTCGGCCCGGTTCTCGATGCGATCTATGCAGCGCTGACCCTTGAGGGCGAGGCGCGGGGCCTTGCCGCCGAAGCGGAATATCTGGCCGCGCTGGTGACCAAAGCCTTCCCAGAAGAGCCGGAGGCCGCAGGGCTCTTTGCCCTCTGCCTCTATGCGCAAGCAACCGCCGCCGTGGAAAGCGAGGCTTTCGTTCCGCTGTCGGAGCGTGACGTCGCTTCGTGGGATCGCGAGCGCATTCTCCGCGCTGAGGAGCTTTTGCGCCGTGCTGCAGCCAGGCGGCAGCCGGGACGCTTCCAGTTGGAGGCGGCGATCCGCTCGGCGCATGTCATAGGACGCCTCGAACAGCGAGATACAGGAGAGGTCGTGGTCCAGCTCTACCGAAGGCTGCTCCAACTTGCGCCGAGCATCGGCGCACGGTGCGGCCTCGTAGCGGCGCTTCTCGAGGCAGGGAACCATGACGAGGCTGAGCGGGAGCTTGCTGCAATCGCGCCTCAGGGGGACAGCTATCAGCCCTTCTGGGTTGTCCAGGCACAGCTCGCTGTTGCGAGAGGTGACGCTGAGGCTGCCGAAAATGCCTACGACAAAGCGGTTGCACTCACGCCCGACGAGCCCTTGCGAGCTTTTCTCTTGAAACAAAAGGACCGCTGCCGGCGCTCAGACTGAGGACGGCAGCGGAACGCAGAGAGGCGAGGCTTACGGCGCCGGAGCCTGGGGGACCTGACCGGTGAAGAGACCGATCATCGTCAGGGCGTCGGGGAAGCCCGATTGCGGGATGCCTTTGGAAGCTTGGTAGGCTTTGATAGCGTTCGAGGTGCCTGGGCCGAAGTCGCCGTCGACGACAATGTTCTGGCCGTTGTCTTTCAAGGCCTGCTGCAGCTGACGGATCACGGATGGGTAGAGGACCATCTCCCGCTCACCGACTTTGATACGCTCGGGCTGCTCAGCCGTCTTCAGGCGGCCAGCACCGAGAGCTTGCACAACTTCGTTCGCTGCGGCGGCGATTGGACGATTGGGGTTCTGGGCACAGCGCGTGGCGAGGACGTTCGCAAGAATGCCGTCGTTCTGCCAGGTGACCAGGTCATACGTGTCATCGAGGAACGCATTGGCCGCCGACAGATAACCGGTGAGCCAGACGATCGCGACGCCGGCGGCATCAGGCTGCTGTGACTGAAGCTGCTGCAGGAACACCTGACACGGCATCAGGCCAGCCCCTTTAGGCGCATAGCGGCCCTCGGCGTCGCCAGCCGTTGCTGGTGTAACAAGAAGCCCTGCGGAGAGGGCGGCGAGTCCAATACGGCGCAAGAAACGCGATGCAGCCATGGGAATTCCTTTCAATTGTCAGTGTCCGCTAACAACGGGCGCGATGCGCCGCAACAACAGTCTCGTGTCAACGGCGTTATGCGTGGTTCCGTTCTAAGCGAAGGTGTCTTATCTGCCACGCGATGACGGATATGCGCTTAACAGATGTGGCTTCGCAGCTCGATCTTGGTGTGCCCAAGGGCACGCGGGTGGTGGTGGCGATGTCGGGCGGGGTGGATAGCTCTGTGACCGCAGCTTTGGTGAAGGCGGCGGGCTATGATGCTGTGGGCATCACCCTTCAGCTCTATGACCATGGCGTAGCGATCCAGAAAAAGGGCGCATGCTGCGCCGGCCAGGATATCGCCGATGCGCGGGCGGTGGCCGAGCAGATCGGCATTCCCCACTACGTCCTCGATTACGAAGACCGGTTCTCTGATAGCGTGATGGAGGACTTCGCGGACACCTACCTCGCTGGCGCGACGCCGATCCCGTGTGTCCGCTGCAATCAGTCGGTGAAGTTCAAGGACCTCCTGACGACGGCCAAAGACCTGGGCGCTGAAGCCATGGCAACGGGGCACTACATCCGTCGTGAAGAAGGGCCTGAGGGCCCTGAACTCCACCGGGCGGAGGATGCTGGCAAGGATCAGAGCTACTTCCTCTTCGCGACCACGCGGGAACAGCTCGATTTCCTCCGCTTCCCGCTGGGCGGTTTCCCGAAGAGCCAGACCCGTGCGCTGGCTGAGGAAATGGGCCTCGAAGTGGCGGATAAGCCGGACAGCCAGGACATCTGCTTCGTCCCTGAGGGCAAGTACACCGCCGTGGTTGAGCGGCTGCGCCCTGGCGCGTCAGAGCCTGGCGAGATTGTTGATCGCGCGGGCAATGTGCTTGGCCGCCACGCCGGGGTGATCCACTACACGGTGGGCCAGCGGCGAGGCATCGGCATCGGCGGGCAGGAGACCCCGCTTTACGTGGTGGGCCTGAATGCCGCGAAGCGGCAAGTGATCGTGGGTCCGCAAGAAGCCCTGCTGACGGCGCGTGTTCGTTTGAAAGAGGTCAACTGGATCGGATCCGGGAACAGTGTTCCGAACGGCGTGCCCGTGCGGGTGAAGCTTCGTTCGACGCGGCCACCATCGCCAGCAATCCTCGGCCACGATGCCCAAGGCGCCTACGTCGACCTAGCCCAGCCTGAAGCAGGCGTCGCGCCGGGTCAGGCTTGCGTCTTCTACGAGCCCGACACCAGCCGCGTCCTCGGCGGCGGCTGGATCACTTCGACAGAGGCTGCCGAAGCTGCAGCCGCGTAGGCTCACTGCGCGTTGTTCGCCGGTTCCCAAAGCTGGATCGGGTTGCCTTCCGGGTCATGAACCCGGGCGAACCTCCCGTTAGGGTAGACCTTGTCGTCCACCTTCACCTTGTTGCCGTTCTCGCGAAGGTGCGCGACGAGAGCATCCAGGTCTGCCGTGCGGAAATTGAGCATGAACGCTTTGTCTTCTGAGAAGTAGGTGCTGTCCGCAGGGAAAGGGCCGAAGACCGTGGGACCCTCGTCCTGAATCCATGGCTCCACGTCATAGCTGGTGGGCGTTCGGTCGACGCCGAGGTTTTCGTAGTACCACTCAACCAGTGCCTTGGGGTCTTCGGAGCGGAAGAAGAATCCGCCGAAGCCGTTCACCGCCGCGCCAGTAGGCGGCTCGGCCGCGGCGACGCTGCTCAGCGCCATCAGGACGAAAAGAGACATACAGCGCATGGCACCCTCCCAGCAGCAACGCGGTTGAGTAGGAGTCTAGGCGGGCAAAGGCTTCAGGCGAGCGGCTTAAACCAGCGCGGGGTCGTTATCGGACGGGTCGCCTGGTGCTGGCTGCACGCTTCGCAGAGGAACGATCGTCTCTGCGTTCATGCCGCTGAACCTCGCCAGCATCTGCTGCGCGCGGGCGTCAAAGTCGGCGACGTCCCGAACGCTCGCCAAGTGAGCCGCGGCATCGCCCTCGGTAGTCGCGAGCCAGCCCTCGAAGCCGTCACGATGGCCGTGCATCACAAAGCCTAAGCGCATGCTCTGAAAGCCCATGGACAGGGTCCGTCCCCAGGCATCGAGAAGGGAGCAATAGAGCTCGTAAGCGTCGTCGTTTTGTCCCGTCACCACACAACTCCTCGCCCACCTGTTAAGAGGGTAGTCGGCTTGCGAGTGCACGCAACAGTTAACCTGTCACGAGAGGCGGCGATGGTGCGTTGCAGTAGATGCGACACACTGCCATAAGCCAGCCAGTTCGAACTGCCCGCTGCGGCGCAACCTGTTGAGATTGTACCCCAATGAACATCCACGAGTACCAGGCCAAAGAGCTCCTGAAGTCCTACGGCGCCCCTGTCGCGCATGGAGTCGTTGTCACGTCCGGTGACGAGGCAAAGGCGAAAGCAGGCGACCTGCCTGGCCCGCTGTGGGTGGTGAAGGCGCAAATCCACGCTGGCGGCCGGGGGAAAGGCCACTTCAAAGAAGCAGAAGCTGGCGAGAAAGGCGGCGTCCGCCTGGCCAAGTCCGCTGGCGAAGCTGTCGACGAAGCCGTCAAGATGCTCGGCAAGACGCTTGTCACGAAGCAGACTGGTGACGCGGGCAAAGAGGTCGGCCGTGTCTACCTCGAAGATGGCGCAGACATCGAAACGGAACTCTACCTCTCGCTGCTGGTCGATCGCGGCACGGGCAAAGTCGCGTTCATCGCGTCCACCGAAGGCGGCATGGACATTGAGGCCGTCGCTGAAGAGACCCCTGAGAAGATCGTCACCGTTCCGGTTGAGCCTTCCGAAGGTGTCACCGCTGAGGTCGCTGAGAAAGTCGTCAGTGGGCTGAGCCTTTCTGGCCAAGCCGCTGAAGATGGCCGCGCGCTGATGCAGACGCTCTACAAAGCGTTCACCGAGAAAGACATGGCGATGCTGGAGATCAACCCGCTGATCGTCATGCCCGACGGCCACCTGCGGGTGCTCGATGCGAAAGTTGGTTTTGATGACAACGCATTGTTCCGTCACCCGGACATTCTTGAGCTGCGTGACCTCACCGAAGAGGACCCGTTCGAGATCAAAGCGTCCGAGTACGATCTGTCTTACGTGAAGCTCGACGGCACCATCGGCTGTATGGTGAACGGCGCGGGCCTCGCCATGGCGACCATGGACATCATCAAGCACTACGGTGCTGAGCCTGCGAACTTCCTCGACGTCGGTGGCGGCGCGACGAAGGAGTAGGTGACCGAGGCGTTCAAGATCATCACCTCCGACCCGGGCGTTGAAGGCATCCTGGTCAACATCTTTGGCGGCATCATGAAGTGCGATGTGATCGCAGAAGGCGTCCTCGCTGCGGTGGAAGAAGTCGGCCTGACAGTGCCGCTGGTCGTGCGCCTCGAAGGCACCAATGTTGAGAAGGGCAAAGCGATCATTGACGCCTCCGACCTCGCTGTGATCGCAGCTGATGACCTGGAAGACGCGGCAGAGAAGATCGTGAAGGCTGTCAAAGGTTAGCAGGGCTCTCGACGTTAAGAAATTGGACCGCGGAGCGTCGCTCCGCGGTTTTTTGTGCTTTGGGGACGAGGGCTTGGAGGACTCGCGGCGGTGGCCAGCGCGAGAGCGTACGGCGGTCGAAGAACGTGAACTGCCGAGCGGTGAGCTTCCACTGGCTTCTCGTTGTTCGGTTCCCTTGGTGGAATCGGCTTCGCATGCGCCAGGGAACCAGCAGTTATGCGGTTCAGCCGCCGTGGCTTGGTTCAGGGGTGCAATTTGCGACGAAATAACGTCTTTTTAGTCTCGCCAAGCGGGATACTTTTGATTAACGTTAACAAATCGTGACGGGGGTTGTCGGTGGCGGCCTCGAGGCACGGTTGTGGATAGACCTTGATCGAGCGGACCTCAGTTTCGAGGAAATCCGCTTGGCTTTTTAATGAGATGGGGGCTCCCTATGAAGAAAATTCTCCTCGGCCTTTCGGCTGCAACGGTTGCGCTGGCTGGCGCGGCGCAGGCGATGCCGGTTATTTCCTACAGCACACAAGAACGCATCGTGACTGTGGACAACAACAACGGTGTCGTTCCGGGCACGCCCAACGTCTTCGGTAACCCGATCGACAACCAGACGGGCGTCGTCTATGGCCCTGGCCCGAACTATGTGCCTGAGCAATTCACTGGTGTGGCTTCACTGTTCCTGACCAACAACGGTCAAAGCGGCGGTCTGTGCACCGGCTCGCGGATCGGTCCGAACCAAATTCTGACTGCAGCGCACTGCCTGACTGACGGCGCAGGCAACGTCGATTTTGCTGGTGGTGAAGCTCGTTTCATCAACGGTGACGGCCAAGTTGAGACGTACACCCTTGAGACGATCACCCAAGCCAACGTTCACCCGCTGTACAACGGCGACCTGGGCGACGGTTTCGACTTTGCTGTCGTGACCCTCACTGAAACGCCAGGCGACAACATCGATACGTACGAGCTCTACACCGATCAGGACGAGCTCTTCCAAGAGTACACGCGCGTTGGTTTTGGCCGGATCGGTAATGGCAACGACGGTGCAGACACTCCGCTCGGCTTCAAACTGTTCGGCACGAACGTTTATGACATGACCGAAGCGTTCGTTGTTGACGTCCTCGGCATCGGCGCGAGTGCTTTCGGTGAGTCGATTCTGCTGTCCGATTTCGACAACGGCCTGCAAGACCAAAACCTCAGCCAACTGCTGTACGATTTCTTTGACATTGATCTCGTCAGCGATCTGGGCGTCGACCTTGAGTCCAACTCGGCTCCTGGCGACTCCGGTGGCCCGGGCTTCATCGACGGCAAGATTGCTGGCGTGACGTCCTTCGGTCGTCGTTACAGCCTCGGTGGCAACCCATTCGGTGACATCGACGGCATCATCAACTCGTCGTTCGGTGAGTTCATGGGCGACGCGCGCGTCTCCTCTGGCGTCGACTTCATCGAGAGCTTCCTTCCGACGCAGGAAGTTCCGCTTCCGGCCGGTGTGTGGCTGTTCGGTACGGCTCTTGGCGCAGGCTTCCTGCGCAAGCGTGCGAAAAAAGCGTAACGCTTAAGCTCATCCCCCATGGGCAACGCCCCTCGACCAAATGGTCGGGGGGCGTTTTTTTGTGTGGCTTGCGACGTAAGCCCTTACCAGCCAAACGGCAGCCATGATCGTCAGCCACACCCACAAGTTCATCTTCCTCCGTACCGAGAAGACCGCCGGCAGCTCGCTCAGCCAAGTTCTCAAGGATGCAGGCGGGCCGGGTGACTTTGCAGCCGATATGTCGCGGCCAGCTTGGTCCAAACTCTCACCCATCCACCACGGCGCGCTAAAGCGCAAAATGCCCAGCCGCTTTGGCCTGCACGTGCACGCCACCGCTGCGCAGGCAAGGCATGTTCTGGGTGCTGACGTTTTCGACAGCTATTTCAAATTCGCGGTGGAGCGAAACCCCTGGGACCGGCAGGTCTCCCTCTACATGCACCGCTGCTGGAAGACCGGGCGGACGCCAAACTTCGACAAAGACATCCGTTCACTGATCTATCGCTCAACCGAGCATGTTCGCCTCCAGAATTGGCCGGTTTACGCGATTGACGACAAGGTCGTGGCCGACTTCATCCTGCGCTACGAAACCTTCGATGATGACCTCGCCGCTCTGTGGGGCAAGATCGGTATGGAGCCGCTCGAGCTACCCCGCAAACGCTCCGAATACCGCGAAGATCGGCCCCATTACTCAACCTATTACACACCGGAAAGCCGCGCATTGGTTGGCTCCTGGTACGCGAAGGAAATCAGCGCGCTGGGCTATACCTTCGATCAAGCCTGACCCACTTACGTGCCGCTATCGAGCGCCCCAACTCGTTCCCATGCGGAGGGGTGAGACGCCAGTCGCAGCAAAGCGATTGTTGGTCTCAGGTACGATGGCCGTCAAAGGCGTGATCCGCTAAACTGAGCCCTTGGCCAACGGTCGCAAAACGAGAGGGAGGACCAGGGCAGTGACGAACGAGCATTCGATTCCTTCGCGGCCGTGGTGGCTGATCAGTATCGTGACGATCGCCGCATTCTTTGCGATCGATCAAATTAACAGCCCTATCTACCAAGCGCTGGCCGAGGGCACCGATGGCTGGACGCGGCGGGCGATCTTCGTCGCTGTGATCTACGGCTCGATTATTTTTGGGCCGATGCTCGTCGCAGGCTTGCTGTTCGGCCCTCGTCATATTGCGCGGTCTCTTGGTCTCGACCGAGGGTTTCTCGGCGGGCTCGCTTTCGCGCTCATCGCCACCGCGCCGATGCTAGGCTACTTCGCGCTGACCTCGCCGCTGGCGCTGCCTGATGAGCTGGTGTGGGACTTGGTCAGCGGCGCCGTCCTCCCCGGGTTTGGGGAAGAGCTTCTGTTCCGAGCGTTCCTGTTCGGCTTCCTCTTTCGGTTCGCAGGATGGGGCTTTCTCCCCGCAGCGCTCCTAGTCGCCCTGACGTTCGGCGCGGCGCACCTCTATCAAGGCAACAGCGCCGGCGAGGCGGCTGGCATTTTCGCGATCACCGCGTTCGGCGGCCTATGGTTCTCATGGCTCTATGCCGAGTGGGGCTTCAATGTCTGGGTCCCGACGTTCGCCCACCTGTTAATGAACGCCTACTGGGAGATCTTCTCAGTCGCTGACAGCGCGATGGGCCCGATGGGAGCCAACATCATCCGCCTCGTGGTGATCCTGTTCTCCGTGGTTCTGACCGTCGTCATCGCCAAAAAACGGCGTGGGCACTTGTTGGTCAGCGGCCGAGCATGGCTCTGGGGCGGACGGAAGACCCCATAAAGACCGACAATCGTCGAACCTGCCGCCGGTAATGGTTGCACTGCGACAAGGCGTTCCTTATCGAGCCTCCAGTGATTTTTGGAGTGCGTTGATCCATGGCGATTCTTGTCGACAAGACCACGAAGGTTCTCTGCCAAGGCCTGACCGGAAAAACCGGAACTTTCCATACAGAACAAGCGATTGCCTACGGCACGCAGATGGTCGGCGGGGTTGTGCCCAGCAAAGGCGGCCAGACCTGGACCGGCGGTGAAGCCGCGGACGGCGCGACGCTCCCTGTCTTTGACAAGGTTGCAGACGCTATGGCTGAGACCGGCGCGAACGCGACGGTGGTCTATGTGCCGCCGAAATTCGCTGCGGCGTCGATGATTGAAGCGATCGAGGCGGAGATGCCGCTAATCATCACGATCACCGAGGGCATTCCTGTTCTCGACATGGTTCGCGTCAACGAAGCGCTGAAGGGCTCGAAAAGCCGCCTGATCGGACCGAACTGCCCAGGCGTGATCACGCCGGATGAGTGCAAAATCGGCATTATGCCTGGCCACATTCACCGCCGCGGCTCCGTGGGTATTGTCAGCCGTTCAGGCACGCTGACCTACGAAGCGGTGCACCAGACCACGAACGCTGGCCTTGGACAGTCGACCTGCGTCGGCATCGGCGGCGACCCGGTCAAAGGCACCGACTTCATCGACGTCCTGGAGATGTTCCTGGCGGACGACGAAACCGAGAGCATCATCATGATCGGCGAGATCGGCGGCAGCGCAGAGGCCGATGCTGCGCGCTTCCTCGCTGAACACCCTGTCAAAAAGCCGACTGTTGGCTTCATCGCAGGCGTCACGGCGCCTCCGGGCCGCCGCATGGGCCACGCTGGCGCGATCGTTTCAGGCGGTGACGACACCGCGGAGAGCAAGATCGCGGCGATGAACGAAGCGGGCATCCGCGTCGCGCCGACACCGGCAAGTTTGGGTACGACCCTTGTCGAACTTCTTAAGGAAAATGGGGCAAGCTAAAACGCATGCAACTGCGCGTTACGGTAACGTGTGGTTGCGCCCGCCCAGCCGCTCTCTAAGTTGAAGCGGCACAGGCCTTTCGAGGCCATTTGAGTACGTAAAACGCTGCGGCGGAGCGGTCTGCCGCAGTCCATTGAGGACCCTGAGGCCATGGCCCACGACGGAAGCTCCGGCTCCGACTTCTCAGATCGTCAGTCTCTGAACGATATTTCTTTCCTATCAGGCGCGAATGCCGTCTACCTTGAGCAGCAATTTGCTCGGTATGCAGACGACCCGCAGAGTGTTGATCCTGCGCTGCGCGCTTACTTCGATGCTTTTGGTGACGGCGCGGAAACGGCCAAGCGGAACGCCGCTGGTGCCAGCTGGGCGCGGAACGATTGGCCAGCACGTCCTGGCGATGAGCTAACGGCAGCGCTGGGCGGCAACTGGGCCGCCATTGGCGATGTCCTCAAGTCGAAGATTGAGAAGCGTGCGCCAGAAGCGGCCACGGCCAGCCCTGACGCCATTCAGGCGGCGGTGCACGACAGCGTTCGCGCGCTGATGCTGATCCGCGCCTACCGGGTGCGGGGGCATCTGATCGCAAACTTGGACCCGCTGGGCTTGCGCGAAATCGACGTGCATGAGGAGCTGGACCCGGCGAGCTACGGGTTCACCGACGAGGACTATGACCGCGAGATCTTCCTCGACATGGTCCTTGGCCTCGAGAAAGCCAGCCTACGGACGATCCTTGAAATCCTGCGCCGCACCTATTGCGGCACCTTCGCGATTGAGTTCACGCAGATCACCGATCCCAAACAGAAGCAGTGGCTGCAGAACCGCATTGAGGGGATGGACAAGGAGATCAAATTCACCCCCGAGGGTAAGAAGGCGATCCTCAGTAAGCTGATCGAAGCCGAAGGCTTTGAGAACTACCTCCACGTCAAATATCAGGGCACGAAGCGTTTTGGTATCGACGGCGGCGAGTCGATGGTTCCTGCGCTGGAGCAGATCATCAAGCGCGGCGGTGCGCTGGGTGTCAAAGAGATCAATCTCGGCATGCCGCACCGTGGCCGTCTCAATGTCCTCGCCGCGGTGATGGGCAAAGAATACTATCAGATTTTCCACGAGTTCCAGGGCGGCGCCGCCATTCCCTCCGACGTCGGAGGATCGGGCGATGTGAAGTACCACCTGGGTGCTTCGTCGGACCGTGATTTCGACGGCAATGAAGTCCACCTCTCCCTGGCGGCGAACCCCTCGCACCTTGAGGCGGTGAACCCGGTCGTGCTCGGCAAATCCCGCGCGAAGCAGGACATGATGGAGCCAGGCGAAGAGATTTCGATCGCCCGTACCCACGTCATGCCGCTTCTGCTCCACGGCGATGCTGCGTTTGCGGGGCAGGGCGTGGTCGCCGAGTGTTTCGGTTTCACCCAGCTGCGCGGTTACCGCACGGGCGGGACGATCCACTTCGTCGTGAACAACCAAATCGGCTTCACCACGAGCCCGCGTTTCTCGCGCAGTTCTCCGTACCCGTCGGATGTGGCGAAGATGGTCGAAGCGCCAATCTTCCACGTCAATGGCGATGATCCCGAGGCGGTCGTTTTTGCCGCGAAGGTCGCGACGGAATTTCGTCAGGAATTCGGCCACGACGTGGTCATCGATATGTGGTGCTACCGCCGCTACGGCCACAACGAGGGTGACGAGCCATCATTCACCCAGCCGCTGATGTACGAAAAGATCCGTGGACGTCGTACTACGCGGGAGCTCTATGCAGATCGTCTCGTTCAAGAGGGCCTGCTGACCGAAGCCGATGTCGACAAGGAAATGACGGACTTCCGCAATTTCCTTGAGGCGGAGTTCGAGCGCGGGAAGGCTTATGAGCCGACGAAGGCTGACTGGCTGGACGCGCGCTGGAAGGGTTTCCGTCCGCCCCAGGACGATGACCGCAAGGGCGATACCGCCGTTGACATCGACAAGCTGAACGAGATCGGCAAGCGGCTCACCCACGTTCCGCAAGACTTCACGATCCACAAAACGCTGAAGCGCATTCTCGCCGCCAAAGAGAAGACCCTCGATGCAGGCGAGGGCATTGATTGGGCAACGGCAGAGGCTCTCGCCTTCGGTTCGCTCCTCAGTGAGGGCTATCGGGTTCGCCTGTCCGGTCAAGACTCTGTGCGCGGAACGTTTTCGCAACGCCACTCGAGCTTCGTTGATCAGAAGACGGAGAAACGGTGGACACCGCTTCGCCACCTGTCTGATGAGCAAGCTGAGTTTGAGGTGATCGACTCAAGCCTCTCCGAATATGCGGTGATGGGTTTTGAGTACGGCTATTCGCTGGCTGATCCGACGACGCTGACCCTCTGGGAAGCGCAGTTCGGCGACTTCGCGAACGGTGCGCAGATCATCTTCGACCAGTTCATTTCCTCGGCTGAGCGGAAGTGGCTGCGGATGTCTGGCCTCGTCCTGCTCCTGCCGCATGGCTACGAAGGTCAGGGTCCTGAGCACTCGTCGGCGCGCCTTGAGCGTTATCTGCAGGCCTGTGCCCAGGATAACCTCCAGGTGGCAAACTGTACGACGCCTGCGAACTATTTCCATATCCTCCGCAGGCAGATGAAAAGGGACTTCCGCAAGCCTCTGGTCTTGATGACGCCGAAATCGCTGCTGCGCCACAAGAAGGCTGTCTCCACCTACAAAGAGATGGGCCCAGGCTCGACGTTCCACCGTCTGCTCTGGGATGACGCGGAATATGTGCCGGGTTCGACGCTCACGCTGAAACCTGCTGACGAGATCAAACGCGTCGTGCTCTGCTCCGGCAAGGTCTACTACGATCTCTTGGAAGAGCGTGAAAAGCGGGGTGCGGACGATGTCTACCTGCTGCGCGTGGAGCAGTTCTATCCTGTACCCGTCGGTTCACTGATCAATGAGCTCTCACGTTTCAAGAACGCCGAGATGGTCTGGTGTCAGGAAGAGCCGAAGAACATGGGTGCTTGGTTCTTCATGGAGCCCAACATCGAATGGGTGCTGGAACAGATCGAAGCCAAGCACCGCCGCCCCCGTTACGCTGGCCGGCCAGCCTCCGCGTCCACCGCGACCGGCCACGCCGCACAGCATCGCATCGAATTGGAAGCCTTCCTCGAAGAGGCCCTGGGATAACAAAGGTCGTAAGCGTCTTATGGTAGAAATCCGTGTACCCACGTTGGGCGAAAGCGTAACTGAAGCCACCATTGGTCAGTGGCTAAAGAAAGAAGGCGATAACGTCGCTGCTGATGAGCCTGTGGTTGAGCTGGAGACCGACAAGGTCTCCGTCGAAGTCCCTGCACCCGCGGCTGGCGTGCTGAGCAAGATCAGCGCGCAAGAAGGCGATACCGTGGAGTTGAACGCACTCCTCGGCGAAATCGGCGAAGGTGCTGGCGCACCCGCTTCCTCCGTCAACGGATCGTCAGCACCCGCAACAAACGGCACAGCGCCAGCTGCTGCCGCATCAGCATCGGGCGAGGAAATCCAGATCGTCGCACCAGCCTCAGGCGAGAGTGTCACGGAGGCCGACATCGGCGAGTGGATGGTCAAGGTCGGCGATCAGGTGAAGCTAGACGATCCGATCGTGAGCCTCGAAACCGACAAAGCCGCCGTCGATGTTCCCGCACCGGCCAGTGGCACGATCAAGGAGATCGTCGCGCAGGAAGGCGACACGGTCTCGGTCGGCGCCGTTCTCGCTGTAATGGTCACGGGCGATGCCCCTGCGGCGAGCGCTGCGCCCGCAGCTGCTCCTGCGCCGAGTGCTCCGAAGGCGGACAATGCTCCGCTGAGCCCAGCGCCGCGCCGGGTGATTGCAGAGAACAACCTCGATGCCGGCGCTATCCAAGGCACGGGCAAAGGTGGCCGCGTGACCAAGGGCGATGCGCTGGCGGCAATTGGCTCGGTCTCTGCCGCACCGCAGCCTGCGCAAGCGAAAGCTCCGCATACGCCCAAACCGCTGGGCGACCGCGAAGAGCGGGTGAAGATGTCTCGCCTGCGCCAGACCATCGCCTCGCGCCTGAAAGAAAGCCAGAACACCGCCGCTCAGCTGACCACGTTCAACGACGTGGACATGTCCGCGGTGATGAGCACGCGCTCTGAGTACAAAGAGCTGTTCGAGAAGAAGCACGGCACCAAGCTTGGCTTCATGGGCTTCTTCGTGAAGGCCTCGATCGCGGCGCTGCGCGAAGTGCCTGAGGTCAATGCTGAGATCGACGGCACCGATGTCGTCTACAAGAACTTCGTCCATATGGGCGTTGCCGTCGGTACGCCGACAGGTCTTGTGGTGCCCGTCGTTCGAGACGCTGACCAGATGAGCTTTGCCGCCATCGAAAAGAAGATTGGCGAACTCGGCCTTCGCGCCCGCGACGGAAAGCTGTCGATGGCTGAAATGCAGGGCGGGACGTTC
>JBCCTF010000054.1:0-22157 GCA_039198765.1 Pseudomonadota bacterium
CCAAACCGACGACGATCAAAATCCGCCTGAACTCCACTGCCGGCACCGGTTACTTCTACGTGACCAAGAAGAACACGCGCACGATGACCGAGAAGATGGTTGTCCGGAAGTACGACCCCGTCGCGCGCAAGCACGTCGAGTTCAAAGAAGGCAAAATCAAGTAAGGGCAGAACAGCCCTCACCTGATGACGAAAGGCGCCCTTCGAGGCGCCTTTTTTGTTACCAGGAGCCTGTGTTCTCCATCGATGCCCAAGGCTCTTGCGGCGGCAGGGCCTCGCCCCGCTGAAGCAGCTCAATCGAGATCCCATCAGGCGTGCGAACAAAGGCCATATGCCCGTCGCGCGGCGGCCTGTTGATAGTCACCCCCATCTCCTGAAGGTGCGCGCAGAGGCCGTAGAGATCATCCACCCGGTAGGCGAGATGGCCAAAATTGCGCCCGCCGTCATACTCCTCAGGGTCCCAATTGTGGGTCAGCTCGACCATCGGCGCCTTGTCGTCGCGCGCCCGCGCCTCATCGCCAGCCGCCGCAAGAAAGACGAGCGTGAAGCGACCCTTCTCATAGTCCTTCCGGCTCACCTCAACAAAACCAAGGCCCTGACAGAAGAAAGCCAGTGTCGCGTCGAGGTCACGCACGCGGATCATCGTGTGCAGATATTCCATAGAGTTTCTCCTCGGTGAACACAGCCTGCCGAGCGTCGACACCCCCCGCAACGTTTCCGAAGCCTTTGCGTTCTAACATCACGCATCGGCCTCGGGGATAAACACGATGATGAAATGGCTCGCCAGCGCCTTTGCAGCAGCACTCTTTGCGGCTTCGTCCGCCTCAGCGGCGACGGTTCTCGTGAACGTCAGCGCCAGCGTCTACGACTCATCATCCCAGATGAACACAGTGGATGACTGGATCGCCTTTGCGAACGCCAACCCTGCAGTGGCGACCTTCGACGTCAGCTCGCTGAACTATCCGGCGAACAGCAACACCATCAAAAGCAACAAGATGATCTCCGAGATGATCGGCGGCGATGCCAGCACCCTTTCTGGGCTCGACATCAAGTTGGAGACGACCGTCTGGGTCTTTGAGGGCATGATCGACCTGGCAGGCGGAACGCAGACTTTCTCTGTCGGCTCCGACGACGGCTTCGCCCTCTTTATCGACGGTGTGGAGGTGAGCCGCCGGACCGCGCCCCGCGGCTTTGACTGGACCGACGTCACCGGCGACTTCGGCACGGGCCTCAAGACGTTCAAGCTCGTCTACTATGAGAACCAGGGCAACACCGGTGTGGCTCTCAAGATCGACGGCGTTGTTGCCGACAACATCATGTCGGTCCCGGCTCCGTCGAGCGGCGTTCTGATGGGCTTCCTGCTCGCCGGTCTGGCGATCACGCCGCGGGTGCGCCGCCGCTAAACCACCCCTTCCGAAAGCGTGCGGGGCGCGGTAGGGGCCGAGCCATGAAAACGGCTGTCATTGTCTTCCCCGCCTCCAATTGTGATCGCGACGCCCAGGTCGCCCTGCGCCAGGCGACCGGCGCGGAGCCTGAGATGATCTGGCACGCCGAAAGCGCGCTGCCCGAGGGCCTGGACCTCGTCGTCCTGCCCGGCGGCTTCGCCCACGGCGACTATCTCCGCTGCGGCGCGATCGCGGCGCGGTCCAAGATCATGGACGCCGTCATCGCCCGCGCGAAAACAGGCGGTCCGACCCTGGGCATTTGCAACGGCTTCCAAATCCTCTGCGAAAGCGGCCTCCTCCCCGGCGCACTGATGACCAACGCCAACCAGCATTTCATCAGCCGCGAAGTCACCCTGCGCGTCGAAGCGAACGATAGTCCGTTCACGAACGGATACGACAGCGGCGCCTACACCCGCTTCCCCGTCGCCCACCACGACGGCAATTATCAGGCCCAGGACGATGTCCTCGACCGCCTCGAAGGCGAAGGCCGTGTCGCCTTCCGCTACGTCGAACCCATCAACGGCGCCGCACGGAATATCGCAGGCATCGTCTCGGAAGACCGCAAGATTCTCGGCATGATGCCCCACCCCGAACGCGCCATGGCCGAAGGCGCCGACGGCGAAGTGTTTTTCCGCCAGGCCATCTCGGCCCTCGCGGCCTAGGACTGCCGACCCTGCTGGCCCGTACAGGAGCTCCCTGATAAGCCGAAACGGTTTTAGGGAGCAAAAAGCCATGCGAACCAAAGATGTCTTTCTGGGGTTGGCCATCGCCAGCGTCGCGGCCTTCAGTCCACATGCTACAGCAGCACCGGCGATTGCGGCGTGGGAAGCAGCTGTGTTCGAAGCGGAAGAATTCCCGAGTGACGACCCCGACACGCTACGCCTCTTAGCGGGGCTGTTCCTCGCGATGTACTATGCCGGGGCCGAGGTCGACGACCGCTATGATCTCGGTACGGACCTTCCTAATGCCGAAGCAACGCCCGATGAAGCCGCGGCCGCAGCGGGCCGAGCGTACCTCAACACATACTTCAAAACCAACACTCGAAGCCTGATGCGGGTCAGACGTCTTGGCCGGCGCGATGATCTTCAGGCGTTGGCGACGGCTTCAGCGGAACTGGCTTACGAGATGGCCACGCGGACCGTAAGCGACCCAGTCCACTACCGGCCTTTTACCGTACCCGGACGTTATGTACCCACACAAATCCCCAATGATGTCGTCACCGCGCACGAGGCCCACTTCGCCTATGACCCTGCCCGGGCGACAAAGCTTCCGGCACCGCCGCGCCCCGACTCGGACGCCTACGCAGCGAGCTACAATGAGACGAAACGGGTCGGCGGCACCACCAGCGATGTGCGCACGGAGGAGCAGGCCAAGTCATCCATGATCTATGATCTGCAAGACCCGCACCCGATGATTTACCGCATCATGGATCGTCGTGACCTCACCCTGTTTGAGCAAGCGCGGATCATGGCGATCTACAATCTAGCTACGGAAGATTTGGGCGCAGCGCAGTTCGCAGGCAAACTGCACTTCCAGTCCTGGCGGCCTATAACCGCCATCCGTAACGGCGACATCGACGGCCGCGACGACACGGACAGCGACCCCGGCTGGACACCGCTCCTGAGGACCCCCAATTCGTCCGAGTACCCCTGCGGCCACTGCACCTTTGTGTCGGCCACGGCTCATCTCTTGGAGGTGCTGCTGCCGCTTCAAGAAGGCGAGCAAGTGGTGATCCTCGCCGACGATATTTATACGAAGGACGAAAACCGCGGCTTTGAGGGTGATCTGGTGTCCTACATCGAAGGGCACCGCATCGAGCTTGCGACGTACCAAGACTATGCCACCGTCGGCGCCATGTCGCGGATCTACAACGGCGCCCATTTCCGCTATTCCACAGATATGGGCCTACGCCTGGGCAAGGACGTTGCTGATGCCATCCTTGAGGCGTGGGACGGCTTGCCGGAGGAGTGAAGTACCCAAGAAAGATGCAAGCGCCTAGGCATGGTGTCCCACCGCAAACGCGCCATCGCCTCCTGACGTCATCCCGGAATTTGCGAAGCAAATATCCGGGATCCATCACAGAAAAAACGTTCAGCATACGGTAGTTTTCAAGCCGGGCAATGGATCCCGGGTCAAGCCCGGGATGACGGCAAGATGAGCAAACTCTGGGAACGGATCAAAAGTACTCTGATATGGATCTTCGGCCCGAGCCTTAGAATCGTATGGAGAGCGATCGTTGGCTCCAACCGTTCGCAATGGATTGAGACTGGCTTTCTCCGCTTTTTTCTCGCTGCGTTAGTCTTGATCATCGCCGCAGCAATCGCAGTCCTCGGCTTTGGCTACAGCCCTTTCCCCAACCTCTTCGAAAAGAGCATCTTCCCCGACGGCAGAGGCCTGAACGACAGCCAGACCGACGCCGAGATCCTGCGCAACCTGCTGTTCGCTCTCGCAGGCTTCGTCGGCGCCGTCTTCGGCCTCTTCCAACTCTACAACGCAGCCCGCCGTACACGGATCAGCGAAGACCAAGTCCGCGTCGCCTTCGAGGCCGAACGCAACCAACGCTACGTCTCCGCCGCGGAGTTGCTGAAGGATAAGAGCCCCGCCGTCCGCATCGCAGGCATCACGGCGCTCAAGCGCCTAGGTCTGGAGCAAGATTCCAAGTACCGCGAAACAGTCATCGAACTCCTTGCTGGCTTCATCCGCGCAGAGACAAGTCAATCGGCTCAAAAACAAACCAGGCCGCTCGTGCATCCTGTGGACAGGGAAGACCAAGACCCTCCGACAAAATCTGACGGAAAACCGCTCCAAGCAAGGAAGGAAACCCGACCGACTGAGTCAGTCTCAAAGGCTTTTGAGGCGCTTTCCGCACTTACTTCTAGCAGCACCTTAGATCAGAGAGAGCAGACCCGGCTCGGCAGTCGCGTCGATCTTCGAAACTGTAACCTCGCAGGATTAGACCAACCAAACGCACAGATGGTGGGTTGGGACTTAAGCGGGAGCAACTTGACCGGAGCTGTGCTCATCGCAGCCAACCTCACGAAAACAAGGTTGTTCAGAGCAGACCTCTCAAACGCCTGCTTGGCTGCAGCAAACATGACGTCTGCTGAGCTTAGAGCATCAAACCTGACATTGGCTGATTTGTTTGGAGCACTTTTGGAAGACGCAAACCTCGCTGCTTCCGATCTCACAGAGACTAGCTTGGAAACAGCCGACTTGAATGGTGCGATTTTGGAAGTCGCTAGAAACGTCTCAGTTGTCCAGCTCGCTCAAGCGAGAAACGTCATATGGCCAAAAGATATTCCGCGGCCAAAGGAAGGGCCATACTCAGAGGATGACCCCTATGGCCTTGCGAACACCCCACCCAACGACTCCGACCCCACCCCCTAACCTTATCCCCACACCCTCCCACCGCGCTACACTCCACCCAGCAGCAAGACCTGGGCGTCTGGTACCGTCTCCGATGGCGCTTGCTGTGTTTTGGTCCTCCGTGCTCGGAGCAGTTTTTCGGGCATGACGGTCCTCCCCGTGCGTGAGCTCGCCAGTTGGGCCATACAGGGAGCGTGAGGGCAAAACTGCCGCGCGGCGTGGATTGGAACCCTTCGGTCCGCCCGCTTCCATAACAAAACCATCCGTGGGCGGACAGCCGCGCGGCATCCCTCTTTCTGCGGTCGCCCACCGGCGCCGGGGATCACCCCTGCCAGCCGTCCACTGCGCTTCACCCTCCCCACGCCGCGCGAGATCCCCTAACGTCGCCCGCGCAGCTGTTGGAGGGGAGCCACCATGACCCTCATCTATCTCGGCCTGGCGCTGTTCCTGGGCACGCACCTGTTCTCGGCCTACGCGCCCAGCGCGCGGGCCGCCGTCGTCGGGAAAATCGGTGAGGGGCCGTTCAAGGGGCTGTACTCCCTCGCCTCGCTCGGCGGGTTCGTGCTCCTCGTCCTCGGCTGGCGATCGACGGTGCCAGAGATCATCTACACCCCGCCCGCCTGGGGCCTCTACGCAGCCTACGCCCTGATGACCGTCTCATTCATCCTGTTCGCGACGTCTTACCTGCCGGCGGGGCGGATCAAATCACTGGCTGGGCACCCCATGGTCCTCGGCACCGCCGTGGCTGGCTTGGCGCACTTGCTCGTGAACGGAGACAGCCGCTCCGTCACCGTGTTTGGCGCGTTCCTCGTCTACGGCGTCGTGGCCCGCGTCTCCTACCACCTGCGCGGGGACAAGGGCGCATCGGGGACATCACTTTTAGGTGACGGCGCAGCCGTCCTCGGCGGCCTCTTCGGCGGGTTCCTGGTCGTGCACCACCTGCACCACTACCTCTCGGGCGTCCGCCTCGCGCCTTGGCTCCTTTTCGGATGATCCGCCGTACACAGAGGGATAGAGCCGCTCGTTCCCGTTGGGGATAAACATTTTCTCGGCCGAACCGTTGCCCAAAAGTGGCGAATCGGTAGGGTCGAAAGCCTGTAACCCTGGACCACACCATGACCGACACCCAGGCCCGCCACAATTGGACGCGGGACGAGATCGCTGCCCTCTACGCCCTGCCCATGGACACGCTGTTCACCAAGGCGCTGGCGGTGAAGGCGGCCAACTGGGCCGACGGCCGGGTGCAGAAGTCTCAGTTGCTGTCGATCAAAACCGGCGGCTGCGCAGAAAACTGTGGCTATTGCAGCCAATCCGCCCACTTCGACACGGGCCTCAAAGCTGAAAAGCTGATGCCCCTCGGCGCGGTGGTCGCTGCGGCCAAGCAGGCGAAGATGAACGGCGCCGACCGCTTCTGCATGGGCGCCGCCTGGCGCTCCCTCAAAGACCGGGACCTGCCCAAGGTCGCCGCGATGGTGGAGGCGGTGAAAGCCGAAGGCCTCGAAACCTGCGTCACCGCTGGGATGCTGGAAGAGGGCCAGGCCGAAGCGCTGAAGGACGCCGGCCTCGACTATTACAACCACAATCTCGACACCTCGCGCGAGTACTACAGCAAGGTGGTCAGCACACGGACCTACGAAGATCGCCTCGACACCCTAGCCAAGGCACGGAAGGCTGGCATCAAGCTCTGCGTCGGCGGCATCCTAGGCATGGGCGAAGGAAGGGTGGACCGCATCGGCCTGATCCACGAACTGGCGCAGCTCTCTCCGCATCCGGAGAGCGTGCCGATCAACATGCTGGTCCCAATCGAAGGCACACCGCTCGGCGACAGTCCTCAGCTCAGCGTCATCGAACTCGCCCGCGCCATCGCGGTCTGCCGCATCGTCTTCCCCGCGAGTTGGGTCCGCCTCTCCGCAGGCCGCGAGACCATGTCCGATGAAGGCCAGACTCTGTGCCTCCTCGCAGGCGCGAACTCGATGTTCATCGGCGACAAGCTCCTCACCACGGACAATCCTGACGTGGACGAAGACGAAGCGCTGATGGACAACCTCGGCTTCAAGCAAGGCAGCATCGACGACATGCCAACCAGTCCGACGAGCAAGCGCATTTTGCCGCCTCCCGATCCGCGCATCAGTGGCTAAATCCCCGTTCCAGCCCAGCGAGCTAAGGAGCGGACATGGAAGAGAAGCGCCAAGACCTCGACGCGGAGAAAAAGAAACGCGTCCTCGACCGCATGCTGGAAGAGGTGAGCCGCGAGCATATCGATTTCTACTACCGCTCGACCTCTGAGGTGGCTTTCCTGATCCAGGAACACATCAGGAAGGGCGCGAAGCTCACCCAAGAGGACCGCGCCCTTGTCGCAGGCCTCACCCCAAGGGACATTCAAATTGTCCTGAGCCTGCACTAGGAGCGCGCTGTCCTCTCTGTGACAGCAGGCGCCATTGAGGCCACAGAGTCACACCTATGGGTTGTAATGCAACCGCCCCGCACAACTCTAGCGATTTGTCTCGATTTGGTTCAGCCCATTTTCACCAAGTTGTGTGAATCTCTTCTCGCTGGAAACGGGGAGCGTCGTCATGACCACCATTGCAAGCTTGGGAATTTCGCGCGGCAACTCGGCGCTGACCCTCTTGAGGAGCACGACGACTCCGCGCCCTGCGAATGTCTCCGCCAACCCGGCTGGTATCAGCGCAGAAACACGGCCCCAGGTTCCAGGCATCTCGACGGCTGTTGGGACAATCCGCGCCATCCTTGACGAGACCACGCGCGGCCTACCGGCTGAGAAGCCGCTGTCGGCGGAAGTGGCAACGAACGAAAGCGGCGCAGGCCTTGTGACACAGACAACGGACAAGGTCGCAGACAAAGCACCCGCCTTCACCGTTGAAGACACAAGCAACACGCCGCTCCCGACCTACACCAAGCCAGCGGCCGAAGGCGCCGGCACACCGGTCAGCGCTGAAGGTTCCGACCTCGGCAAAGCTCTTGAAGAACGTGGCCAGCTTGGTGCCTCCTCAACCAATGCGCCGACAGCTGGTGGCCTGACCTCGGAAACCGAGGGCAACCCTGCCTTCCTAGATCGCACAGATGCCGGCCGCGCTGAGGGTTCTGACCTCGGCGGCGCACTTGAAGAGCGCGCGCAACGTGACGCTTCAGTCGCCAGCGGCCTCACTGCCGAAACAGAAGGCAAGCCTGCCTACCGCGACATCAGCACAGAAGGCCGCGCTGAAGGCTCTGACCTCGGCAAAGCACTGGAAGAGCGCAACCAGCGCCTCGACGTCCGGGGATGGACGAACCAGTCAGCTGAGCTTCGCGCTGCGCTGACAGGTGAAGCCCGTGCAGAAAAGCTGGCCTACAGAACAAGCGTCGACATCAAGGCGTAACCACCTCGCCAGCGATAGCCTGACGGCAAACGCACCCTAGCACTCGTCGCGGATCATACCCAGCGGCAGGTGCAACCTTCTGCGAGAATGAGTGATTGCAACCCGCCGAAGGCTGGTCCTTACTCAGCGAATGACAAAGACTCTTTCCGTGATTGGCGTTGGTGCATTCGGCGCCTTCATGCTGCGCCACGTGACGCCCTATTTCCGGGTGTCGATTTACGATACCCAGCGGGACCTTACCGACCTCGCTAAGACCTACAACGTGTCGACCTGCAGCCTCGCCGAAGCGGCCGCTTGCGATATTGTTGTCCTCGCCGTTCCCGTGCGTGCTATTGCTGAGGTTGCCGAGGCCATTCGCCCGCACCTGCACCCCGGACAAATCGTGTTGGATGTGGCCTCGGTCAAAGTGCTCCCTGCACGGACGTTAGTGGAGCACCTGCCTGAAGACGTGGAGATCATCGGCCTCCACCCCCTCTTCGGACCGCAGAGCGGGAAGACAGGCATCCACGGCCAGAACATCGCCGTGGTCAACATCAGAAGTCAGGGTACGGAGCGTGTGGAGGCGTTCCTTCGCGAACAGCTCGGCCTCAACGTCATCGCCTGCACCGCGGAAGAGCACGACGAGCAAATGGCCTACGTCCAGGGCCTCACCCACATGATCGCCCGCGTATTCCAGAACATGGACATGCCCGCGATCAACCAAGAGACCAAAACCTTCGCCCTCCTCCGCCAGATGGTCGGCATCGTGAAAGACGACAGCGACGCCCTTTTCAAAGCCATCCAAACAGACAACCCGTTCGTCGATACGACGAAGAAGAAGTTCTTCGAATCGGTGGAACAGTTGCAGGAAGAGCTTAAGCGAGACCGGCCTTAATGCCGCGCTCTACTGCGCCAGCGCGCCCTCATCGGGTGTGCACACCGAAGCACAAGCCAGCCGATCCAGTACACCAGCGCTCTCACAAGAGCGAACGCAAGCGTCAAATGACGCACACGGATCATGCATTACGAGCGATCCATCGCTCGAAGTGATCGGAGAGGCACATAACCCGTTTCGAACATCCGTCCGTACACGTTGAATTGGCCCCATCTGCGAAAATCCCAGCCACGCACCCAGCTGGGCGTCAAAAGCACAAACGCCGAAATCTGAGAAGCCAGCCTCACCTCGCGCCGTATCGGCGTAAGCGTTCCTCGGCAAGCAGCGCGCATCTCGCCCCTCGCGGAACCCGAGCTGGAACAACGAACCTTCCACAAGCTCTCCGCCACAAGCATCTTGGCGCGAAGCGAGCGCCGCCAGCACATCGGGATCACCCGTACGCCCGGCTGTATAGCCTTCGGCGAACCAATCGGCAGTTTGGCACACCGAGGGATCCACCCTGCTGGCGCACCCGGAGGCTGCGAGAAAAACCAGCGTAAGAAAGCCTCCGATCCGGATCACAGCGGCGCCCCAGGCATCGTCCAGAAGAAGAACCGGTGACAGGACTCTTCTAGCTCTTGCGACGGCGCGGTCGCCTTACACATTCGGGCCAGCCGCGCCCGCTCCGCCCGGGAATCGCGGACCTCTGGCTGGCGAGCGTCCTCAAAAACATCGATCTGCTCAGCAAGCGATAGCGCCTCAGCTGCTGCCTCTTCCCGCGCTGGGTGGCTCTGAACTTGTGCCCGTTGCACGATCTCCGTGTAGCGTTGGCGGAGTGTCGCCTCTTCCGGTGTCACCGGCGCCGGTCTCGTTGCGCTGTTGAGGAACACCAGCATCCGGGCGCGAAACTCTTGCGCTTGCTGCAGGTCCACTTCGCAAGCGCTCAACCGTGACGCCGGCAATATGAACCCGTTTCTGGGACTGCAAAACCCGGTCCCATAGCCCTCTACGAAGCCCCGCCGCTGCGCAGCGTCCAGCGCAGCATGCTGCTCAGCAGAATAATGGACGCAAGCGATCGCATAGTGGTTCAGCCCATCACGCCCCTGCTCAAGAAAAAGATCACCCGCCCCCCGGTAAGAGGCCTGAGACTGCACCAGCCGGAGGTGCCGCGCGAAACCAGCATCATCTCCAGGTTCGGCGCAGTGGTAGCGCTCGGGCGGCCCGACCTGGGCACAGCCGAACAATACAAGGGCAGCTGCGAGAGATGCATAGGGACGAACGACCACGACGTGGATCTAACCTCGAGCGCGCCGCTTTGGCCAGCAGTCCTCAGCAGATCGCGCGGAAGCCTTGCCATTCCTCCCGCTGCGGGGCATGGCCCTCGGATGACCCACAGCGCTGAAACCATTGCCGAGCACGGCCTGACCCAGGACGAATACGACCGCTTTTGCACCTCGATTGGGCGCGAGCCTTCGATGCTGGAGCTGGGTATCGTCTCTGTGATGTGGTCGGAGCATTGCTCCTACAAATCCTCGCGGCGGCACCTGAAGACGCTGCCCACCGAGGGGCCGCAGGTGATCCACGGTCCTGGCGAGAACGCGGGCGTGGTCGACATCGGCGATGGGCAGGCCGTGATCTTCAAGATGGAGAGCCACAACCACCCCAGCTTCATTGAGCCCTATCAGGGTGCAGCGACCGGCGTGGGCGGCATCATGCGCGATGTCTTCACCATGGGCGCGCGGCCCGTGGCGCTGCTCAACGCGCTGCGGTTCGGCGCGATCGATCATCCGAAGACGAAGCATCTGCTCTCCGGCGTGGTGGCGGGCATCGGCGGCTATGGCAATTGCATGGGCGTGCCGACGGTGGGCGGCGAAACTGGGTTCGATCCGCGCTACAACGGCAACACTCTCGTCAACGCGATGTGCGTGGGTATTGCGGACACGGATAAAATCTTCCTCTCCGCGGCGAAGGGCGCAGGCAATCCCGTCGTGTACGTCGGATCGAAGACCGGCCGCGACGGCATCCACGGCGCGACCATGGCCTCCGCTGAGTTCGATGAGGCGAGCGAAGAGAAACGCCCCACCGTCCAAGTCGGCGACCCGTTCATGGAGAAACTCCTGCTCGAAGCATGCCTTGAGCTGATGGCCGAAGACGCGATCGTCGCGATCCAAGACATGGGCGCAGCTGGCCTCACGTCATCGTCGGTGGAGATGGCGTCGGGCGGGTTGGCGCAAGGCGAAGGCGGACTTCACCTCAAGCTCGACGACGTTCCTCAGCGTGAGGACGGTATGACAGCCTACGAAATGATGCTGTCCGAGAGCCAAGAACGTATGCTGATGGTTCTGAAGCCTGGCGCAGAAGACAAAGCGCGTGCCATCTTTGAGAAATGGGAAGTCGACTTCGCCGTCATCGGCCACACCACGGACAGCGGGCGTTTGGTGATCGAGCATAAAGGCGAGGTCGAGTGCGACTTGCCCCTCGGTCCCCTCGCCGACGAAGCGCCCAACTATGACCGTCCGCAGGCTGATCTTACGCCCCCCGCACCGCTTGAGGATCCGTCTGCGACCTTCACCGATGTGCAGGTTCACCTGACGAAGGGCGAAAGAGACCTTGAGGAAATCGCAGATGCACTGGTCTCGGAGACACTTAAAGGACAAGATGGCGTCGGCGCAGTTGGTGTTTCCCATGGCGTCAGCACGCTGACCATCCATGCGCGCACGGCGTTCGGCGCCGATGCTGGAGCGCTCGAAAGTTTCAAGACTTCAGCGACGAACCTTGAGACAGCAGGCGCCGTGACCAAGGTTCGGGTTGAAGACGAGACGGTCGAGGTGAACCTCGCAAACAGCCCAGGCGGCGATACGATGCTCCTGGCGCTCAGCAGGCTGATGGCTTCGCCAGAGCTTTGCTCACGACGGTGGATCACGCAGCAGTACGACCACACGGTCATGGCCGACACGCTCATCACCGGCGGGGACGCATCGGTTGTGCGGGTACACGGAACAAACAAAGCACTTGCGGTGAGCGCGGACTGCACCCCGCGCTATTGCACCGTCGATCCTGTCGCGGGCGGGAAGCAAGCCGTGGCTGAGGCGTGCCGGAACCTCTCCGCCGTCGGAGCAGAGCCGCTGGCCATCACCAATTGCCTCAACTTCGGCAACCCGGAAAAGCCTGAAATCATGGCGGGTTTCGTGGGCTGTATTAAAGGTCTAGGCGAAGCGGCAGCAGCGCTGGGCGCCCCTGTCGTCTCGGGCAACGTCTCGCTTTATAACGAGACGGACGGGGCACCGATCCCCCACACTCCAGCGATTGGCGCTGTTGGTCTGCTTACGGATCTTTCAAAGCGCGCCACAGTTTCCGCGATGAACAACGGCGATGCCTTAGTCGCCATAGGCGTGACACGCGGACACCTGGGGCAGTCCCTCTACCTGCGCACCCTGTTCGGTATCGAAGAAGGCGCCCCGCCTGCTGTCGATCTCCAGCTTGAGAGCAAAACTGGTGCGTTCATCCGCAAACAGATTGAAGACGGCAACGTCACCGCTGTCCATGATGTTTCTGACGGTGGCCTCCTGGTCGCCGCATCTGAGATGTGCCTTGCATCCGGTATGGGCGTCGCGCTCACCACGGCGATCAGTCAACGGAAGGCTGCCTTTTGGTTTGGCGAAGACCAGGCGCGATACCTCTGTGCGATGCCCGCCGACACGGCCGATACTTTCGTCCTGAAGGCCGCGATGGCTGGCCTGCAGGCGAGCCGTTTGGGCATTTTCGGCGGAGAGGATATCATCCTGGACGGCGATGACCGCCTGCCCGTTGCCACCCTTTCAGCGATGCATGAAGCGACGCTGCCTGAACTCTACCGCCTTGAGGAGGACCGCCTGATGCCGATGAAAGAGAGCGAAATCAAAGACATGATCCTCGCCGCGATGCCTGATGCTGAGATCGAGATCGAAGACCTCGCAGGCGACGGTGACCACTACCGTGCACGGATCACCTCTGCCGCGTTCAACGGCCTCAACCGGGTGAAGCAGCACCAGCTCGTCTACCGTGCCCTTGGCGGCAAGATGGGCGACACCCTCCACGCCCTCGCGCTGGAGACCTCGCCGAAAGACTAGAGCCGTCAGGTGGGGTTGAGAGGGGTTCAGCCATGACCGGACGCGAATCCATTGGCGTTCAAGGCCTTGTTGAAGATGTCCTTGGACTGAACATCCGTGGTCTGAAAACGATCCGTGATAGTGTCATCGCGCCGCGTAAGGTTGCCGACGCCGCCCGCGATTTTGACTGGCTGGGGGTCTACACCCCGTCGATCAGGATCGGTTTCTTCCTCCTCTCAGCGCTTTCCCTTTTGCGATTCATCTGGGCACCCGAGGACGGACAGTTCTTCGAGTTTCTGAAATCACAGGTCGCACAGGCCGAAAGCGGACAGTCCCTTTCGGAAGACGAGACCTCGGAGCTGATCGACCGTTATTTCGCCGTCTACGTGGCCGCACTCCCCTTCACACACCTGATAGGGCAAGCACTCGCTGCGCTCTGCTTGCCGATCTGGGGAGCGGGAACGAGCGTCGTTGTCCGGTTGCGGTTACACTACGCGGCAACGATCCCTGGCCTGACGGCAGGGTTCTTTCTCCTGGTTCTGTTTGCTTTCGCCTCGACCGCCAACGAGTTGCTGATCTTGCAAGGCGCCTCATTTCTAGTCGCCATGGGCTTCGACACCACAACCAGCTTCCGAATGCTCCCGCAGACAAGCTTCTGGGCACGCGCCTGGCGTGCCATCGTGTTCGGGATCACCGCTACGCTCTTCGGACTTGTCACATCGGTCGGAACGTCGATCGTGACGTCGATGATTACGTTCTAAACCGACGCCTACGGACGAAGCGTCTCGTAAAACAGCGCGTCTCCGCGACGGACCAGAATCTTGACTGGCCCAGAACGCGCCTCGCGGAGCTCACCGAGATGGCTGCTCATCGCCTCCACCGTGGTCGTCTCGTCCCAACCCACCTCGAGGATCACGTCACCGGGACGGAGGCTGTTGCCGGTCAGGTGATGGCTCACGCCCGTGACCACCACACCTTCAGTACCGGCTGGCAGGTTGTATTGCTTGGCAAGCGCCGCAGAGACCGTCTGCACCGTCATGCCAGCGATCTGCGTGCCCGTCCGTTGGGTGGGTTCGTTCGTAGCCTGAGCAACCCGCTCAGCACGAGTGACCAGCGTCACGGCGATCGTCTCGCGCTGGCCCTGACGGTTCACGATAACCTCGACCGGCTCACCAATCGGCGAGTCGGCAATGATCTGCGTCAGCTGACGACGGCCTTTTACGCGCTCACCGTTGAACGACAGCACGATGTCGCCCGCCTCCAGGCCAGCAGCGGCGGCCGGTCCATCGCTCACAGCAATGCCCGTGACCACAGCACCTTCGCGGCGGCGCAGGCCATAGCGCTCGCGGGTGTCGCTATCGACGTCCTCGAGATATGCGCCGAGATAGCCGCGGGTGGTGAAGCCGTCTTTGATCAGTTGACCGATGACCGGGGCTGCCACCTCAGAAGGGATGGCGAAGCCCACACCGACGCTGCCGCCGGTCTGGCTGAAGATCACCGTGTTCACACCGATCACGCGGCCGCGACGGTCGAACAGCGGACCGCCTGAGTTGCCGCGGTTGATGGCGGCATCAGTCTGGATGAACTTGTCATAGAGCCCCGCGCCGATGTCCCGGCTCTGACCGGAAATGATCCCTGCACTGACAGAGCTGCCAACGCCGAACGGATTGCCAATGGCCAGCACCCAATCGCCCACGCGCGCTGTCTCGCTGTTGCCAAAGCGCAGGGCATTGAACTTCCGGTCGGGGTCCGTGATCTCAAGCACCGCGAGGTCCGTCTCCACGTCCTTACCGCGCACGGTCACATCATACTGCATGTCATCGCCGAAGGTGACGATCAGCGCCGTGGCGTCGTTGATCACATGGTTGTTGGTGACGATCAGGCCCGCTTCGTCGATCACAAAGCCTGAGCCCAGAGCCCGAGGATCCGCATTCGGACCCGCCGCGACCGTCGACACATTGACCACCGACGGCAGCACACGATCGGCCAGCTCCGCAAAGCTATCGGGCGTTGCCTTCGCCGGAACCCACGTAAGCGCGGCGACAACGACGATGCGACAAGCAATGGCGACGATGCGATTCATAACCCAGACCCCAGATAACCAGACTCCTGGTTAACCCATAACCTCTTAAGGAAAAAGACACCTTTGCCGCGCCCCGCTTGCCACAGGGCCGCGGGAGGCTTAGTTCTGCGGTGACATAGAGCTTTCGGGGCGGGGTGGAAGTCCCCACCGGCGGTGATCAAAGACTTGTTTTACAAGTGTTTTGTCAGCCCGCGAGCGGAAGCTGCCAGGGGTTTTTGGGTCGCCCAAATTGCCTCATCGAATGGCAGTGAATGCAGGAACCGGTGCGAATCCGGTGCCGACGGTCATAGTCCGGATGGTAGAAAGCTTGGCCTGACGCTGCGCGCCTTGGCGCGTGGCGGACCGTTGGCACATGCGCAAGAGTCCCGCTCCCGCGAGACTTATCGGCGCGTGGGCACACCGGTGTAGGCTGAATGCGCCCCCTCATGAGCTCGGAAACGATGGAGGAGGCGCGGGTTGGACCACGCCCACTATATTGAGCGCGCCGTCGCGCTTGCCCGCCGGGCGGAGGGGTTCACCCATCCGAACCCGATGGTGGGCTGCGTCCTGGTCAAGGACGGCGTGGTGATCGCCCAGGGCTGGCACAAAGGCCCTGGCCTGGAGCATGCGGAGGCGATGGCCCTGCGGCTGGCTGGTGATGCTGCGCGCGGCGCGACGGCCTATGTCACACTGGAGCCGTGCAACCACTACGGGCGAACGCCGCCCTGCGCGGAAGGCTTGATCAAGGCGCAGGCGGGCGAAGTCATCTACGGCCTGCGCGATGTGAACCCCCTGGCCGAAGGCGGCGCTTCGGCATTGAATGCCGCTGGCATCCCGGCGCGCCTCGCACCTCCAAACGTGCGCGGCGCATGCGCCGAGTTGGTTCGCCCCTGGATCCACAGCCTCAAATGCTGGCGCCCGTGGGTCACGGCCAAACTGGCCATGTCCCTCGACGGCTTCACCGCCACCCGCAGCGGCGAGTCCCAGTGGATCACCGGCCCCGAAGCCCGCACCCGCGGCCACGACCTCCGCCAGCGCGCTGGCGCCATCATTGTCGGTGTAGGGACGATCTTGGCTGACGATCCAGCGCTCGATCCGCGCCCTGAAGGTCGCGAGGGCGCTCCTTCAACGAAAGTCATCCTCGACAGCAGCCTGCGCACGCCGACGACCGCCCGCGTCCTCTCGTCGCCAGGCAGCACACTGATCATCGCCCACGAGAGCGCCGAAACCGACCGCGTCGACGCGCTGCAAACAGCCGGAGCAACAGTGGCCCTCCTCCCTGGTGAGAACCGACGTCCCGACTTCGCAGAGGCGTTGAAGCTCCTTCATCAAGAGGGGCACACGGACGTTATGATCGAAGGCGGCGGCACCCTCCTCGGCACGGCCTTTGACACAGGCGTCGTCGATGAAGTCTGGGCCTTCGTCGCGCCTATGCTCATGGCCTCGGGTCGACACGCGATCTCCGGCATGGGGAGCGAACGCCTCGCTGACGCATTCCGGCTGACTCGTACCAAAACTGAACACCTTGGAAAAGACATCCTGATCCGAGGTCTCCGAGAAAGGACCGCACCCTGATGTTCACGGGACTGATCGAAGAATTGGGCACCGTCACCGCCCTCAATGACACGGGCGAAGGCGTCGACCTGGTTGTCTCAGCGCACGAAGTGCTGACCGACGCAAAGCTCGGCGATAGCATCGCTGTGCAAGGCGTTTGCCTCACGATTTCAGAGCTTTCCGCCGACACAGCAACCTTCGGCCTCGCCCCCGAGACGTTGCGCGTCACAAGTCTCCGTTCACTGACAGTTGGCAGCCCAGTCAACCTGGAACGCGCCCTCCTCCCCACCACGCGGATGGGGGGTCACTACGTCCAAGGGCACGTCGACGGCACAGGAACATTGCAAAGCATTAGAGAAGACGGCGACGCCCTGTGGGTGACCATTGAGGCGCCTACGGAGCTTCTGCGCTACGTCGTGAAGAAAGCCTACATCGCGATCGACGGGACCAGCCTCACCGTCACGGCCGTCACCGACACAACATTCAGCGTGATGCTCATCCGGCATACCCAGCCGCGCATCACGCTTCCCACCAAAAAGCCGGGCGACCCGGTCAACCTGGAGGTCGATATCATGGCCAAGTTTGCAGAGAAAATTGTCGCGGAGCAGGCACAATGACCGGTTTCGTCAGTGTAGAGAGCGCCGCAGTAGCCCTCGCCGAAGGCCGCATGGTCATCATCGCCGATGACGAAGGCCGCGAGAACGAAGGCGATCTGGTGATCGGTGCAGAGTACGCCGACGCTGCCGCCATCAACTTCATGGCCATGTACGGCCGCGGCCTCGTCTGCTGTGCGCTTGCGCCTGAAATCATTGAGCGGCTCGGCCTTAAGCCTATGGTTCCGCAAGAAGAAAACCGATCAGGCTTCGGCACGGCTTTCACCGTTTCCGTCGAAGCGAGTGAGGGTGTCACCACCGGCATCTCCGCACAAGACCGTGCACGGACAGTTGAAGTGCTGATCAATCCAGAAAGCGATCCGTCAGAGCTTGTCACCCCTGGCCACATGTTCCCCCTCCGCGCTGTACCGGGCGGCGTGCGCGAGCGCGGCGGGCAGACCGAAGCCTCGGTCGACCTCGCCAAGCTCGCTGGCCTCCGCCCCGGTGCGGTGATCTGCGAGATTATGAACGACGACGGCACCATGGCGCGCCGTCCCGAGCTTGAGGCGTTCTCCGCCAAGCATGACATCCCCATCACAACGACCGAGGCCCTGCGGCAATATCTGGTCGAGCAACAAGCGACACTGGCTGCTGAGTGATCAGTACCGAGACGATAGGACAAACACCGATGAAGAGAATTGAAGGCACCGCCAACGGATCCGGTCTTCGCGTTTGCGTCATCGACACAGGCTGGAACGAAATGATCGTCAGCCAACTGACCAAAGGCGCTTTGGCCACGTTGATGAAGCACGGCGTCGCGGATGACGACATCACCCATGTCACAGTTCCTGGCGCGTTCGAAATCCCTGTCGCCGCGCAAACTGCTGCATCTACAGGACGTTACGACGCCGTTGTCACCCTCGGCTGCGTTATCCGAGGCGATACCGCGCACTTCGACTTCGTCGCCGGCGAAGCGGCAAAGGGCATCTCGAAAGTCGCCCTCGACAGCGGAGTACCAGTGGTGTTCGGCATACTGACAACAGATACTGTCGAACAGGCGATGGATCGCGCCGGCATCAAACTCGGCAACAAAGGCAGCGAGGCCGCCAGCGTCGCCGTCGAGACCGCCCGCATTCTTCAAGCACTCAAGGAGGGCTAAACGATGACGACCAAGCGCAGCCGCGAAGAGGCAGAAGCAGCAGTGCGTGTCCTCCTAGAATATATTGGAGAGAATCCGGATCGCGAAGGCCTCATCGACACACCAAAACGGTTTGTCGGTGCCTACGATGATTGGTTTGTGGGGTACAAAGAGGATCCCGAGGCTCTGCTATCGCGAACCTTCGAAGAAGTCGAAGGCTATAACGACATCGTGCTGCTCAAAAACATCAAGGTAGAGAGCCATTGCGAGCACCATGTTGCGCCGATCCTGGGTACAGCCCACGTCGCCTACCTGCCATCCGATCGCGTTGTCGGCATCTCGAAACTTGCGCGCGTGGTTGATGCGTATGCGAAACGTCTCCAAAGCCAGGAGATCCTGAACGAGCAAATTGCTCAAACAATTCAGAGTGTTCTGCAGCCGCGTGGCGTGGCGGTGCTGATTGAAGCGACCCACCAATGCATCTCAACCCGCGGCATCCACAAGGACGATGTGGTCTGCGTCACCCAGACCCTGCTTGGCGAGTTTAAGGATGATCCGCGCCTTGAAGATCGCTTGATGCGGATGATTGGCTAGGCAAGAAGCTCTTCCATTCTGGCGGCCATGGCCTTGGGCATGCGCCTCGGCCGGCCATCCAGGGTGATGACTGCAGCGGTGACCGTTCCCTTGGCAAGCACGTCATCGCCGCGAAATATCGTTTGCGTAAAGACCATCCGTGGACCTCGCGCCGACTCAAGAAAGGTATCAACGGTGATGACGTCGTCCAGCTTTGCTGGCCGTTTATAGTCGATGTTGATGGACGAAACAACGAACGTGCACGGATCTTCGGCTTCCATCAGCGCTGAGAGATCGGAGAAACAGGCGCGGAGAGACTCAGTCCGCCCACGCTCAAAATACCGGAGATAGTTGGCGTGATAGACCACGCCTGTCACGTCCGTATCTTCGAAATAGATACGGTATTCCATACGGTTGGTGCGAAGGGGGTGCATCAGAAGAGCTCCGGATTGGGGCGCGGTGCGGTCAGGCCAAGGTGCTTCCAAGCCCGTTCAGTGAGCAAGCGGCCACGAGGGGTACGCTGGATAAATCCCTGCTGGAGGAGATAGGGCTCGACGACATCTTCAATCGCGTCGCGCCCTTCCGAGAGACTGGCGGCGAGCGTTTCGACACCGACGGGGCCACCGCCGAAATTTTCAGCGATGATCGAAAGGTAGCGGCGATCGAGACCATCGAGGCCTGCTTCGTCGACCTCGAGTCGGCGAAGAGCCTGGGCTGCAATGGTTTGATTGATCGACCCGTCACCTTCAACGCTGGCCACGTCGCGGACACGCCTGAGAAGACGGCCAGTGACTCGCGGTGTGCCACGAGAGCGGCGTGCGATTTCCATCGCGCCGTCGTCATCGATCGGTGTACCGAGTTTGTCAGCCCCCCGCTTGACGATCTTGGAAAGTTCAGCAGGCTGATAGAAATCGAGACGAAGGGGAATACCGAACCGGTCGAGGAGAGGCTTCGTCAAGAGGCCTGATCGTGTCGTTGCGCCGACAAGGGTGAAGCGAGGCAGATCGATCTTTACCGAACGCGCCGATGGCCCCTCACCGATAATCAGGTCGAGGTGGAAGTCTTCCATCGCTGGATAGAGAATTTCCTCAACCGCTGGCGTAAGTCGATGAATTTCATCGATAAAGAGAACATCGCGCGGTTCTAAACCTGTGAGGAGTGCGGCGAGGTCACCAGCCTTCGCGATGACGGGGCCGGAAGTGGCGCGGAAGCCGACGCCGAGTTCTTGGGCGACAATTTGGGCGAGTGTGGTTTTGCCAAGGCCGGGCGGACCGAAGAACAGGACGTGGTCCATCGCCTCTTCGCGGCGGCGGGCGGCTTCAACGAAGATCGAGAGATTGTCTTTGACGCTCGGTTGGCCAACGAACTCCGAAAGGCGTTTCGGCCTGAGTGCCGCGTCATCGTCTGTATCGAGACGGTCAGGGGTCTGAAGGCGCTCGTCCATCATTTGGGCGCGAGCACTTTAAGGGCGGCGGGGATTAAGGCCTCGACCGCCTCGTCGCCGGCTCGGACGCTTTCGACAGCGCGGCGCGCAGCGATCTCGTCGTAGCCGAGGTTCACGAGGGCGGAGATCGCTTCGTACGCGGCGCCGCCCTGAGGCGCTGGAGCGACATCATCTGCGGGCGTGGCGGAGAGCGGGGCTCTTCCTGCGAAGACGCCTGCGGTTTTGTCCTTCAGCTCAGTGACGATCCGTGTCGCGAGTTTCGGGCCAACGCCTTGCGCCCGCGCAACAGCTTGGCGGTCGCCGACGGTGATCGCGTCGAGCAGCGCGGCTGGGCGGAGGACCTGGAGGATGGCCAAGGCAGCCTTGCTGCCAACACCTTGAACGGATTGCAGGAGTTTAAAGCAGCGGCGCTCGTCTTCGGTCTCGAACGCGACCAGTTTGATGAAAGTCTCTGCGACCAATGTCTCCACGGCGACGGCAACGTCAGCGCCGGTTTCGAACTTTTGGAGGAGGCGCGGAGCGGCACCGACTTCATAGCCGACACCGCCTACGTCGATGATGGCCGTGTCAGAACTGACGCTCAGCACACGTCCTTTGAGGAAACCGATCATATCGCCGCCCTCACTTGAGGCGCGCTGCGGTGGAAGGCGTGGCAGAGGGCGATGGCGAGGGCGTCGGCGGCATCGGCTGTTTCGGCGCGGCTGCCTGGGAGGAGGCGCGCGACCATGGCGGCGACTTGGGTTTTGTCGGCGTGCCCTGCTCCGACCACGGACTTTTTGATTTGGTTTGCGGCGTATTCGGCCACGGGAACGCCGGCTCGGGCCGGCGCGAGGAGGCAGATGCCGCGGGCTTGGCCGAGCTTGAGCGCTGAACGTGGGTTCGTGTTCACGAACGTTTCTTCCACGGCGGCTTCGTCGGGGTTGTGCTCCGTTACGAGGGCGTCGAGGGCATCTGACAGCGCACACAAGCGATCCGCCATCGACCCGCCGGGCGCTGGTGATAAAGCGCCGGAGGCAATGAACTTGAGGCGTTGTCCAGCGCACGCGATCAGGCCCCAGCCGGTGCGGCGGAGGCCAGGATCGATGCCTAAAATGCGGACGGTCTCACCCATGGACTGCCTTTGTTCTCACGCTTTGTCATCGACGAGGTCGCGGCGAAGTTCAAGGCCTGCCGTCAGGTGTCGGCGAGCGCCGCAGCGAACGCCTTGGCTCCAGCCACCGGGCCATCCGCATGCTGCCAAATCGCGCTGGAGACGGCGAGATAGTCCGCACCCGCATGGATCAAGCCGCGTGCCGATTCGGCGGTGATGCCGCCAATCGCCACGGCGGGTACGGTGGCCATTTCGGACCAGCGCGTGAGGATCTCAGGCTCGGGCCGGTAGATCGCTTCCTTTGTCCGGCTGGGATAGAAAGCGCCGAATGCGACATAGTCGGCCCCCGCCTCGCCTGCTTCCATCGCCAGGTGGACGCTGTCGTGGCAGGTGACGCCGATGTCTTTATCCGCACCCAGAAGACTGCGCGCCTCAGCGACTGTGCCGTCACCTTGGCCAAGGTGGACGCCGTCCGCGCCTGCTTTCGCGGCGAGTTCGGGGCGATCGTTGATCAGAAAGCCTGCTTCAGCGGCCTGGCAAAGGGGGAGCAGCTTTTCCGCCGCGCGCAGGATGTC
>JBCCTF010000055.1:0-22055 GCA_039198765.1 Pseudomonadota bacterium
CGCCCAGCGGCGTCTTCTGCATGGCTGACCCCGCAGAGGGCGAGGCCAGTGAACGCAACACTCCGCAGGCTGATCATGCAGCGCGGCGACGACGCGCCAGCGCCGCCAGACCCACCAGCATCGCCCAGAACGCAGGCGGTACAGGCACAGGATTGTTCAGCTGCAGGGCAAGGATGATCGGGTCGTGATCACTTCCTTGGTCGCGGAAAAGCGTGTTGATGTGCAGGAAGTCGAGCGCCAGCTCGAAATTCGTCAGCACATTGAGGTTCGCAAAGATATGGTCGAGCGCCTGCTGGTTGCCTTCAAAGTTGAAGGTGAACCGGTCGGTGACGTCATCGACGAGGAAGTCGAGGTTCGTCAGCACATCGTCCATACCCTGAAGAATGTCGCGCAGCGCCTCTTCAAAGCCGAACGCGTTGAAGTCGCCGACGACGAGGATGTTGGCGTCGGCGTCTTGGGCGAGGAAGCCATCGACGAACTCGTTGACCAGCGCGGCCTGCGCCAAGCGGTCGGCGAGACCGCCATCGTTCGGCGGCTGGGTCGAGCCGAAGAGGGGGCTGGAGCCGCTCTTGGAGTCGAAGTGGTTGTTGACGATCGTGAACGTCTCACCGGCGATGGTGAAAGTGCCCACGAGCGGCACGCGTTGACCACCAGCGAACGGATCGTTCGGGTCCGTCGGGATGCCGTTGGCCATCAGCTCCACGCCTTCGAGCGTTACGCGCGGAGCGTAGAGAAACGCGGTTTGGATGGACGTTGAGTTCTCAGGGCCGTTGCCGTCGACAAACGCGAATTGGTACGCAGGACCACCTGCCTCAACGATGGCGTCGAGGAGAGCTTGCGCGCCACCATTGGCGAACGCCGTCTGAACCTCTTGCAGCGCAACAACGTCAGGGGACTGCATATTGTTCACGATCTGCTGGGCGATCGCATCGATTTTGTCCTGACCCGGAACATTGAAGTCGTCTTGCAGAAGCGCGTTGTAAGTTGCGACCGTCAGTGTACGTTTGTTGCTGACAAGAGTCGTGACTTCCGGCGCGTTGCCCGCGGCTTCCATGACATTCACGTCGTTGTCGACCACGATTTCGTAGTCACTGAACGAGTAGCTGACGAAGCCCGTCACGTCGCCGACTTTGTCGCCCACGTCTGTCTCAGCGACGTCAAAGTTGCCGCTCGATTGGATCTGGATGCGCTCAGGGTTCATGTCCCCTTCGCTGATGGTGATGCCCCCGAGGGCGTTCATGCCCGTGGCTTCAGCGCCGCGGTTACCTACTGCGTAGATCTCGCCGAACCGGTTGGGCGTGGAGACAGCCTGCGCATCAGGCAGAACCACGCGCATGCCTTCAAGGCTCTCGTAATAGTCGATGCCGTCAACGTTAGGGTTGAAGGTCATGAAGCCGTCGCTGTCGATCTTTTCGGTCGGGATCGGTCGGTCGACGCCGCCCATGATGATCGCACCGGGCAGCTCGTTGTCCGAGCTGACGATCGTGATGTCGGTGTTGATCAGCTGGGTGAGCGTGAGCCCTTCATCCTGGCTGCCGCGGCGGAATTCGAAGACTTCGCCCTCAAGGGAGACTTCGTCAGCGACGCTGACGTTCGGTGTGCCGCCGGTGAAAACGAAGATGCCGTCGGAGGTTGCGTTGTTGCCGTCGCCGACTGCGTCCTGGACGTAGAAGCCGTTGCTCACGACGCCAGTGACGATGCCAGTGGTGGCGACCTCTTGGCCTTCAAACGCCGAACGGTGGCCAGCGCCCTGGATGTCGTAGATCGCTACGTTGCCCGGGGGCGGGGGCGGGGGAGGGGGCGGCGGAGGCGGGGCCATGCCGAAGGTCTGGCCAGTGTTGATCGCGCCTTTGGTTTCGGGACCGGGGCTCGCCCAGGTGAAGTCCGAGGCTTGGCTACCTGAGCCTGTCCGCTGCAGCGAGAAGCCAATCGGTGTGCTGCTCGACTCGGAGACGCCGATATCCACTGACGTCATGCCCTGGGCATCGCCGGAAGCGGCTGTGAACGATCCTTCGTAGCTGAGGAACTCAATGACGTTGCTGTTGTTGTCTACGAGCGCAAAGCCGTCAGGCGCCCCGTTCTGGATACCGTTCGACGGCAGGTCCAAGGTCATGAACCCAAAGCCGTTGTTCTGGTCCCCGAAGGTGCCCGAGAGGTTCAGCGTGTTGTAGGGCCGGCGCTGTGAGCTGCTGCCATTGTAGAGAACGAGGCTCCAACCATCGACGCTGGTGCCTGCGGTGCCCGCCAGGTCGAAGAACTCGCCAACGTCGCCGCCGCTGTTGTCGTAGTGAAATTCGTTCACCCAGACGCCTGCGAGGGCCGATTGTGTGGCCACCGAAAGGCTGGTGGCGAGGATGAGACCCCGTTTGAGAAGTTTTGTGGACATATGCGCTGACCCCCGAAGTCGTTAACCATGTCAAAGTCGGCGCGCGGTAACAGCGGTCTGTGACACTTTTATGTTGCATGTAACGATCCCGCTCAGCACGGCGGGTCTAGGCGAAGTGGTAGGCTTCGCTAAAGAGGGCGGATGAGCGACGAACTGAAAAGGCGCGCAGCTGAAAAAGCGCTTGCGCTGGTGGAAGATGGAATGCGCCTCGGCCTCGGGACCGGGACCACGGCGCGGTTCTTTTTGGAGGGCCTCGGTGAGCGCGTGCGTGGCGGCCTCGAGATTTGTGGTGTGCCGACCTCCAAAGAGACAGCGCAGCTCGCGCGGGCTTTGAACATCCCGCTGCTGGAACCAGCGGAGACAACACGGCTGCATATGGCCGTGGACGGTGCTGACGAAGTGACGCCTCGTGGGGAAATGATCAAAGGCGGCGGCGGTGCCATGCTGCGCGAGAAGATCGTGGCGCAGGCGGCCGACCGGTTCATCCTAATCGCTGACGGCTCGAAACGAGTGGAGACGCTGGGCGCTTTCCCGCTGCCCGTCGAAGTGATCCCGTTCGGCCTCGCTTTGACCATCAGGCAGATCCGCGAAGCGCTCGCCGGCCTCGGGCTTTCGAGCGCCGATGTGCGTCTCCGTCCGGCGGCTGAAGGCCAAGGCTTTGCTGAAACGGACAACGGCAATCTGATTGCTGACTTGTCCGTTGGACGGATCGTTGATCCTGAAGCGTTGGACACAACGCTGACGATGATCCCGGGCGTCGTGACCACAGGCCTCTTTATCGGCCTCAATGTGCACCAGCTCCTCGCGACGGAAGACGGTTTCCTCGATGGCTGACGGCACGCCCTACGACGCGCTGCGCCAAGCCGTGATGGCCTACGGCGAAGCAGCCATGGAGAACTTTCTCCGCTGCCGCGCGCTCGGGTACGCCATCGCGAAAGAGTTCCCCGCCTTCCTCGGCGCTCCTGCCCAAGCCGTTGCGCTGGTCCCGCCTCAGGGAGCGTTCAATCCGAAGAACGACTACGGTGATCAGGCGTTCAGCTACGATCCCAAGCGCCCCATCCGGCTTGAGCCCATCGCTTTTGGCCTCTGCCTGACGATCCCCAACGCAGAAGACTCTGGCTCCATGTGGATCCGTACGATGCTTCGCCTTGAAATCGCTGACAATTGTTTCGACGTCTACGTCGATGACCAGCCCCGCGTGCGCATTCCGCTTGCTTTTGAAGGCGCCCTCGAGCCGGTTTTTGAAGCCCTTCAGGCCGAATTCATGCAGACCTTCCGTCAGGAACTCGAAGATTTTGGCGACAGCCGTTACCAGAACCGCTTGGGTTTTGTGACAGACACCCCAACTTAGCGCTCCGCCGTTCTTTGGAGGACAGCCATGGCTTACGATTACGAGCTCTTCGTTCTGGGCGCAGGCTCAGGCGGCGTGCGCGCCGCGCGCCTTGCCGCCCAAGCGGGTTTTAAGGTCGCCTGCGCCGAAGAGAGCAAACCCGGCGGCACCTGCGTCATCCGCGGGTGTGTGCCTAAGAAGTTCTTCGTCTTCGCGTCCGAGTTCGGCCACGCGATGGAGGACTCCAAGGGCTACGGCTGGGAGTTTGAAGCCGCGCCCAAGCACAATTGGGCGACCCTCCGCGACAATGTGCAGAACGAGGTGAACCGCCTTTCGGGCATCTATTCGAACATCCTTGAGAAGAACGGGGTCGATCATATCCGATCCCGCGCCGTGCTGATTGATCCGCATACGATCCACATTGTCGATGAGGACCGCCAGGTCACTGCCGAGAAAATCCTGATCGCCGTCGGCGGACGCCCAATCCGCGACGAAGGCCTTCCGGGTGCTGAGCATGGTATCGTCTCCGACGACGCGTTTCTCCTTCCTGAGCTACCCAAGCGCGCTGTCATTGCCGGTGGTGGGTACATCGCGATCGAATTCGCGTACATCATGGCAGGCCTCGGTGTGGATGTGACCCTGGTCTATCGCGGCGAGCAGGTGCTGCGCGGATGGGACCCAGACTTGCGTGCTTATGTCGAAGGAAACTTCGAGCGGGCAGGCATCCGCTACATCAATAATACCGTCTTTACAAAGATCGATAAGTCCGACGACGGAACGAAGGTGCATCTCCTCAATGGCGATGTTCTTGACACGGACCTAGTTTTCTGGGCCATCGGCCGGAAACCCAACACCCAAGGCCTTGGTGTCGAGCGCACAGGGATCGAGGTTGATCGTGATGGCGCCATTATCGTTGACGAGGACAGCCGGACGAGCCAGCCGTCCGTCTTCGCGGTCGGCGACGTGACCAACCGCGTGAACTTAACGCCAGTGGCCATACGGGAGGCGGCGGCGTTTGTGGATACGCAGTTCAAAGACAATCCGCGCCGTATGGACTATCGTGACATTCCCAAGGCTGTTTTCGCCCAGCCGCCTGTCGCCACAGTGGGGATGACTGCTGCCGAGGCGCGAGCCGCAGGTTATGAAGTCGATGTCTACAAAACCGACTTCCGTGCCATGAAGAACGTCATTGCGGACAACCCTGAGCGTGTTGTGATGAAGCTGGTCGTCGATCAGGCCACAAACAAAGTGCTCGGCTGCCATATGGCGGGCACCGAAGCAGGCGAGGTGATCCAGATCGCAGCGGTTGCTGTCAAAGGCGGCCTTACCAAAGCGGATTGGGACGCCACGTGCGCCTTGCACCCGTCAGTGGCGGAAGAGTTTGTGACCCTCCAGGGCAAGGCTGACGAATGAGACGCGCACTGACCATTCTTGCTCTTCTGGGCCTCGTGGCATGTTCGCGCGGCGGGGTTGTTGAGATCACCAATGACACCGGTTGCGCATTCAAGGATGTCTCCGGCTACCGGGTCGATCCGCGCACGAACGAACGGGAATTGGTCTTTCGTCTGTACGACATAGCGCCGGGAGAAACCCGCCCTGGGTTCTTCGATCAGACCTGGAACGGCGACATGGAAGTCACCTCAGAACGCCCGCCGTTCTATACGGACAAAGTGGCCATCGTGAAGGGCGAGGAAAAGTTCAGCCTTGCCATGTCCGAAGGCGCCTCGGCCGCCTGCCTGAGCGGCAGTCCGGAGTAGCTCAGTATGCGCGTTATCATTTGCGGAGCGGGCCGGGTTGGGACCGGGATTGCGCAGCGCCTCGCTGAAGAGGACGCGCAGGTCACGGTGATCGACCACCAGGCGGATCTGATCCGTGGGATTACCGAGCGTCTTGACGTGCGCGGTGTGGTTGGCAGTGGTTCGTACCCTGATGTTTTGGTCGAGGCCGGCGCGAAAGAAGCGGATATGCTGATTGCGGTGACGCACTCGGATGAAATCAACATCGTCGCGTGCCAGATTGCTCACTCGATCTTCAAAGTGCCGACGAAAATCGCGCGGATCCGTGCGCGGAGCTATCTGCAAACGCGGTACGCTGACGTTTTTAGCCGGGACAACATCCCCATCGACGTGATCATCTCGCCTGAGCGCGAGGTGGCCGCCGCAGTGATGCAGCGCCTGACCACGCCTTCTGCCTTTGATGTCAAAAGCTTCGCCGATGATAAGGTCTGGGCGTTGGGTCTCCGCCTCAAGGAAGACTCTCCGATCCTCGCGACGCCTCTGCGGCAGGTACGCGAGCTGTTTCCCGATCTGAAAGTGACCATCCTCGGCATCAATCGGAAGGACCATTTCTTCCGTGCAGGTCCTGATGATCAGCTCGAAGAGGGCGACGAAATCTTCTTCGTCGCGGCACGGAGCAATGTTGACCGTGCCGTCGCCATCATGGGCCTCGGCCAATCCCAGGCCCGCAGGATTGTGATCGTCGGCGGCGGCAATATCGGCCTCGACGTGGCGCAGGAACTTGAGGACCAGGGCCGCAATAAGATCAGAATTATTGAGCAAGAGGCAGACCGCGCCGCATACGTGGCTGAGCGCCTGAAACGGACGATCGTCCTACATGGGTCAGGCCTCGATCGAGAACTCCTCGGCGAAGCTGGGATCGCTGAAGCCGAAACCATTGTTGCACTGACGGACAGTGATCAGGTGAACCTGCTTGCAGGGGTGATTGGTAAGCGTGAGGGTGCGCGCCGCGCGATGATTCTCACGAACCAACCTGAGTACGGGATGCTGTCACAAACCGTTGGAATTGATCGCTTTATCGACCCTCGCGCGACGACGATTTCAACAATCCTTCAGCATGTCCGCCGTGGACGGATCAAATCCGTCTACTCGATCCTCGAAGGGCAAGGCGAGCTTGTGGATGCCCTCGCGCTTGAGACGTCGAGCCTTGTGGACACGCCGCTTGGCGAAGCTGAGCTGCCCCAAGGCATCGTCCTCGGCGCAATTGTCCGGGGCGCTGATGTGATCTTGCCTGACAAAGGCACGATCGTCAGGCCTGGGGACCGTGTTGTTCTCCTCGCGATGCGCGATGCAGTACGCGAGGTTGAGAAGATGTTCCGTGTGGGGATCAGCTACTTCTAAACAGGTGCGCTTATCGACTTCTGGAAACCGCTGAACAGTTTCGGGCCGCCCTCCGTCATGGTGAAGCAGTCTTCTAGGCGAATTCCGAACTCTCCAAAGCTGTAGAGCCCAGGTTCGTTTGAGAAACACATGCCTGCCTCAATCTTCGTGGTCTCGCTCTCGACAAGGTTGATGGGTTCATGCCCCTCCATGCCGATGCCGTGGCCAAGCCGGTGGGAGAGGCCTGGCGTCTGGTATCGCGGGCCCCAGCCGAGGCTGGCATAGTAGGCGCGGACCGCGCGGTCGACGGCGCCGGCTTCGATGCCGACGCGAGCGGTTTCGTGGGCGATTTCCTGGCCGCGCTTGACCGTGTTCCACACCTCTTGCTGGCGTTTGTTCGGTTCACCGACGACCCAGGTGCGTGACACATCGCTTTGGTATCCGTGGACGGAGCACCCGCAATCCATCAGGACGACGCCGCCGTCTTTGACCTTTTGCGGGGTGTCCGTGCCGTGGGGGTAGGCACTCGCTTCGTTGGGCAGGCACATGGCGAAGGTGGGTGAGCCGCCATAGGCACGGGTGCGTTCTCTCATCAGTGTACTGACCTCGCCCTGGTCCATGTCTGGGCGGATGGCTTTGCCCACGTCGGCATAGGCCGCGATGGTGACGTCGGTCGCGGCCTGCATAAGAGCCAGTTCCGCCGGTGATTTGATCATCCTGCATGCGCGGATCAGCGGCGCGCCGGGGATGACATCTGCACGCGGCAAAGCGCTGCGAACGCCATCGGCGATGAAGAAGCGCACGCTTTCTTCCACGCCGATTTTACCTCTTTTGACCTTCCATTCCTCCGCATACGCAGCGACCAGCTTGAAGGGGTCTTCGTTTTCTTCCCACGTCTTGTAGGTCGCTGGTACGCCCATCGTCTCTTCGACGGACGGCAGTTCGAAGGCGGGGGTTATGACACCGACATCGCCTTCGGCGGGGATGAGGAGCAAGACTGGACGCTCCGAACGCCACCAGCGCAGGCCACTGAAATAAGTCATAGCCGCGCTCGGCTCGATAATCAGCATACGCACATTCGCGGACTGCATCAGGCCTTGCACCTTCGCCAACCGAGCAAGGCGTTCCGCGCGGGAAATCGGCTTGGCCGCGGCGACCGAGGGTAGGGTCTCTGCGCCGAAGGCTGGGGTTTGGACAAGGCCAGCGGTGATGACAGCGCCTGCGGCGCCGGTGAGGAATGTGCGTTTGCTGATCAGCATAGTTGGCCTTCCCTAGCGGTTGTGGGCATAGTCCTAGAGGGAATGTGCTCGCGCTTCCAGAGCGTGGTTGCTTGGCGTGGCTATCACGAAGGCTCATTGTTCCGAGCGCGTAGGGAGAGAGAGATATGACTGGAGAGTGCAGCTGCGGTTCAGTTCGTGTGACGATCGATCAACCGCCAGCGTATATCAATCAGTGCAATTGCTCGCTGTGCGACCGGGCGGGAGCGGCATGGGGTTACTTTGCGACAGCATCAGTAGAGGTCGTCGGCACCACGCGATCTTTTGAGCGCGATGACAGGCTTCGACCCAGTGTCGCCGTCCACCAGTGCGAAGAATGCGGCGACACCACCCATTTTGCGCTGACGGACACCTTCAAGGCTGAAAATCCGTCTGCAGATCAGATGGGCGTCAACATGAAGCTTTTCAGGGATGATGACCTTCTAGGGATAGAGGTTCGGTTTCCCGACGGGCGTGGCTGGTCTGGTGACGGGCCGTTCGGTCATTTTCGCGAAGCAGTGGTGATTTCGGGCGAGCCTCCCTGGGCATCGTAAGGTCGCGTTCTCTTCTCACACGACCCGCGACAGGCCCCGCAAAGCTCGCTAGGGGGCGGCGATGGCCTACGCCCCCGTCCTACGTTTGTTGGCGCTTGCGCTTTTTGCCGTCGCAGGTGCGATGGTTTTGCCGCTTGCCGTAGCGCTGGCGCGCAATGAGGCGTCCCCGGGAGCGTTCGGCCTGGGCATCTTCATGGCGCTTTTTCTTGGCGGGTGCTTCTTCTTGGTGGGGAGAGGGGCGGCGCGGGTGCAGGCGGTGCGGTCAGGCTTTCGCGAGTTGGTGCTGGCCCTCACGTTCTTCTGGCTGGCTGTGCCCTTCGTGGCAGCGGTGCCATTCTTAGGCCGCGCGTTTGGGTTTGCTGACGCTTGGTTCGAAGCGGTCTCGGCGCTCACCACGACGGGGGCTTGGCTGAGCGAGCCGTTGGCCCGATCGACGGCGAGCGGGATGATCTACCGGGCGTCTCTTCAATGGCTTGGCGGCCTGGCGAGCCTCGCAACGGCGGCGGCTGTGTTCGTTCGACCAGAGTTCATCGGGATCCAGCCAACCACACCGCCGTTTGCCCGGGGCAAGCGCGATAGCTATCTGCGCGCATTCTTTGCAGCGACGCGGACGTTCGGTCCAGTGTATGCTGTGACGACGTTCATCAGCACACTGCTCTTCCTCCTGGCAGGTGTTCCGGGGACGGAGGCGCTGACCCTCGCGCTGAGCTTCATGGCGTCAGGCGGGTTTGCGCCCGTGCCTGGGGGCATCGAGAGTTATGGCCCTCTTGCTGTCTCGGTGGGGTGTGTGACCCAGACGGTGAGCGCGGTGAACTTCGTGGTCATCGCCAGGTTGGCGCTGCAGGGGCGCGGGCGGTTTGTGGTTGGTGCTGACCGCGAGACGATCGCCTTCGTCGCGCTCATCATTCCGCTTGGCCTTCTCTATTGGCTGAGCCTCGGCAGTTTCGATTGGGCGAAGTTACCAGCGCAGCTTGGTAACGCCGTGGCGCTTCTTTCCACCAGCGGCATCATGGTGGGCGAGACTCCGGCGCTGACGCCGATTCTCGTGACGGCTGTCATCGGCGGGGCTGCAGTCTCGACAGCAGGGGGGATCAAACTCCTCCGGTGGCTGATTACCTTTCGCAGAGCAGGGCAGGAGCTTTGGCAGCTCTGCCACCCGGGCGGAGTGATTCAGAAGAAGCGGCCGCTGCTTTATGAGTTTGGTGTGTGGATTCACACGATCGCCTTCACCATCGTGCTTGCGGCGCTCGTCCTCACGACAGCGTTCTTCGGCTATGATCTGGAGCTTGCTGCGGCGACCGCGGTTGCGGCGATTGCCAATGCAGGGCCACTCCTGGCCGCAGTGGACGGGGTGACCGCGGATTACTTCATTTTCGCAGACCCCCTCCGTATCCTCCTGGCCTTGGGTATGATTGCGGGGCGGCTTGAACTTGTGCTCTTACTCCTCGTTTTTGATAGAGAATTTTGGTCTGGCTGATTTCAGGGTCTTGCAAGTCGTTCGCACAATTGCCACACTCATGGTGCAGCGCACACATAGCGCCAGCCGGCGACGAGAGAGACCTAGTCCCATGGATAAGCCGAGACCGCTTCAGGATATTTTCCTCAACGAAATTCGAAAGCAGAAGGTGCCTGTCACCGTGTTCCTTGTGAACGGGGTGAAGCTCCAGGGCATCGTCACGTGGTTTGACAGCTTCTGCATCCTGCTGCGTCGTGACGATCAAACCCAGCTCGTCTATAAGCACGCGATTTCCACCGTCATGCCCCAAGGTCCGCTCGACCTGCATGAGGACGTGACCGACGCGTAAGAGGGCCTCACCCTGGCCAACAAAGAACCGTTTGATACCGCGAGGCCTGCTGAAAAGGCCTTTGTGATCCACTGTGCGCTCGACGGAACGGGCCGCTCCCTCCGGACGTCGGAAGGTGCGCTGGAAGAGGCTGCTTCGCTGACTCAGGCGATCGGCATTGAGGCCGTGCGGGCGGAGATCGTGAACCTCTCCGAAGCGCGTCCGGCCACGTTCCTCGGGCAAGGTAAGGTCGATGAAGTCGAGGGCTGGCTGCGTGAGCCTGAAGCGGAAGGCGTGGGCCTGATCATCGTCAACGCCCAGCTCTCGCCGGTGCAGCACCGGAACCTCGAGCGGGCGTGGAAAGTGAAGGTGCTCGACCGTACCGCGCTGATCCTCGAGATCTTTGGCGAACGTGCACAGACGAAAGAGGGCACGCTGCAAGTGGCCCTTGCACACCTGACATTCCAGCGCTCGCGCCTTGTGCGGTCATGGACCCACCTTGAACGGCAGCGCGGGGGTGCGGGCTTCCTTGGTGGTCCCGGTGAGCGGCAGATTGAGAGCGACCGGCGGATCCTGGCGGAGAAGATCGACCGGCTGAAGAAAGAGCTGGAAGATGTGCGACGTACACGGACGCTTCAGCGCCGGAAGCGGAAGCGTGCCCCGAGCCCTGTGATCGCCCTCGTCGGCTACACCAACGCTGGCAAGTCCACGCTGTTCAAGCGGATCACTGGTGAGAACACCTTCGCCAAAGACCTGCTCTTCGCGACCCTCGACCCGTTGATGCGCCAGATGCAGTTGCCGTCGGGCGCGGACGCCGTGCTGTCTGACACGGTGGGCTTCATCTCCGACCTGCCCACCCACCTCGTCGCGGCGTTCCGCGCGACGTTGGAGGAAGTGCTTGAGGCCGACATCGTCGTGCATGTGCGGGACATCAGCCATGAAGAGACTGAAGCGCAGCGTGCGGACGTTTTGAAAGTGCTGGCTGAGCTGGGCCTCACCGATGAGAGCGATGCCGTTTTCATTGAAGCCTGGAACAAGATCGACGCCCTCGCCGATGGCGGACCCGAGGAGCAGGCGCGCTATCGCGACCTTGCCCGAGACCGGGCACAGTCAGCTGACGGTACGCCGAACGACCCTCTGACGGTCGCCTTGAGCGCGCAGACATGCGAAGGCGTCGATGATCTCCTGACATTGATCGATGCAGAGCTGACAGCTTTCCGAACAGACGTGACCTATGTGCTCGCGCCGAATGAGGGCGAGGCGGCCGCATGGCTCCACCGCAACGGCGACGTCCTCGCAGAAGACTATAGTGACAGCGGTGCACGGACCATCAGCGTACGCCTCGAAAACCGAGACGTCGGCCGCTTCGAAAAAGACTTTGGGCATAGCGCCGCCACTCTTGCCGAGGCGGAGAGGGGCCGGGGCTAGTCGTAGTCGAATCTCAGGTGATTGAATGATACCAAGAGCGTCAGTTTTGCTGAAAACACAGAGCATCGTTTTGGCTTGCTTGATTGCGTTGTCATGCACGACATCTCAGGTCTTTGCGCCACCACCTAACCTGACTGCTGCGGAAATCGAGGCGATTGAAGCGGAGTGCCGTGAGAAACGACGGGCTTTCGAAAATGGTGAAAATAGCACAGTGGGAGGAGGCGCCAATGCGGGGTTCTTCAATCCGGGCGTAGATGGCGACCTCCTCGATCGCCGAGCGCGAAAACTCTATCAAAGCTGCCTTATGGAACGTGGATACAGCTTCGTCACGTTAACCCCGGAGGAGCGCGACGCTGCGGCAGCTCTTCGAGGGTCGGCCCGAGACGTTTATCTCTCCAACAACATCGCTCGCCAGTAACGCCTAGCGTTGCGGAGGTTCTTCTTCCGCTGGTTCGTCATCGCCGCCGAGGTTGTCGGGGAGGGCGAAGGGGTTTGCCTCTTCCTCCGGCGCTTCCTCTTCGCCTGCACCCAGGATGTCGGAGAAGTCGTCGCTTTGCAGGCCTTCTTCTTCGCCGATGGGGAGGAAGCTGTCGTCCACTTCGCCGCGATCAGCGATCAGGGCGAGGGTCAGGGAGCTGACGAAGAACAGGCCAGCGAGTACCGTTGTGGAGCGGGTCAGCGCGTTCGCTGCGCCGCGACCAGACATCAGGCCGCCGCCACCGCCGCCGCCAAGCATGCCAGCCGCGCCACCTTCTGAGCGCTGCAGCAGCACCACGCCCACCAGGGCGAGGACGATCATCGAGTGGATGGTAAGGACAATGGCGTTCATGACGTGCTCGAGGCTTCCTGCTTGCTCGCGAGGCGCTGCGGGAACACAGCGCGGATCGATCGGAGGGCGCTCTCTAACGGGGAGCGTGCTGCCATTTCAAGCCGCTGATCGACCCTTTCGAAGGCGTCCAGACATCTTTCAATGTGCGAATGGTGCAGCGCATGGCCGCCGCCCTCGATGATATCGATGTTGCAGTCGGGGATATCCGCGGCGAGCTTGCGCCCATGGATGGGCAAAAGCACCGTCAAATCATGGGTTCCCGCCACGATCTCGGACGGGACGTCAATTTCTGGATAGCGCGCGGCGAGGGGCACCAGCTGCTCATAGAGGCGGCAGATGTCCTCAGCGTTCGTCCTGAATTCCTCGGCTCGGAAGCAGAGGGCGGTGCGGGTCCGCTCGAAATAGTAGGGCGCTGATTTGCATCCCTTGAGCGCGCGGGCGACGCCGCGCTCCACGCCATAGCGCATATAGAGCGCCATGAAGGTTCGCCGGAACAGCCAGCCGTAGCGCGGATTGTTGGCGACGCGGATGTACCACCTCAAGCCATAGGGCCAGGGGTGGCTGACGGGTGCGAAAAGGACGAGGCCGGCGACATCTTCGGGATAGGCGAGGGCCCAAAGGAGGGCAGCAGCGGCGCCGTAGCTTTGGCCAGAGACGATGTAGCGTTCGGCGCCTTGCGCTTTGACGGCCTCACGCATCGCAGCGACTTGGCGTTCCAGCCGGTGGCCATGCTCCTGCCGGGGTGAGAACCCGTGGCCGGGGCGGTCGGGCAGGAAGACCTGCCGGTCTTTTGACAGCTCCGCGGCGAGATCGAGGTCCATGTCCAGAGCATTGGCAAAGCTGCCGTGGATCAGAACGACGGGCAGCTTGGTCTCGCTTGCCCGCCCACGGGTGATCAGGTGCACCGCGCCGTCTTCCGTCTCGACCATCTCCCCAGCGGCAGGGGCCGCGCGCGTGGCTCGCCGATCCTGCCAGTAGGACAGCAGGATCAGCGCAACCAGCAGGACCGCTGTGGCCAGGACGAAAAACTGCGGCGTCATCAGGCGGCCTTGGCGATCCCCAGGAAGTCATCGGCCTTCAGGCTCGCGCCGCCAACAAGGGCACCGCCCACGTGGGGCACGTTCAGGATCTCACCCGCATTCGCCGGTTTGACCGAGCCGCCATAGAGAAGCGGCGTCTTGTCGCCGAGCTTCTGGTGCATCATGGCGTGCATCGCAGCGATGTCTTCGTTCGTAGGGGTGAGTCCCGTGCCAATCGCCCAAATGGGTTCGTAGGCGACGATCACACGGTCAGCGATCCCGACCACGACTTCGAGCTGCTCGGAAACAAACGGCTCAGCGCTGCCACCCTCTCGGGTCTGGAGGCTTTCTCCCACACAGAAGATCGGGACCATGCCCGCGCGCAGGACAGCGGCCACTTTCTCAGACAGCACCTCATCAGTGTCGCCGCACTCAGCCCGGCATTCCGAATGCCCGATAATGCAGTAAGTCGCGCCAGCGTCGGCCATCATCTCCGCAGAGATCCGGCCGGTATGCGCACCGGAAACGGCGGGATGGCAGTCCTGGCCACCGGTCAGCACCGCTGATCCTTGCATTGCATGGCTCATCATCGGCAGCAGCGTTGCGGGCGGACAAAGCACCAATTGGTGCTGATCTGCCAGGGCCGAGGCGCCCGCTGCGATCGCCTCAGCCTCCGCCATGGCGGCCTTCAGACCGTTCATTTTCCAATTGCCAATGATCAGCGCCATAAGAAGTCCTCCTGCCGCCGTCGTTTGGGGCAAGCCTCGCGTCTTGCAAAGACTGGCCTGTCATCACAAACGTCGCGTTACGAAATTGGGAAAGGTAGGTTCACCCCGTGCTGAACAGTATCCGCGCCGCGCTGAGTGGTCCTTTGAAGTGGGTTTTCATCGCGCTGATCTGCGCCGCCTTTGGCGTGGTGGGCGTCCCTGCGCTTGAGAACTTTGGACGGACCGCTGCCGTCAGTGTTTCAGGACAGGACATCTCTGCCCTGGAGATTGAGCGCGAGATCACCAACCGGGTGCAGCAGATCCAGTTCGAAAACCCCGACGCCACCCGCGAGCAAATGATGGCCCAGGGCCTCGGCGAGCAGGTGGTGGAGACGTTGATCGTTCGCTCGCTCATCTCGGCCGAAGCGGAGCGCCTTGGCCTCGCCGCGCCGAATGACGTGGTGCGGGACTATGTGGAGCAGATCCCCGGTCTTCAGAACCCTGAGACGGGTGAGTTCGACAACCAGCGCCTGGGGCTGCTTCTTCAGCAACGCCGGATTTCCGTTTCGGCATTCGGCGACCTGGTCGCTGATGAGCTGATCCGCACGCAGATTGTCGAAGCGCTGACCTCAGTCGGCAAAACGTCAGATGATCTTACTCGCTACCTTCTCCTGCGCCAATTCGAAGAACGTGATGTCGCCTACGCCTCGCTGCCGCTTACCGCTGGCGCTGAGGAGCCCACGGAGGAAGAGGTCACCGCGTACTACGACGAGAACATCGAACGGTTTCAGTCGCCGGAGTACCGTTCGTTCACGGTGCTGACGATCCAGCCTGAAGATGTGGCGGACGAAGTGACCGTGTCCGAAGAGGATGTGCGCCAGCTGTTCGACGCGCGCGCGGGCGCTGCTGCCGATGAAGAGACCCGGACGGTGCGCCAGTTCCGCGCCGCTGGTGATGCCGCGGGCCAAGTGGGCACGCTTGTTGCTGAGGGCGCAACCTTCGCGGCCGCTGCGGAAGCCATCGGTGCCGAGGTGACCACGCTGACCGATCAACAGCGTGCTGACTTTATCGCTGAAGAGTTCGGCGAGGCGGTCTTCGCCGCTGAAGAGGGTGCTCTTGTAGGCCCTGTCGAGACGCCGTTCGGTTCGCTTGTCGGTGAAGTGGTGTCCATCAACCGGGTCGAGGGGCCAGTCTTTGAAGATCAGCGTGCTGAGCTTGAAGATGAGCTCCGCGCAGAGATTTCCCGCGACCGTCTGGTTGAGTTGGTGGACGCCTTCGAAATCGCCCGCGACGAGGGTGCAACCATTGCTGAAGCCGCCGACCAGATTGGCCTCTCGGCTCGCGTGACCCAGCCTGCTGACGCAGAGCTGTTCACTCAGATCGGATCCATTGCGAACATCCCCGCTGTGCTCGCGCAAGAGGGGCGTTCCCTTGCGCTGGGTGAGGAAAGCGCCGCTGTCCGCGTTGGTGACGGGTACGGATTTGTTTCCGTCGAAGACATCATCCCGCCCGCTCCTCTGTCCATAGCAGAGGTGCGCTCCGACATCGTCGCCGCGATCGAAGGTGAGCGCAAAGCTGATGCGGCGACCGCGCTCGAAGAGCGCCTGGACGCACTTCTCGATGAAGGCAAAACCTTCGCACAAGCCGTCACCGAGCTTGGCGGTGAAGTGCAGAACGTGGTCGTCAACCTGACTTCGGAAGAACGTCCGATCCCCGATCGCGCTTTTGCCGCAGCTTTCGATTTGAAGGTTGGTGAGCACCAATTGATCCCTATCGCGCGCCAGGATACGGCTGACGTCGTTCGCCTTGAGAACGTGCGCTTCGGTGACACGTCGCAGGTCGAGCAGATCGTGCCGCTGGTCAGTCAGCAGTTTGCTGATCAGTTGGCTGGAGAGCTGAACAACGCCTATCTCGCCGCGCTGCGTGAGACCTCGGAAATCAAGCAGAACCCGCGTCAGCTGGCGCGCGGTCTGGGGCAGACACAGCAGTGACGGACGACGCCTTTCGGCGGCTCGCGCCTGGGTTTGATGCGTTCCGTGAGGGCTATGCTCGCGGCGCGGCGCAGATTGTGTACCGACGGTTCATCGGCGACCTCGACACGCCTCTTTCGGCCTATCTGAAGCTGACCGGGGACGCTCCGGGCTCATTCCTTTTGGAGTCGGTCGAAGGCGGTGAACAGCTCGGGCGCTACTCAACCATCGGGATGGCGCCGGACCTCATTTGGCAGTGCAAGGACAATCGCGCTGAGCTCCGCCAGCCTGATGGAAGGGTTGTGGAGGAGGGGCGTGAGGCGCTTCTTTCTCTCCGTGAGCTGATCTCTCAAGACCGCCTAGAGCGCGCTGAAGAGCAGAGCGCTGATCTTCCGCCGATGGCCTCAGGCCTCTTCGGTTTCTTCAGCTACGATTTCGTTCGCACGATTGAGCACTTGCCCGATCGGCCTACGGACGATCTGCAGCTCCCTGATGCCTACCTCGTCCGCCCAAGCGTCGTCGCAACCTTCGACAGCGTGAAGCGTGAGGTCATCCTGGTCGCCACCGTTCGCCCTTCCGACTGTGACGACGCGGAAGCGGCGTACAATGAGGCTGGAGAGCGGCTCGAAGCGCTGTTGGCGAAGTTACGAGCGCCGCTGGAGGATAAACCCGTAGAGCCGGTCCCAGCACCGGACTTCCAGTCGAACGTGACGCCTGCGGCGTACAAGGACGCCGTTCGTCAGGGCAAAGAGTATATTGCTGCGGGAGATATCTTCCAGGTCGTGCTGAGCCAGCGTTGGAGTTCGGATTATGCAGGCAGGCCGCTCGACGCCTACCGCCAGCTGCGCCGGATCAATCCGTCGCCGTTCCTGTTCTACCTGAATTTTGAACCGGCGGTGCTTCTTGGCGCCAGCCCGGAGATTCTCGTCCGTGTGCGGAATGGTGAAGTCACTATCAGGCCAATCGCTGGGACCCGCCCTCGCGGCAAGACCCCGGCTGAGGATCTGGCGCTCGAGAGAGAGCTGCTCGCCGACGAGAAGGAGCGGGCAGAGCACCTGATGCTCCTGGACCTTGGCCGCAACGATGTGGGTCGCAGTTCAAAGCTCGGCACGGTGACTCCGACCACTACGTTCTCCATCGAGCGGTACAGCCACGTGATGCACATCACCTCGAACGTGACCGGTGAGTTGCGCGAGGACCTGACGCCACTTGACGCGATGATGAATGGTTTCCCCGCAGGCACGCTCTCCGGTGCGCCGAAAATCCGGGCAATGGAGATCATCGACGAGCTCGAAGTCTCCGCACGCGGAGCTTATGGCGGGGCCATTGGCTATTTCGGCGCTGACGGAGAATTCGATAGCTGCATCGGCCTCAGGATGGCCGTCATCAAAGACGGCAAGGTCCACGTCCAGGCGGGTGCCGGCATCGTCTACGACAGTGATCCAGATGCAGAGCAAGCCGAGTGCGAGGCGAAGTCCCGCGCGATCAAAGAAGCGTTCGTCCGCGCGGCTGAAGGGACGCTCTAGTCTAAATACCTGCTTGCAGGCGCTCTAATCGTGCGTCTGCCGCCAGCATGTCGGCGGTGACGAAACGCACGTCGTCAGCATGCGCATCAACCCAATCGGAAATCGCGCTGAGCGTCGTGGGGTAAGGGTGCCCAATCCCGATGGCGCTCCCCTCATGCTCGGCGATGTCCAAGAGCCGGTCGAGTTGCCGGGTGACATGCTGGGACCCGCCGCGTCCAAAGTCGCCGTCGAGGAACAGGCTGCCTTCGATCACCACAGCGCTGGACTTTGAGGCAACCGACCGCGCGGTGCTGCGCGGCGTGGTCTTGCTGTCGAGGAAGTAGAGATCGCGCGCCGTCACTGTGCTGAGAACGGCACCCATAGCCCCCCGGTCCTCGGTGATCGCGCTGCCCGTGTGGTTGCTAACGCCGTCATAGCCAGAGAGTTTGCCCAGGTTCGTCTCAACGTCTTTCTTCACCCGCTGGGTTGGTCCTCGCCTGACCATGCCTGGCCCCGCGTCATGCTTCCGCGTCTTCGGCTCCATGGGCATGTGCAGGATGATCCCGTGGCGCGGATCGGCGCTATCGAGCATCGCCTGGGCATCCCGCCCATAGGGCAGAAACGCTAGGGTCACAGGGACGGGCAGTTGGTTCGACGACCGAAAGCGCGCCCAGTCGAGGCCGAGGTCATCCACCACAATCGCAATCTTCGGCCGCTCATCGCGCTGCGCTTCAAGAAGCCCCGGCGGCTCCTCATCCAAAAGCTGCGCACCGGCAGGCGCGGTAAGAATTGCGCTGAGCGCTGCCAGTGCTAGACCCCAAGCTTTCACCGGTGGCGTCCCATGATCTTGATCGTCGATAACTACGACAGCTTCACCTATAATCTGGTTCATCTTCTGACACCATTCGGTCAGGAGACAAAGGTCGTGCGCAACGACGCCCTGACCGCCGAGGAGGCGATCGCCCTGCGGCCTGACGCGGTGATCCTCTCCCCCGGACCTTGCACGCCCGATGATGCGGGCATCTGCCTCGATCTCGTTTCGGCGTGCGCTGAGAATGACGTGCCGCTGTTCGGCGTCTGCCTGGGCCATCAAGCCATCGCGCAAGCGCATGGCGGAACGATCATCAGGGCAGGGCGACCAATGCATGGCAAGGTGAGCCGGATGGAGGCTGAGGACGATCCTTTGTTTGAGGGTATCTCCAAACCCTTCACCGCAACCCGTTATCACAGCCTGACGCTGGACCGAGCAAGTGTTCCGGGTGCGGTGCAAGTCCTGGCGAGCGCCGAAGATGACGGCGAAATTATGGCACTGAAAATCCGTGGACGGTCCATCTATGGTGTCCAGTTCCACCCCGAGAGTTTCGCCTCACCCACCGGCGTGCAGATCCTCGGCAACTTCCTCAACTTAAGCGGCGTCAAGGTGGCTGCATGACCTTTCTCAGTATCCTGAAGCGCGCCGCCGATGGCGAGACGCTGGCCCCCCGCGATATGGAGGCCGCGCTTACGCATCTCTTCGAAGACGAGGTGCCGGACAGCCAGGCGGGGGCATTCCTTACGGCACTGCGCGTACGCGGTGAGACTACGGAAGAGCTCATCGCCGCCATCCGCTTCCTGAAGATCCGTGCCAAGACGATTGCCTCACCGCCGGGCGCGGTGGACTGCTGCGGCACAGGTGGTGACGGCATCAGCACGGTGAACATCTCAACCGCCGTCGCGCTTGTGGCCGCTGGCGCGGGCGTGCCCGTGGCCAAGCATGGCAGCCGTGCTGTGACGTCCAAGTCTGGCTCGTCAGAAGTCCTCTCGCAACTCGGCGTGGACCTGACGGAGAGCGTCTAAACGCAAGAAAAACGGCTCGGCAAAGACGGCATCGCGTTCCTCTTCGCACCGAACCACCATCCCGCCATGGGCAAGGTGGCTGCGCTGCGCAAATCCCTCGGTTTACGGACATTGTTCAACATCCTAGGCCCTATGATGAACCCGGCACAGGCGAAGCGGCAGCTTCTCGGCGTCTTCGACGGTAAGCTTGCGCCTCGTTTCGCTGATGTTCTGCGGGCGGAAGGTTCTGACCACGCATGGGTCGTGCACGGAGCAGGGGGGATGGACGAGCTTTCGCTCGCCGGCGGCAACGAAGTGGTGGAGCTGAAGGACGGCGCCATCCGCGCCTTCGTCGTGACCCCGGAAGACGCAGGCCTCCCCCGCCATCCGAACGAAGCCCTCGTCGGCGGCACACCAGAGGAGAACGCCGCGGCCTTGCGGCTCTTGCTGGATGGCGAGAAGGGCGCCTACCGCGACGCCGTGCTTCTCAACACAGCGGGCACGCTGATTGTAGCAGGGAAGACGAACAGCCTCCGCGACGGCGCCGACATGGCCGCCCAAGCCATCGACAATGGCACGGCGCGCGAAAAGCTCCGCCTCCTGACGGAACCCGTCTCATGAGTACCGTCCTCGACCGCATCATCGCCTACAAGAAAGAAGAGGTCGCTGCCGCAAAGGAAAGCGTCTCCATCGATCAGCTCACGGAACAAGCCCAAGACCACAAGCCCCGTGGCTTCGCTGCAGCCCTCCATCGCAAAGCTGAAGAGAGCATCGGCGTCATCGCCGAGGTCAAACGCGCCAGCCCATCCAAGGGCCTCATCCGCGAGGATTTCGACCCCGCATTCCTCGCTCGCTCCCTCGAAGATGGAGGCGCGGCATGCCTCTCTGTCCTCACGGACACCCCTAGTTTCCAGGGGCACCTCGATTTCCTCAGCGCAGCCAGGGATGCCGCGACCATCCCGCTCCTGCGCAAGGACTTCATGGTCGACACCTACCAAGTCGCTGAAGCCCGGGCCCACGGCGCTGACGCCATCCTGCTGATTCTCGCCGCCCTCGACGACACCCTCGCCAAAACCCTCCGCGATGAAGCCGCCCGCTTCGGCCTCGATGTCCTCGCAGAGGTCCACGACGAGGCGGAACTCGAACGCGCTCTCGCGCTTGAGCCTGACCTCTTGGGTGTGAACAACCGCGATCTCAAAACGTTCCACACGGACATCGCCACGACTCCGCGTCTCGCTGCGAAAGCGGGCGGCGTCCCGATCGTCAGCGAGTCAGGCGTGGATGGCGCAGAAGCCATGCGAACACTAACCCAGGCGGGAATCAGGCGCTTCTTGATCGGCGAGCATCTGATGCGTGCTCGCATTCCGGGTGACGAGTTAAGGAGTCTCGTTAAGGCTGTTGACGGGGTAGGGGAACAACCTTAGAACGATCATGATTTGTTCTAGAGGTGTCCATGCTGACCGCCAAACAACGCACGCTGCTGCTCTTCATCAACAAACGCCTGGAAGAGACGGGAGTCTCTCCCTCTTTTGAGGAGATGAAGGCAGCCTTGGACCTGAAATCCAAGTCAGGCATCCACCGTCTGATCACCGCGCTGGAAGAACGCGGCTTCATCCGCCGACTGCCCCATAAAGCGCGCGCTCTCGAAGTGCTGAAGCTCCCCGACGCGGCCACGCCGCGACCACGTGAGCCGTTCAAGCCCGAAGTCATAGAGAACACGCACTATTCTGAGGGCGTGTCCGCAGGCCTTCAGGAAGAATCTGTGCCCATCCTAGGCCGGATCGCCGCCGGTACACCGATCACCGCTATTCAGCACGAGCAGTCGAGGGTGAACGTACCCCCATCGATGCTCCGCGGTGGGGAGCACTTTGCGCTCGAAGTGCAAGGCGATTCGATGATCGATGCAGGCATCCACGATGGCGACACCGTGATCATCCAGCGGTGCGATGATGCCCCGAACGGGGAGATCGTCGTGGCTCTGGTCGAAGACGAAGAAGCTACCCTCAAGCGTATCAGAAAGAAGGGCAATTCGATCGCCCTCGAAGCTGCAAACCCCGCCTACGAGACGAGAATCTTCGGCCCTAACCAAGTCAAAGTCCAAGGCCGCCTCCGCGGTCTCCTGCGCGAGTATTAGGGTCAGTTATGGCGGATAGATTTGCGCCGACATCTCCAGCCAGAGATCTCGGCGCACACTGTTTGGTCAAGCGCGAAAAACGGGTTTCCAAGACCTCCAAGCTTCGCTAGGCCCGCGCTTCCATCGGAGGAGTGGCTGAGTGGTCGAAAGCGGCGGTCTTGAAAACCGTTGGGCGTTTACGCGTCCCGGGGGTTCGAATCCCTCCTCCTCCGCCATAAGTCA
>JBCCTF010000056.1:0-21635 GCA_039198765.1 Pseudomonadota bacterium
GACCTTTGCGGCATCAATGTGCTCGATTTTGACGTGGTGCCTCGCGCCGACGGCAACGGGACCAAGGTGGAGCGCGTGGTTCTGAAGGCTGTGAACATCACCGTTCATGACCCCGTGAAACAGGACCTGCGCCGGACAACCCTTGAGCACATGTTTGGTATCGACTTTGGCGGCGCCCGGCCCCTGTCTGGGCATCCCGGCAAGACCTGAGCCTTCACGGGGAGCATGTCGCTCCCTACGTCAAACCGATCACACAAGAGGAAAGGGGTCTCATCCATGACCGCAGCGGACGAAGTCGACTACGAAATCTTCGGCGAGGAAATGCAGTACGTGGAGGTCGAACTCGACCCCGGTGAGAGCGCCGTCGCTGAGGCGGGCGCGATGATGTACAAAGACGCGCACATCGGCATGACCACCGTCTTCGGCGATGGAAGCGCGCAAACCGGCGGCGTCCTCGGTGGCCTTCTCGGTGCAGGCAAGCGCCTTCTCACCGGAGAAAGCCTCTTCACCACTGTCTTTACCCACAACGGCAAAGGCAAAGCCCGCGTCGCGTTTGGCGCTCCATTCCCGGGCTCCATCCTCGCGATCGATCTGAGCCAAGTGGGCGGCAAGCTCGTCTGTCAGAAGGACAGCTTCCTTGCAGCGGCCAAGGGTGTCGAGATCGGCATCGACTTCCGCAAGAAAATCGGCGTTGGCCTCTTCGGCGGCGAAGGCTTCATCATGCAGAGCCTGCAGGGCGACGGCATGGTCTTCGTGCACTTTGGTGGAGCCATCCGTGAACGGACATTGGCCCCGGGCGAAGAGCTCCACGTGGACACGGGCTGTCTGGCGGCACTTGAGCCAACGGTCGACTACGACGTGACCCTCGCAGGCGGCGTGAAAAGCGTGCTTTTCGGCGGGGAAGGGCTGTTCTTCGTCAAACTCCGCGGGCCAGGCAAAGTGTGGCTGCAGAGCCTGCCATTCTCACGCCTCGCGGGCCGTGTGCTCGCCAACGCTGGCTTCAATGGACAGGGCGAAAGCTCCGTGCTCGGACCAGTCGGCGATCTCTTACGCGGCAACTGATCTTCCACGTGGAAAGGTAAGAAGGCGCGGCGTTCCCCGGACCGCGCCTTCCTTTTTTGAGAAGGGACTAGCCCTTCCGGTGCCTCATCGCTGCTACCGCAGCAAGAGGGGCGAAGAGAAGCGCCGCCGCGGGAACAGGGACAGGCGCCGTTGATCCGCCCACAAACGAAATGTCATCGAACGCAAAATCGTTTCCGCCAAAGCCTGTTGCCAGGTTGATGATCTCGATAAACGCCGATGTCGCTGAACCTGAATTCCATTGGCGGGTCACGAACGTCCAGTCGTCGAGGAAACTGTCCGCAAACACATCGCCCACGTCCACGCCATTGATGCGCACTTGGTTGTCAGAAGATCCGCTGAACGCGCTTTGCACCCACAAGCTGAAGTCATAGTCCGTGTTCTGGGTCACGGCGATGGTCTGGCTCCAGACGACATCGTCGGTGCCCTGGCTACCATTGATAATCATCATGTTGCTCGTGCCGGTGGTGTGGTCACCAAAGATACGGAAGTTCCCGTTCCAAGCCCGCGGGTTGGTCACGATCCCATATTCACCTGCCGCGAAATTCGACGTGTTGAATGTAAACTCCGACCCGAAGCCGGTGTTCCCAGCCTCAAAATCACCATTGACTACGAGGTTCGCCGCCATCGCGCTCGAACCCATTAACGCCGCAACCGAAGCCGCAGCCATCACCTTCAAAAGTCTCATCTTTCCCCCATAAAGCTCGGCAGAATTGCCCTGAATGGAGAGGCCACCGCAGACCAAGCCAAAGGCGCCCTCATAAGAGGAAGCGTCAAAGGCGAGGATTTTCGGTCAAACTTTTTTAGTCAGATGGGGAGGTTTCGGGCCAGAGTGGATCAACCATCATCGGATAGGCTGTGTCTGGCCTCATCGCCGTGTCTGAAAACGCCGGATCGATGAACAGCGAAGGTTAGAGCGTGTGCTGAGCACTTCCCCGTGGGATCGCTGTGCCAAACCGTGCTGCGTAGTAGAGCCCGATCGTCTGGGTACTGCCGAAATAGTGCTGGTCGTTGGCGATCTCAGGTTGGATCTGAGCGTAGAGGGGAGCTTCGCTCGAAAGCACCAGAGTCGGACAGTTCCATTGGCCTGGGCCCAACAAAGACACGAGCTGCGGGCGAGGGTGCTCTAACGGCTCGTAGACAATCTCGACCGCTTCACGCAGCGCCGGATAGTAATGCAGCAGCCCCCACATTTCAGCACATTCTGGGCAATACTCGCGCCGACCGTCGCTCTCAAAGCCAGGCGGTAGAAGGAAAAGTGTGTCTCTCATAATGCCTTGAAACCAAACCGAATGCTGTCCTCAGCAAGCAATACGCGCTCGCTAACTTTTCTTCCTGCCACGGAACACCAGTCCGCCGCCCGTCGTTGTGAGGAACAGAAGAGCAGCACCGGGAACAGGAACCTCCGATGCGGAGGTCCTGAGTTCAAGATCGAGCGTGCCGTCGATTCCGCCAAAATTGCTGGTGGAGCCGAAGAACGGCTGGAAGATTGAGAAGGGGTCTCGCACGTCCATGATACCCGTCACCGTCAGTTGGCCTGACCAGCTGATCATGTCGCCCGCCTCGAACGACGGAGCGCCGTCATCGGGATCCACTGCTGCGATCGAAAACGAAAAATCGTCGAAGCCGCCCGGCCCATCATCGTCGATGTGGAGGCCGGTAATGTTGAAGACATCCGTCGCACCCGTGGAGGCCCGTTGGATGGTCAGCTGGGCCGCGCCGGAAAGCGTGGTGCCGAACGACGACACAAGATCTTCGCTATCGGTGAAATCGCCGATGTCCAGGAAGGTCACGTCCGTGTTGCCGGGAAGGCTCGGGGCATCGGTCGCGAACAAACCGGCACGGCCCGCCGTGCTCGTGCCGCTGAAATTCCAGATGGTCGTGCTCGAACCATCTGTCAGCACTTCGACGTCAGCCATAAGGGCGGCCTGAGCCGAAGACAGAGCGATGGAACTTGCCGCGAACGCCGTGATCCATCGGGCTAAGCGGCTTGGCTTTGACGTCTGTGATTGCACTATCATTCCCCAACACCCGTTCTCGTATAGAACGCAGAGGGTGACAGGCTCGACAGAGTGATGTCAAATTCCGGAGGTTTTAGGAGAGCTCACTCTCCCTAGGGCTGAGATCAAGCAAACTGCACAATCAATCTTGTCGCAAATAACGTATCCGATTGGCGCTCCGCAAAAAAAAGCGCCTGGGATGGCCCAGGCGCTTCTCTAGCAGCGGATGATGACTTTCGTTTAGACCGCGCGACGGCGGAATGCTGAGATGCCGAAGGCTGCGCTGCCGAAGAGCAAAGCTGCTGCCGGAACCGGGACGGCTTCAACATTCAGCGAGACGCCGCCGGCATTGTCGGTGACCGGGAAGTCATCGATCTCGAACGCGACTTGCTGAAGGCTTGAGAGCGTGAACATCAGCGGGCTGGTCGCGGCAAGCGCCTGCGATGCCGTAGCGAACCGGCCGTTGTTGCCGAAGATGAACGAGCCGAGCTCAGAGCTCGTGATGCGCGTATTGTTGAGCCAACCACGCGAGCAGTTCTCACCACTGGTGTCGCAGTCCGTGACTCGGTCCCAGGCATTCCACGCCTCGTAGTCATCGGAAATGAAGGTCACTTTGTACTTACCTGGACCGAGCATCAGCGTTTCGCCGTTGTTCGAGTCGGTCGAGTCGAGGTTGATGATCGCTGCGTTGGCAAAGCCCAGGAATGACGCAGCGGCGACACCGATCAGTGTAAAGAGTTTCATGAGAGGTCCCCAGCTTCAAAATATGCTGGGGATCCCGCTGCAATTCTCAGGCCATCGGCCAGCTAGTCTTCGGCGTCGGCAATGATGGTCATGCCATCATAGGCAGGCTCAACGTTGTTAGGTGTCTCTGCGGCAACCTTGGCATAGTCCATCACCACGTGGAGGTTGGTGAGGATGCCACGCCCTGCCCCTGCGCGCCCGATGAACTCTAGCGCCTTCTCGAGGTGCAGATGGCTGCCGTGGGGTTTGTACTGGAGGGCATCGATGATCCAGATCGGAGCGCCTTCAACGATGGGCCAGCTTTCGTCGTCCAGGTCGTCGAGATCGCTGGAGTAGACGATGGGGCCGCAGCGGAATCCATGGGACGGTACACGGCCGTGTTTCTGCAAGAATGGTGTGACGGGAATCGGACCTGTTGGGCCATCGATGTCGATCATTTCGCCCTCCGGCGGGAGGTCGTGGCGATCGAGCACCGCTGGATAGGAACTGCCGGGCAGCTGCTCAAAGCAGTAGTCGAAACGCTTGGGCAGCGCCGGCGACGTGAACTCGGAAAAGTAGACCGGCACGCGCTGCATGCGTTGGAGGGCGACGACGCGCAGGTCGTCGATCCCGTGGGTTTGGTCGGCATGGTCGTGGGTGATCACCACGGCGTCGACGGTCTGGATACCGTTCTCTGTAAGCTGAAGACGCATCTCGGGCGCGCAGTCGATGAGGAGGGTGGTCACCCTGCCCTCAAACGATCCGTTTTCGTCCGCTCGCTGAACAACGATGGAGCAGCGGGAGCGACGGTTCTTCGGTTCGCTCGGATCACACTTGCCCCAATCGCCGCGCCCGTCAGGGCCACCGATGCGCGGCACGCCGCCCGAGCTACCGCAGCCGAGGATGATGGCGCGTAGCTTCATGGTCTGGCGGCCCGCTGGAACAGGCGGAAATAGTTTTCGGTGGTGGCCTCTTCGATCACGCGGATCGGCTCGTCTTTGATCTCGGCCAGCTTTTCAGCGACCAGCGGGACGTAGGACGGTTCATTCCGCCGCCCGCGATGCGGCACCGGCGCGAGGTACGGGCAATCCGTTTCGATGAGTAGACGGTCGAGAGGAGTTTCCCGCGCCCTCTCCCGCACATCGTCTGCCTTCTTAAACGTGATGATACCGGAAAACGCGACATAGCCGCCAAGCTCGAGCCCGGCCTGCATCAACGCTTGGCCTGATGTGTAGCAGTGGAGAAGCAACGGGAACGGACGTTCTGCGTACGCCTCTTGCAGGGCGGCTTGGATGTCGTCGTCGGCATTACGCGTATGGACGACCAGCGGCAGGCCCGTTTCTTGGCTGGCGGCGATGTGGGCCGCGAAAACGCGCTGCTGGTCCGCACGCGGAGAATATTCATAGTGGTAGTCGAGGCCGCACTCGCCAATGCCCGCGACATCGGGTTCTGCGGCGAGGTCGATCAGGGTCTGCGCGGTGAGATCAGGGTGCTTGTTCGCATGGTGCGGGTGGACGCCCACAGTCCGGCGGAAGGCGGCTGAGCGGCTGGTCACTTCGCGGATGGCATCGGTGCTCGCGAGTTGGTCGGAGATCATCAGCATCGCGCCAACGCCTGCTACCTGCGCGCGGGCGAGGACTTCAGCGAGATCATCGGTGTACTGTTCACCGTGGAGGTTTACGTGGCTGTCAACGAACATCAGGCGGCGGCTCCCGACTGCGCTTTGCGGATGGCGAGGCCTGCAATGTAGGCCGTTTGCGCCGGATCCGCCGTGCCCGCTTGATCGAAGACGGCTTTCGCCGCGTCGTGAGCATCAAGCGCGCTGCGGCCTTCGTCTGTACCCGCATGATCCATGGCGCGCTGCGCCAGGCGGCGGATAATCAGCCCGGCTGCGTCTTCAGCAACAAGCTCTGCGCCTTTGCCGCCAAACCCGCGGGAGGCCTTCAAAAGGTCCGTACCCGTTGTTGCTGCATCAAGGAGAGCATCGGCGAGAGCGGTGGCGTCTTGCCACTCACCTGCTGCGAGTCGGAGGCTGCTTCCTGGTGCGCAGCGGCTTTCGCGGGCGATATCCTGGGCCTGACTTTCGCTCACCTCGCCATGGCGGATGAGCCAGGGGACCAGAGACCCCTCCTCCGGTGCGCGAACGACGATGCGGCGACAGCGGCTGACGATCGTCGGTAACAGGCGCGACGGCGCGAGACTGAGAAGCAAGAGGCAAGTGCCGTGCGGCGGCTCCTCAAGCACCTTCAGCAAACTGTTGGCAGCGGCACGGCCGAGGTCGTCGGCGAGATCAACGATCACGACGCGGCGGCCGGTTGTTGAGGTCTGCTGCAATCGGCCGATCACTGCGCGGACCGCGTCCACATCAATCTCTTGGCGAAGCTTGCCCGTCTTCTCGTTCACGCCGCGGCGGAGGGTCAGCAGGTCGGGATGCGCGCCCGCTTTGATCAGTGCCCGCACCTTCTCCGCAGACTGGCCAATCTGCTCATGCCCGGCGAGGAGCGCTTCGGCGAGCGCATAGGCGAGGGTCGCCTTCCCCTGCCCTTTGGGGCCCGTCAGCAGAAAACCGCCTTCGCAGGCACTACGCGCCAAGAGGCCGTCCACATCGGCGCGGGTCTTGGGGTGCAGCAGAAGTTCGGTATCGCTCTCAGGGGGCTCAAGCAGTTCCATGGCCGGGGCTTAGCAGGCCCGGTAGGCGCTCGTGAACCGCTTTCAGGACCACAGCGGTCACGTCCTCGATGGGCTGGGTCGCATCGATCACCGTGATGCGCTCAGGCTCTGCCTCAGCCAACGCGAGGAAGGCCGCGCGCACGCCTTCGTGATAGGCCGTGCCTTTGCCCTCGAACCGGTCCGCTGCGCCTCGCGATGCGGCGCGCTCAAGGCCCACTTCGACAGGCAGATCAAACAGAATGGTGAGGTCCGGCATCCGCGAGACCACGGCGTTGTGGACGCCCGCGAGGGTCTCCTCCCCCACCATGTGCTGATAGGCACGGGTGGAGTCGAAGAAACGGTCGCAAAGGACGATCTTGCCTGCTTCGAGCGCAGGATTAATCCGTGTGCGAATGTGCGAGTCGCGCGCAGCGTTCATCAAGAGGGCTTCAGCAAGAGGTGACCATGTGCGCGTTTTATCCAACAGCAGTTCGCGCAGGGCTTCCGCTTCGGTGGATCCGCCAGGCTCACGGGTAACAGTCACGTCGTGGTCAGCCTCGCGCAAGGCTTCGGCGAGGGCGTAGATTTGTGTGCTTTTCCCTGCGCCTTCTGGGCCTTCGAACGTGATGAAACTCACCGCGCTGTTCCTGCTTCTGGCGGTGTCAGGAGGCCGACCAAGCCAAGCTTGATTTTCGCCCAAGGGCCCAGGCCCTCGACTGGTGCTGCTGTGTACACAGGATACTCGCGCACCGGGTCACCGGGAATGCTCAAGCTTAAAACACCAACAAGGTCGCCTTCACGCACAGGCGCACGCAGTGGGCCCTCATAGCTCAACTTCGCTGTCGCGCCATTCAGCAGGTCCTTGTGCATGGTGAAGGTCACGTCTTGATCAATCCGCAGGGGGACTGTTTCCTCCTGCCCAGCAAACACAAGCGCGCTGCCTAGGATCTGCCCCTTAGCGAACAACGTCCGTGTTTCGAAGCTCTCAAACGCCTCATCCATCAGGGCAAGAGCGGCTGACCGCCGGGCGCCATAAGTCTCAAGACCGGTCACGACGATAATCCGTGCACGCCCTTGCCTCTCAGCAAGGCCAACGACGCCGAAACCCGCTTCTTCGGTATGGCCGGTCTTCATCCCGCGCGCACCAGGGCTGTTCCCCAGAAGGGGATTGCGGTTGCCCTGGGTGATATCGGACCAAGTGAACTCTTCGATCGAGAACAGATCCCGCCATTCCGGGTACTCGACCCAGATATGCCGCGCCAGCTTCGCCAGATCACGCATGGACATGCGATGCTCAGGGTGCGGAAGGCCTGTGGGATTTGCAAACCGGCTGTCGGTAAGGCCCCACGCCCGAGCGCGCGCGTTCATCAGCTCCGCAAACGCTTCCACATCACCAGCAATATTCTCAGCGACGACAATACAGGCATCGTTGCCCGACTGCACGACGATACCCTTCAGAAGGTCAGCGACCGCAATCTCCGTATCGACGAGCACAAACATTTTCGAACCGCCGGTGCGCCACGCCTTCTCAGAGACTGCGAACATGCTCTCTGGACGGAGCTTTCCCTGCTTGATCATGTCCAGGACCACCGCAACCGTCATCAACTTGGACATGGACGCAGGCGGAACAGGCACATCAGCGCCCTTCCCAAAAAGGAGCTCACCCGTCGCCACATCCATAATCGCGGCATGGGTTGCCCGTGTGGAAACACGGCCGTCAGCTGCCTGCGCGAGAGGCGCAGCGATCAGAGCACTGATGAAAAACCAAACGCACGCGAGGCGGATCAATTCAAGACCTCTTCCACAATGTGAGCGTCGTTAAACCCAAGGCTACGCGCTTGATCGAGCGCTTCATTGGCGATGGCCTGCTGGTTGAACGGGCCAAGGCGGACGAGCATGAGAGACTCTCCCCCACGCTGCCGACGCTGAAGCGCCACTGGTGTATCGGCAGGCAACCGCGCCGCAGCATCAGCCGCATTCGCAGTGTCCGAGAACGCCCCAACCTGGACGAAGTAATTCGCCGGATAGGTCGGTGCGGACAGCGAGGCGTTGAAGGGCTGCGCCCGATCCAGAACGCTCGTATCGAGATCAGCGAGGATCATCTGCGCATCACCAGGAATGCCGCGCTCTGGCGCGGTCCAAGGCTTCATCACCGGTGGCCGCGGAACGGCCAGCGCCAGGGACTGGCGCCGCTCCCGCTCACCGACCTTAGTGATGGCCTCTTCAATCTTTGCCGGGCCGAGGTAGCGCACGCGCACGGTGGCGACGCCCGCTTCTTTCGTCCCGAGGCGCCGGGCCGCCTCTTTGGACAGGTCAAGAATTCTGTTATTCGCGAAGGGGCCCCGATCGTTCACACGGAGAATCAAACGCCGCCCATTCGCTGGGTTCGTGACCTCAACAATCGAAGGCAGCGGCAGGGTGGGATGGGCCGCGGTCAAGCGGTCTTCGTCGAAGACCTCGCCGTTCGCCGTCAAACGGCCATGGAACCCCGGACCATACCAGCTGGCAAAGCCCAGCCGATCGTAGTCAGGCTCTTCCTTCGGAACGTACCAGATCCCGTTGATCTGATACGGATTACCGACCTTCACATGAGGATTAGGCTTGCCGGCGTCGAACCGCTTGCCGCCGTTTGACGAACAGGCAGCCGTCAGAACGAGGAGCGCGAGCGCAAGAGCCCGCAAAGCACCGTGGCGCATACTCGGCAATCCCTCCAAAAGCCTGCCATTCCCCTTCCCTTAGTCAAGGTTAAGGCTCCCCTAAGGCGGGGGTCAACGGTTAGGGTGGTGCTGAGGTTTACACGATGATCCACCGCTCAATGATACCGACTATGAGAGAGAAATGATCGCTTTGAACATCCAAACCGACGCGATTGAGGAGTTCGCTCAAACTGGCCGCATCTGGCTCCGAGGTGCTTTTTCAGAGACCGAAACCGAAGCCCTCAAAGCCGTGGCGTCAACGTCACAAGGTCCCGGGAGTCGCCTGCGCCTCTCGGATGCTTTGCGTCGCCTACTAACTAGCAACGCGCTTCTGGCCGAAGCCGCCACTCGGCTCGGCTGCGATACAACGCCCGTCAGGCTGGTGTCGTTCACAAAGTCTGCGAGTACCCAATGGGCAGTGCCATGGCACCAAGACAGGGTTATCGCCGTTGGGGGACATAAGAACGTGAGGGGCTACAAGTCATGGGTACAAAAGCCTGACTTCTGGCATTGTGAGCCGCCGCTCGAGGTTATGGACGGTATGATCTTCGTGCGGATTCACCTTGATGCGAACACTGAAGAAAATGGCGCCTTAGACATCGCAGTTGGTAGCCACCGCTTCGGCCGCGTCGCCGCTGATGAAGCGAGCGATGTTGCCAACCAATGCGAACGCGAAGTCTGCATTGCGCAGCCTGGCGACGTGTTGATCGTCCATGCGCTCACCCTTCACCGGTCGACGTCTGCGGAGAGGCCTTCACCTCGATGCGTGCTGCGCGTGGATTATGCCAACCGCAGCCTTCTCGCCGACGAACTGGATTGGGCGATCGCAGATTAGAGCGGGTCGGTTTGCCAGAGGCGGACTTTGAGGCCGCCGTGGGGGACCCAGGGGCCGGGGCGTGTCCAGGGGAGGCCTGTTGCTTTTGCGAGGGCGTCGTCGCTGGTGATGAGGGCGGCCCGCCAGCCGCTGAACCGTGTGCGGACGGTATCGCCATAGGCTTTGTAGAGGGCGCGGAGCTCATCTTTATCACCAAGGCGCGCGCCATAAGGGGGGTTGGTAATGACGAGACCCTTGGCGCCTTCAGGCGGCTTGACTTCGCTGAGGTTGGCTTTGGTGAAGGCGGTGATGTCTTGGGTGCCTGACGCTTCGGCGTAGGCGTGGCTAGCCTCGATAGCTCCGGCGGAGCGGTCGGAGCCGTGGAAGGTCGTGCGTGTCTCCTGCACCGCTTTGGTCAGTGCACGGTCTTTGATGCGGGTGTAGGCATCGGGATCAAAGCTGGCGAACTGTTCGAAGGCGAAGCTGCGCGCTCGGCCCGGCGCGAGGCCCGCGGCGCGCTCTGCAGCTTCCACAACGAAGGTGCCTGAGCCGCAGAGCGGGTCGAAGACTGGCCCCTCCCCCGTGAACCCTGCGGCGCGGAGGAACAGCGAGGCCATTGTCTCACGCAAAGGCGCTCCGGCCACGTCCTTTTTGAAGCCGCGCTTGTGCAGAAGATCTCGAGAGGTGTCGGCGCTAATGATACAGAGATTGTTCTCGATACGGAGGGACAGGGTGATGCCCTCTTTCGAGAGGATCGCGCCGAAGCTTGCGGCGGCGTTGAACAGCCGCTCTTCTGCCGCGCCGGAGTGGTAGATTTTCGATTTCTTGCACGTTGCGTCGACCGTCAGCCCGGTGCCGTGGTCGATGATCATCTCAAGTGGCAACTCCCGCGCCTTCGCCTCAAGCTCTTTCAGGTGCTGTGCCCGGAACCGGCCCAGCCTGATCAGCACCCGCGACGCCCCGCGAAGCAGCAGGTTCGCCCGCCAAACATCCGCCCACGTGCCTTGCCAGCGCACCCCGCCAGCTGTTGCCTCAGCCCGAGACCACCCATTCTCGCGTACCTCCTCCAGCAACCAAGGCTCCAGCCCCGGCGGACACGACGCGAACAGTTCAAAACGGGGCGGGGTCATTCGTCTTCAAACTCTGCAATCAAATCATCGCTCTCCTTGGCACTTTTCTCTCTGAGGAGAAGGGCTGCGAAGACCATCAGGTCAAACTGCACGCTTCCCAACGCTGTCGCCCGAACGTACTCTAGGAGTTCTCTTCGCTCCTCATCGGGGTTTTCGACCCAGGCCGACCCCGCGCCAGCCCGGTACATATGCCCGTGTTGTACGAAGTTCTCTCTCGCTTGGGTCAGCGAATAGTCCTCGTTAGGACCGCCCCAAACTTCATCAGCGTGAGGATCATCTTGTCCATCGTCTTGCCACCAACAGACGGAACAGATTTCATCAAAGCCGCGAGACGTGAGCGATGGAAGACCGCAACACGGACAGTACTCAAGGCGAGGCCATTTTTTCATGGCGTCAACGCCATAAGCTGACAAACCGTCGCCGTTGAATGATACCCCTACTCCTCACCAGCCACCCTCTGGGCCAGGGCGGCGGCCATGAATTTGTCCAAGTCGCCGTCGAGGACGGCGTCGGGGGATGGGCTTTCCACTTGGGTGCGGAGGTCTTTGACCATCTGATAGGGCTGCAGGACGTAGGAGCGGATTTGGTGGCCCCAGCCGATGTCGGTCTTGGACGCCGCCTGCTCGTTCGCCTCTTCCTCGCGCTTTTGCAGCTCCAGCTCATAAAGACGTGCACGGAGCATGTTCCATGCCTCGGCGCGGTTCTTGTGCTGGGAGCGCTGAGACTGGCACTGCACCACGATGCCGGTCGGCTCGTGGGTGATGCGCACGGCGGAGTCTGTGGTGTTCACATGCTGACCACCTGCGCCGGATGCACGGAACGTGTCCACGCGGCAGTCGCTCTCGTTGATCTCAATCTCGATCTTGTCGTCGATCACGGGATAGACCCAGACGCTGGCAAACGACGTGTGCCGCTTGGCCGCCGAGTCGTAAGGGCTGATCCGCACCAGTCTGTGCACGCCGCTTTCGGTCTTCAGCCAACCGTAAGCGTTGGAGCCTTTGACCATGATGGTCGCCGACTTGATGCCTGCCTCTTCGCCGGACTGCTCCTCCAGGACATCGACCTTATGGCCATGCGCCTGGGCCCAGCGGGTGTACATTCGAAGCAGCATGGAGGCCCAGTCGTTCGACTCCGTCCCTCCTGCCCCTGAGTGCACCTCGAGGTAGGTGTCGTTACCGTCCGCCTCACCGGAGAGCAGCGCCTCCAGCTCCGCCGTCTGGGCACGCTTGGCGAGTTCTTTGAGGGAAGCCTCGACCTCGTCCAGCGATGCGGTGTCATCCTCCGCCTCAGCCATCTCGGCCAGTTCAACCAAGTCTTCACGCTCTTGGCCGATTTCCGTCAGCGCACTGATGGCATTTTCCAGCCGCGTGCGCTCCTGCATCAGCTTCTGCGCCTCTTGCGGATCATCCCAAAGGGTTGGGTCCTCCGCTTTGTCATTCAGCTCTTTCAGCCGGGCGTTCGCGACGTCCCAGTCAAAGAGACCTCCTCAGCAGGGCCAGCGACTGCTGCACCTGCTCCGAAGCGTGTGTAATTTCTGCGCGCATGGGTGTTCCAATTCGTCGAGACGCTGGGTCTAGAAAATCCCAGGAGTTATGACAACGCTAGGAAGCGGTGATCGCCCTCCTCCGCTCAAAAACGATTACTCAAGATCGCCCTCATCATCCTCAGCATCGTCCTGGTCGATGATGGTGACGGTTCCGCCGCGGCGGAGAGCTCGGAATTCGGCGCTTTCGAATTTTTCTTGGATCGCAGCGAACATATCGCGGGCGCTTGGGGGGAGGTCTCGCACCGCCGGGTCTTCGGTGCTATAGCGAGTGAAGGCGTTCTCGTAGGGCTGGCCGCCTGCGAGGTCTGCGACGGTTTGTTCGTAGGCTGAGAATTTGACCTCACCCCGTGTCTGAACGAGCTCGGCCACTTCTGTGTTCGCAAAGTCCAGGAGGTGGTCTTTGAAATCCGTTGGCCATTCAGGGAACAGCAGGCCCCGCGCTTCTTCGTAGAGCGGCGAGACGCGCAGCTCGTCGTCGCCGAGGTTGTCGACGCCGCGGAGAGAGTTGATGAACTCCTTTGCGTTGCTGTTGAGATTCCGCTTCAGGTCCCGCCGTTTCCACGCCTTGTTGCGAATCGAAGGGCTGGCCAAATCGCCGTGGAAGAAGCCATAGATCACCCGTGGGTCCTGCCAATGGGCATAGACAATCCGTGTGCGGATGTCACGAAGGCTCAGCGGGACGCCCTTGATCGTGACCAGCTTGGCATCGTGAAGCGGAACGCCGTCGATCTCCATCTCACGCGGATTGCGCACGGGATATTGCTGGGCGATCGCGGAGATCACCATCATGTTGTGCAGGTTGAACCAATAGGCCAGCTGCTCATCGCGGCGGAGCTTGGTGAGCTCAACACTGTTCCCGATGACCACGAGGCTGTTCAGGTACTCCGCCGTGGCTGCACGCGTTTTCGGCGTCAGCTTTGAGAACGGGATCTTGTTTCCTTCAAGGCGCAGGCGCGAGGTATGGCCGAAGCGGAGGTTGGTGCCGAGGACAAAATCTCGTGAGGTGCGCAGCCGGGTCCGCGTCGAAGGGCCGAGGGGGATCACCGCTGCATCCAGAAAGCTGTCGATCACGTTGTAATCGATCGACGTGCTGACGCCCGATGGTTCAGGCGCGAAGGCCATGATCGGCCCCGCCGAAGGCGCGCCGGAGGCTACAGGGGCCGTCGCCTCTGGCGCTGAAGTGCTGGGCGGGGTTTGGCAGGCGGCGAGCGCGATGACGAAGGCGGCAGCGAAGGATATCCGGATCATTACCGCCATTTAGGTGGCAGCCCTGATAGGTTTCAACCGAACTCAGTGACCCATATCCGTCCGGCCGATCCTGATGCCGTAGTCCGTGGCGATCCCGTATTGGGGATCGTCATCGCTAGGCTCGATCAGCTGCCCTGCGACGTCGAGGAGCCGCTGGCAGTCAGGGGACAGATGGCGCAGGCGCAGGTCCTTGCCTTCGGCCCAGTATTTTGACGCCAGCGCATCAATCGCAGCTAGGCCGGAATGGTCGGCGACCCGCGCTTCGGCGAAGTCGATCACGACGCTGTTGGGGTCCGACTTGGGATCGAACAGGGACATGAAGCTTTCGGTGGAGCCGAAGAAAAGCGGGCCTTCGACCTGGTAGGTCTTGGTGCCGTCAACGGTCTCAACCTTCTGTATACGGATGCGCACGGCCTGCTTCCACGCGAAGACAAGGGCCGAGACGATGACGCCCACGAGGACTGCGACGGCGAGGTCTTGCAGGACGGTGACCACTGTGACGATGACAATAACCAATGCGTCAGAGCGGGGAACGCGGCGGATGATCTGCAGCGACTTCCACGCGAAGGTGCCGACGACGACCATGAACATGACGCCGACGAGGGCGGCGAGCGGGATCGCTTCGATGGGTTTGGAGGCGAAGAGGATGAAGGAGAGGAGGAAGAGCGCGGCGGCGACACCGGAAATCCTCCGTAGGCCGCCTGATTTCACGTTGATCATCGACTGGCCGATCATCGCGCAACCACCCATGCCGCCGAAGAAGCCTGTGATGACATTGGCAGCGCCTTGGGCCGCGCACTCCTGGGAAGCGCCGCCCTTCTCGCCCTTGATCTCGCCCACGAGGTTCAGGGTGAGGAGGCTTTCGATCAGGCCGATGGCCGCGAGGATGACCGCATACGGAAGGATAATCTGCAGGGTCTCAAAGCTGACCGGAACTTGCGGGATGTGGAACGGCGGGAGGCCGCCTTGAATTGACGCAAGGTCGCCCACGCGGGGGACGTCGAGGCCAAAGCCAATGACAATGGCCGCGACGATCCCGATGCCTGCCAGCGGCGCAGGGATGGCCTTCGTCAGCTTCGGCAGGAGCCAGATGATCGCCATCGTCAGGCCCACGAGCGCGAGGGAAAGGACCAGCTGTCCGCCCATCATCCAGGTGTGGCCACCGTCTTCCGTAGGCACCTTAAATTGCTCAAGCTGGGCGAGACCGATGACGATGGCGAGACCGTTCACGAAGCCGAGCATCACCGGATAAGGCACCATACGGATGAATTTGCCCCAATGGAGCGCGCCTGCGATGAGCTGCAGGATGCCCATGAGGACGACGGTGGCAAAGAGGTACTCGACGCCATGGGAGCTCACGAGTTCCACCATCACCACCGCGAGTGCGCCGGTGGCGCCGGAGATCATGCCCGGCCGCCCGCCGATGAGCGCGGTGACGAGGCCGACAATGAAGGCTGCGTAGAGACCAACGAGCGGGTTCACGCCCGCGACAAAAGCGAAGGCCACCGCCTCAGGCACGAGGGCCAGCGCAACGGTGAGGCCTGCCAGCACTTCGGTCCTGATGACGCCAGGCGTCAGCTTGCCGAGGTCATCAGCTTGAGTCTTGGCGAACGTGCGAACGGCGGAGAAGCCGTCCGCGAACAAGGTCGCGGCGGTGTTGTTGGTCATCGAAGGCCCGGGGGTGATAGGTTTCAGCCCGGCCGCCTATAGGATTTTGTGCACCGCAGCAAGGGCGTCAGTAGATCACACCCAAATCGCCGTCGATCTCTTCATCACCGCTGATCGTCGATGCAGGATCATCAAGGAACCGGCGACGTTGGCGATAGATGTCATCTTCCGCCTTGAACGCCTCCAGAATAACGTTCGGCTCTCCTGCCCCAGCCGGCTTACCGGTGCGGGCGTTCACGCGAACGAGGCGGATGCCCGACGGCGCGCGGAATGGCACGACATCTTCCGTGACCAGCGCATCGCGCATGAACCGGCCGAAGATCGGTGCAGCCACAAGGCCGCCGCCCTCGCCGTTGCCGAGCGACGTGGGCATGTCGTGGCCGACGAAGACGCCGACAGCGAGGTCTGGTGAGAAGCCAACGAACCAAGCGTCGCGGTAATCGTTCGTGGTCCCCGTTTTCCCCGCGATCGACGGCAGGGGCTCATCCTCATAAAGCGCGCGAACCTTGGTGCCCGTTCCTCGCTGGATCACGCCTTCCATCATCGACACCATCTGATAGGCGGTACGCGGATCAATGACCTGAGGCCGGGTGTCCGGGATGATCGGCTCTGCCTGATCTTCCCACCGGATGGCTTCGCAAGCGAAGCACGGACGCTCGTCGACGGCGTAGACCGTTGCGCCGTCGCGGTTCTGGACGCGGTCAATCAGGGTTGGGGTGATCTGCTTTCCACCGTTCACGAACTGGGAATAAGCAGCCGTCAGACGCCATAGCGTTGTTTCACCGGCGCCGAGCGAGATTGACAGGTTTCGCGGCAAGCGGTCGGAGACGCCCATACGCTCCGCATACTCAATAATTTTGCCGATCCCGAGATCCTGCGCCAAGCGGGCGGTCATGGTGTTCCGTGATTTCTCAATACCAAGGCGAAGCGTGCTATCACCGTAGAACGCGTCGGCCACGTAGTTGCCGGGCTTCCACCAGGTGCCGTCGAGGCCCTCAGCGACGAACGCGCTGTCGAGCACGATCGAGCTGGGGGTGTAGCCGTTGTCGAGGGCGGCCGCATAGATAAACGGCTTGAAGGTCGAGCCGGGCTGCCGCCACGCTTGGGTGGAGCGATTGAACTCTGACAGGCCAAAGCTGAACCCGCCAACCATCGCGAGAATTCGACCCGTGTGCGGATCCATGGCCAGCATACCGCCGTTCGCAGCTGGGATTTGACGGAGGGCGTAGGTTCCCTGTCCTTCGGCAGGCATCACAAGCACAACATCGCCGGGATTGAGAACCTGAGTGACGGTTTCAACCTCGGAGCCCACCTCATCGATGGTGATGTATTCCCGCGCCCAAGCGAGGTTAGGCAGCGTGATCGCGCCTTCGGTCCCGTCGAGGAAGCCGATCGACGCGATGGCATCGGTGGTCTCAAGCACCAGTGCTAAGCGCCAGGGTTCGAGATCATCAGCGATGATCCGTTGACTGCGCATTCCGTCCGCTGTGGCTTCAAGCGCCAGTGCCCAAAGGGGCCGCGGCTCTTCGTTCTCGCGCTCCGGGACCGTCTTCGCCGTCAGGTCGTCAGGCAGGGCAAGTTGGGCCAGTGGACCGCGCCAGCCATGGCGCATGTCGTATTCAGCCAATCCTTCGCGGAAGGCTTTTTGCGCTTTTTCCTGATAGACAGGATCAATCGTTGTACGGACGGAAAGTCCGCCGTCGTAGAGCGCATCGGTGCCGTAGCGGCCCGAGACTTCGCGGCGGACCTCTTCGGCGAAATACTCAAAAGCTGCCGAACGGGCACCGAGGGGCGGCGCCAGCTCCGCCCCCAGCGGCTGGGCGCGGTGGTACACGAGCTCATCGTCCGTGAGGAAACCATCCTCATGCATCCGGCCGAGGATCCAGTTCCGTCGGGTCACCGCGCGCTCTTCATTGTAGATCGGATGATAGTTCGCCGGTGCCTTCGCGAGTGTCGCAAGATACGCAGCCTCATGGGGCTCAATCTCAGCCAGCGACTTGCCGTAATAGTTCAGCGCCGCCGCCGCCACGCCGTAGCTGCGGTTCCCCAGGTAGATCTCGTTGAGATACAGCTCGAGAATGTGGTCCTTGGTGAAGGCCTTCTCCATGCGCCGGGCAATCAGGATCTCTTTCACCTTCCGATCGATCCGCTGGTCCGAGGTTAGGAGGAAGTTCTTGGCCACCTGCTGGGTGATGGTCGATGCGCCCTGGAGCGGCGCGCCCGTGCCCATGTTCTTGAGGTTGTTCAGCTGCGCCCGCGGCCAACCGCGCCAGTAGATGCCCTCGTGCTCGTAGAACGTTTTATCCTCAGCGGAGATGAAGGCCTGCTTCACCACCGGGGAGATGCTCTCCGCAGGGACGAACAGCCGCCGCTCTCGCGCGAACTCCGCCACCAGGGTGCCGTCGCCCGCATGGATACGGGTCGTCACCTTCGGCTGATAGCTCTCAAGCTGGGTGTAGTCCGGCAGGTCGGGCTCAAGCCCTTTGACATAGATGAACGCATAAATGATCCCGGCGATCCCGATTACCAGGCCCACCACCGTGAGGGCCATCATCGCACGGAAGGCAAAGACGATCTTGCCCCACACGGAGCCCTTCTTCTTCGGGGGCTCAGGATCGCCAAAACCGTCCCTCAGAGGATGGTTCTGCTGAATGTCTTCGCCGCCGAACGCGTAACGGAAAGGGTCTGAGGGTTGATCGCTCATCGTCGGTCCGGAATCACTTTGAAGCCCACTATCGTCAGCGGAGTTAACACAGTGCGCGAGGCCTCGCGACCTCCATTGCTCCTTGGGACACAGAACTTTCGCACTGGTAAGACTTGGAAGAGAAAATCGGCGCAGCTAGTGGGCTCACGAGATGTCTAAGAGGGAAAACCCCATGCTGCCCAAGCCTTCCGCCGATCTTCAAGCCAACACGCTGGAGTACGAAGTCCAGCCCAAAGTGAAGCCTACAGGCTTCCGCGAGTATGACGCGCGCTGGGTTTTCGGTGATGAAATCAACACGTTGGGCATTCAGGCCCTGGGCGCTGGCCTCGGCACCTTGATCTATGAGCTGGGCAAAGAGCCGGAGATCGTCGTGGGCCACGACTTCCGCGGCTATTCCGCGGGAATCAAGCAGGCGCTGATCGTCGGCCTCATGTCGGCTGGCGTGAAAGTGCATGATATCGGCCTTGCCCTCTCCCCGGTCGCCTACTTTGCTCAGTTTGAGCTGGGCGTGCCCTGTGTGGCCATGGTCACGGCCAGCCACAACGAGAACGGCTGGACCGGCGTGAAAATGGGCGTGGAAGCGCCCCTCACCTTCGGCCCTGACGAGATGGGCCGCCTCAAAGATATCGTCCTGAACGGCGAGGCGAAGACCCGCGACGGCGGCGGCTATGTCTACCGCACGGACCTGCGCGAGCGGTACATCGCTGACCTGACCGACAAGATCACCATCAAACGTCCGCTCAAAGTGATCGCCGCCTGCGGCAACGGCACGGCGGGGGCTTATGCCCCTGAAGCGCTCAGCCGCCTCGGCGTTGAGGTCATCCCAATGGATGCGGAGCTCGACCACACGTTCCCGAAATACAATCCGAACCCTGAAGACCTCGAAATGCTTCACGCCATGCAAGCGGCGGTGAAGGAGCACGGGGCGGACCTGGCGCTCGGCTTTGACGGCGACGGCGACCGTTGCGGTGTGGTGGACAATGAAGGCGAAGAGATCTTCGCGGACAAGATCGGCGTCATGCTCGCCCGCGATCTTTCCAGCCAAATCGACAACGCCGTGTTCGTGGTCGACGTGAAATCCACCGGCCTCTTCAACACCGATCCCGTGCTGAAGGAAAACGGTGCGACCACGCACTATTGGAAAACCGGCCACTCCTACATCAAGCGCAAGACGACGGACCTCGGCGCCGTGGCCGGCTTTGAGAAGTCAGGCCACTTCTTCTTCCGTGAGCCTTATGGCCGCGGCTACGACGATGGCCTGGTCGCTGCGATTGCGATCCTCAAGATGCTGGAGAACAACCCGGACAAGACCCTCGCCGACCTGCGCCGTGATCTTCCGACCACGTACCAATCGCCGACCATGTCGCCGAAATGCTCGGATGAAGAGAAATACAACGTCATCGAGCGGATCGTTGAGAAGCTCTCTTCCCGCACCGAGATGATCGGCCAGCAAGTTGTCGACGTGAACACGGTCAACGGCGTGCGCGTGACGGTCGAGGACGGGACCTGGGGCCTCATCCGCGCGTCCTCGAACAAGCCAGAGCTTGTGGTCGTGGTGGAGAGCCCCGCGTCCGAAGAAGCCCGCAATGCGATGTTCCGTGAGCTGAAAGAGGTCCTCGCCACCGAGCCTGAGGTCGGCGCGTTCAACCAGGAGCTCTAAAGAGCGCCCTTTCCTCTTTGAAATCTTCCCCCATGGGATGCAGCCGGTTGCCCTCGCAACCGGCTTTTTCGTCTTTGGGCTGATAAGTTAAGGCCGCAAGCATGCACGAGGCCAATCGATAGGTGCACGCCGGACTTCGCCGCAACGGTTTATCCGAACAGACAAATGAAGCCGTCCGCTCAGGTCTCGGCTGATCATGTCATGAAACAGGCGTCATGACGCTCCCGCAACATCACTCCGGATAAGGACGTTTTTCTTCAAAAGCGGCTTACAGCTTTGAAATTGCCCGAGGAACATTAACACGCATAGCCATCGGCCTCGTCAGGGACGTGCCCTGATGAACTGATGGAGAGCCCCATGATCACCACCCTTCTGTCCCTTGCCGTGATGACAGCCACACCGTCACCTGCTCAGCAGCTGGCCGTCATTGACGACATCCTCGCGTTCCAAGAGCCGCCCACGCCATGCACCTGCGAGATCGAGCGCCTCGCTGGCGCCGATGAGGATGAGAGCTGTGACTACAGCTATACGTGCACGAACGATTTGAGCGGTGAGACGTCAGCCAGCTGTGACGTGGAGCAAGCGAAAGCCGACATCACCGTCGCAGCTTGCCAACCCGAATAGGTCAGGGCCCACCTCCTGACCTCCGAGGCCTCGCTCAAGCCACCCAACGGGGCGGGGCCTCGCACCCTGTCATTCCGGATCGCTTGTCACGTCGGGGATGACAGACGGGCAAGGATCAGTGCTCCTGCGATCGCCCTATTGACGGTTTTGGAGCAGAAGAAATCCAAACAGAGTCAGGAAAGCAGCGCATACAGAATAAACGATGCCGAAACCATGAGCGAACGTGCGATCAACACCCATTGGCGGATCACTGGAAAACCAAAGGTTCCATAGCAACGTGCCGCCGTAATCGCCCAGAATGGCCGCCCCCGCCAAGCAAACAATAGCGCCAAGGTGCAGGAGCGTCCTCAAGTCCCGCCACCCCCAGTTTCTCTGTGCCCAGGAAATGACGTCGAGCGGTTACGCTTAGATACTGCGAAGATGCCCATGGAAATCAGCAGACAGACCAAGAATACCGCACCGATGTACGGTAACACGGCAAAAGTGATACTCTCAGCGCTTAGGTTTCCGCGAAGGAACTCAACCAGCCCTCCGATCACAGGAATGGCCGCTCCGGCCGCGATCACCGCGAACAGCGCCGATAAAAGTTCGAGGGGAGATGATCTCTCAGCTTTGTAGGCAGAGACCCTAGATGAGCGCCTCAAACCCGTCGCACCATCCCTGCGCGATCGCCGCCTGGCGCAACAGGACCGCCGAGCTTCACGGCCGTTCCAAAGGCCAAAATCTCCGCAGCGCCTTGCGTGATCGTTGATGTCGTGAACCGCACACCGATCACACCATCCGCACCCAGACTTTCCGCATGGGCGATCATCCGGTCCATCGCTTGCTCGCGCGCTTCGGCCATCATCTTGGTGTATTCATTCACCTCGCCGCCCACGAGATTGCGCAGGCCCGCGATGATGTCGTTGCCGATATGCTTGGCGCGGATCACGTTGCCGCGAACGAGGCCGATGGTCTCGGTCACTTCGCGGCCAATGTTATGCTCCGTGGTCGTCACAAGCATGGCGCTTACTCCTTCACGTTCTCGACGTAGTGGCGGTCTTCTTTGTTCCGTAGGCGCTGCATCGTGACCGCACCGATCAGGAACCCAGCC
>JBCCTF010000057.1:0-21282 GCA_039198765.1 Pseudomonadota bacterium
CGCGGTGGATAACCCAACGCTCAACCGCTTCTACGCGCTGCACTATCTGATGCCGTTCCTGATTGCGGGCGTCGTGATCCTGCACATCTGGGCGCTGCACGTGCCGGGCAACAACAACCCGTCGGGCGTCGAAGTGAAGGACGTGAAGAAAGACACGCTGCCTTTCCACCCGTACTACACGGTGAAAGATGGCTTCGCGATTATTGTCTTCCTGATCCTGTTCGCAGCCTTCATCTTCTACATGCCGAACAGCCTAGGCCACCCGGACAACTACATCCCGGCTGACCCGTTGGTGACGCCTGCGCACATCGTTCCTGAATGGTACTTCCTGCCGTTCTACGCGATGCTCCGTGCGGTGGACTTCAACTTCCTGTTCATCGACGCGAAGCTCGGCGGTGTGATCGTCATGGTCGCCTCGATCATGATCTGGTTCGTCCTGCCGTGGCTCGACCGTTCGAAGGTGCGCTCGATGCGTTACCGTCCGATCGCCAAGCCGTTCTTCTGGGTGATGGTCGCGGCGTTCCTGCTGCTCGGCTGGCTCGGTGCGCAGCCTGCTGAAGGGATCTACGTGGTCCTGTCGAAGCTCGCGACGCTTTACTACTTCGTGTACTTCCTGGTCGTTCTTCCGCTCCTTTCGGTGCGTGAGACGCCTCTCCCGCTGCCAACCTCGATCTCCGAGGCCGTGCTGCAGGACAAGGGCAAGCCGAAGGAAGATACCTCGACACCTGTGGGCGGCGTTGCGCCGGCACCTGCGGAGTAACGGATATGATGAAACGTCTAGCATCTGCTGCGGCCGTTCTGGCCGTAGCCCTTGGCGGCAGCGCTGCACTGGCGGCTGGCGGTGTCACCAAAGAACTCAAGCACCCCCAGTGGTCCTGGGAAGGGCCGCTTGGAAGCTACGACCAGAACCAGCTTCAGCGTGGGTTCCAGGTCTACCGCGAGGTCTGCGCGAACTGTCACTCGCTCGAGCTGGTGGCTTTCCGTCACCTCGGCGACAAAGGTGGTCCGTTCCACCTGGATAGCTGCCCGACCGATCTCGGCCTGCCTGAGAGCACCGACTGCTCTGACCCGGCAGCCAACCCGATCATCAAGTCGCTCGCTGCTGAGTACACGGTCACCGATGGCCCTGACGAGTACGGCGACATGTTCGAGCGTCCGGCTCGTCCGGCGGACTATTTCCCGTCACCGTTCCCGAACAAAGAGATGGCCACCTTCGCCAACGGCGGTGCCTATCCTCCGGACCAGAGCCTGCTCGTGAAGGCGCGTCCGAACGGTGCGGACTACATGTACAGCCTGCTGGTTGGTTATCCTGAAGTCGTTCCGGAGACGATCGAAGATCCGTCGATGAATGGTGCCTACTACAACCCGTACTATCCCGGCGACACGCTCGGCCTGATGAAGGAAGAGTATGTCGATGCGGAAGGCCACATCCTGAAGAAGAAGATCAAGGAAGTCGAAGATCCGAAGTTCGTCTCGAAAGACGGCTACATCTACGGCGGCGCCTTCAAGATGGCTCAGCCTCTCTACGACGAGATGGTTCAGTACGAAGACGGATCACCCATGACGGTTGATCAGTACGCGAAGGATGTCACGGCATTCCTGATGTGGGCAGCTGAGCCGAAGCTCGAAGAGCGTAAGAGCATGGGCACATGGGTCATGGCGTACCTGTTTGTTTTCGCTGGTGTGACGTACGCGTCGTACCGCCAGATTTGGGCCAATGCAGGTAAGTAAGCTGTTGCGCGACACCTGCTTAGCGATTTTCGGAGGGTCCGGTATCTATGAGATGCCGGGCCTTTCTCTTTTGGAGGAGCGCGAGGTGGAAACGCCTTGGGGTTCTCCTTCCGCTCCCGTCACCATCGGTATGCTGAACGATGTGAAGGTTCTCTTCCTTTCACGTCATGGCAAAGGCCACACCGTCCCTCCGTCAGCGCTGAACGCCCGGGCCAACATTGCGGCGGCGAAGATGCTCGGCGCGACGGAGATGCTCAGCCTCTCCGCTTGTGGATCGTTCCGTGAAGAACTGGCCCCTGGCCACTTTGTGGCGGTGGATCAGTTCGTGGACCGCACGAAGAGACGCACACCGAGCTTCTTCGAAGAAGGCTGCGTCGCTCACGTCTCCATGGCGCACCCCGTCTGCTCGCGCCTGAGCGAAGATGCAGCGCGAGCGGCGGAAGCTGCGGGCGCAACGGTGCATCGCGGCGGCACGTACCTCGTGATGGAAGGGCCCCAGTTCTCGACCAAGGCTGAGAGTGAGCTCTACCGCTCTTGGGGCATGGACGTGATCGGTATGACGGCGATGCCTGAAGCCAAACTCGCGCGCGAGGCGGAACTTCCGTATGCGATCCTTGCCATGGTCACCGATTACGACTGTTGGCACGAGGAGGAAGGGCCGGTGGACGTGGCCTCGGTCCTCGCGATCCTCGCGCAGAACCGGGACACCGGTCAGAAGGCTGTGCCGGAGATCACCAAGATCATTGGCCCAGCGCGAGAGCCGAGCCCTGACGGCATCGAAACCTGCCTCGACTTCGCGATCGTCACGCCGCCTGAGGCGCGTGACCCCGCGGCGGTGGAGAAATTGAAAGTAATCGCCGGGCGCGCGCTCGGCTAGCCGCTGGCCTAGTGATTGCCGTGGCCGGACATTGCGCTTCCGGTCCGGCTGATGGGCAGCCTCAGGGTCTCCGTGGCGCCGCTTTCAAAGACGAGTGTCACCTCGCGCTTCTCGCCATCGGTCATTGGCTCGTAGAGGCCGAACAGCATCAAATGGTTCCCGCCAGGCTGAAGCACCAGCGGCTCGCCTGCCTTCACGTCGTAGCCTTCGACCTTCCGCATACGGTTGATGCCGTTGTCGTCGATGACCGTGTGCAGCTCAACGTTCGAGACGCCTTCGATCGATGCGCTAACCACCCGGTCATCGCGATCAAGCACCAGCGTCAGGTAAGCCGCCGACATGCCAGCCCCTTCTGCGGGCAAACGGATGAAGCCGATTTGCTCCTGGCCGGACGCCTTTCCGGTTTCCGTATACCCGTCGCGAGCACCCTCGATGACGTCGTCACTGACTTCGCAGGCGCCGAGGATGAGGCAAGCGGAGGCTAACAGAACAGAGGTGCGCATGATGGGGCTCCAAGCGGAAAAGCTGAACTTGACTGTGCGCGTAGGACACCGCAGGCGTCAGGGAAAGTGCCTTAACACCTCACCCCGAGCCGTCAGGGAGACCCGCCATGGACGCCACCGAACTCGCCAAGCTGCAGACCTACCTCCGCCGCCGGTTCAACGACCAGGGCCTCACCGTGCGCGGCCGTCCGAACAAGGATGACAGCGCCGAAGTCTATGTCGGCGAGGAGTTTATCGGCGTTCTCACCCGCGACGACGAGGACGAGGACCTGTCCTACGATTTCCACATGGCGATCCTCGACGTGGACCTCGACACGGTCGGCTCTGCGTAAGGGCTGATGCCCGAAGCGCTCGCGGATCTCCGCCAAGACCTGGCGGCTTGCCGTTTATGCGAGGACCACGGCCTAATCCCTCAGGCGCGGCCAGTGTTTCAGCTGCCTGCTGGCGCAAAGATCGGCATTTTCAGCCAGGCGCCAGGCAATCTCGCACACCAGGGCGGTAAGCCTTTTCTCGATCCTTCGGGCGTTCGCTTGCGCAGCTGGCTCGGTGTTGATGAGGCCGGGTTCTACGACAGTGGCCGGTTCGCCATCGTGCCGATGGCGTTCTGTTTCCCTGGCTATGACGGCACGGGCAAGACAGGGAAGGGCGGTGATCTCCCGCCTCCGAAGATCTGTGCCGAGACCTGGCGTGAGCGGCTCCTCGCGCCTTATCGGGGCCAGCTTGAGCTGGCGCTTCTCATCGGCGGTTATTCGCAGGCTTGGCACCTTGGCGAGCAGAAGAAACGTACACTGACCGATACGGTGCGCGCTTGGCGCGACTTCGCGCGCGACCCGGCGACGGGGGCGAAGCTCTATGTGCTGCCGCACCCCAGCTGGCGGAACAATGGGTGGCTGAAGAAGAACCCCTGGTTTGACGAAGAGGTGTTGCCAGCGCTCCGCGCCGATGTTGCTGCGGCGATGGCCTAAGCGGTCTCTTTCTCCGTACCCTGCGTACTCGATTGTTGACGCCAGAGGCTCGCATAAATGCCGCCTTGCGAAAGAAGCTGGTCGTGGGTGCCCGTTTCGGCAACCTGGCCTTTGTCGAGGACGACGATTTGGTCGGCATCGACGATGGTGGAGAGACGGTGAGCGATGACGATGGATGTGCGCCCGCGGGAGACTTCGTTCAGTGCAGAGAGGATTTCTGCTTCAGTTTGCGAATCGAGTGCGGAGGTGGCTTCGTCGAGGATGAGGAGCGGCGGGTTCTTCAGGATCGCCCGAGCGATCGCCACCCGCTGTTTCTCACCGCCTGAAAGCTTGAGGCCACGCTCTCCGACAATTGTATCGTAGCGGTCAGGGAGGGAGTGGATGAAGTCGTGGATTTTGGCCATCTTCGCGGCCTTCACCACTTGCTCGTCGGTCACCCGGTGGCGGGCATAGGCGATATTGTAGCCGATCGTGTCGTTGAAAAGCACTGTGTCCTGAGGAACCACACCCATGCACTGGCGTAGGCTATCTTGGGTCACTTCGCGGATGTCTTGATCGCCGACGCTTATTGATCCTCCGGTCACGTCGTAAAACCGGAAAACAAGCCTCGCGATGGTGGACTTGCCTGCACCCGACGGGCCGACAATGGCCGTCTTTTTGCCCGCCGGGGCGGTGAAGGTGACACCGCGCAGCACCTGACGCTCCCGATCATAGCCGAAACGCACGTCGCGAAAGTGGACGGAGCCCTCGGTCACATCCAGCGGCTCGGCGCCCAGCTTATCGGTCACCTCGGGCCTAATCGTCAGCAGCATGAACATCTTTTCCATGTCGATGAGCGACTGCTTGATCTCGCGGTAGGCGAAGCCGAGGATGTTGAGCGGCTGGTAGAGCTGCATCATGATCAGGCTGACGCCGGTCAGCTCGCCAATCCCATACCGCCCGGCTGAGACGCCCTGCGCGGTGATCACAAGGGCTGCCATCAGCCCCAGATTGATGATCGCCGACTGGCCGATATTCACCCATGCGAGCGAACGGCTCGAACGGATCGCGGCGTCTTGATAGGCTTCGAGGGCTTGGGAGAAGCGGGCGGTCTCTCGCGCTTCGGCACCGAACAGTTTGACGGTCTCGTAGTTGAGGAGGGCATCGACAGAGGCAGCGCTGGCCTGCTGGTCCTTCTCATTCATCTTCCTACGGAACTTCAGCCGCCATTCGGTCGAGCTAGCCGTGAACCAGAAGTAGAGAACCACCGTAGACAGAGCAATCGCGCTGAGCGCCAGCTCAAACTGCACCGCGAAAACGACACAGACACAGCCGAGGAGGAGAACGGTCGGGCCGATGTTGAACAGGAGGAAACGGAACAGAAAATCGATCGCCCGGTTCCCTCGCTCCATAATCCGCGATAGGCTCCCCGTTTTCCGCTCCAGATGAAAGCGTAAGGAGAGGCTGTGCAGGTGGCGGAAGACATCGACGCCCACCTCGCGCTGTGCCGTCTGGCCGACTTTTGCGAACAAGAACTCGCGCAGCTGCGGCACCAGGACGGATAGAAAACGCAGCACGCCATAGCCGACGATGAAGCCGAGAATGCCCGCGGCGATGCCCGACGTCATGCTCTCTTCCGCCACACGGTTGATGCCGTCAGCGAGGATCAGAGGGGCTTGCACTGAGATGATTGTGCCGAGGATGATGACACCGATCGATGCCACAATCCGCACTTTGAAATCCGGACGACCCTTCTTCCACAGGTAGGGGAACAGCTTGCTCATGTTGCTCAGCTGCTCGGAAAGCTTGCTTTCACGGGTGTTTTCGAGATCGGCGAAGGAATCCATCGGAACCACTTAGGCGCAGAAATGCGGCAATTCGAGGAAAATGCCGCGGCAGATCGCCTGGGCTAGTTGAAGCCGAGGAGGTCGAATTTCACCAAGAGGACGCGGTTCTGCTCAAAGCCGCCGATGGTGCTGTCATCGAAGCGATAGCGGAAGGAGACCGCGCCGCAGCGGTTGGCGATCCGAAGCGCGACCTGGGTGTTGGTCGTGCTCCCGCTGTCGAGGTTCTGCGCCTGGGTCGCGGCAAACGAAATGTTCCGTGTCAGGACGAGATTTGCGCCAATGGTGAGGAATTCATCGAGCCGCTGTACCGTGCCAAGCGCTTCATCGCTCTGGATACGGAGATAGTCGAGTGACCCAGAGAGCGGGCCGAGGTTGCCGCGGAGGGAGTTCTCCACCCGGCGGAACTGGCCAGTGTTCTTGTCGATGCGGAAGCGGTTGTCGAGGACGATGTTCCTTCCCACACGGAAGTCCACGGCGCCGACGACGTCGGATGTTCTCTCGCCAAGGCCACGGTCAGGTCCGAACGCTTCGGTTTCCTCCGCGCGGAACTGTGCCCCTAGCATCGTCTCGATCGTCAGGGATTGACCGAACGATGCGGTGGTGGCGAGGCCGACATTCACCCGCTGACCGTCTTCCCAAAGGTCGAGGCCAGAGCTCTTGTTGTAGTCGAACAGCGTGACCTGGTCGAATTGGAATGACTGGCTGTCGTCGTTGAAAACATCGTCCGAGAAATCGCGGGTGGGGCTGATCACCGCTTGAACGCGGGGCGCAACAATGAACGACGTACGCTGACCAACCTTGGCGAGGGGGTAGGACCACTCCGCGCCGATGGTGGGCAAGAAGCGACCGAAAATGAACTCTTCGTCCTCAAGGCCGCGAGGAAGCTCTTGGCTGCAGCTCGCAAAGCCACCGCGCTCTGGGTTACAGGCTTGGGTGCCGCCCGAAGTGTTCTCATAACGATAGAGATCGCCGCGCAGTTCAGCGAACGCTTCAAATCGGTGGCCGCTGTCCGTCAGTTTGACAACGGAGTATTGCGCGTTCGCCGACATGCGCATGGAGTCGAGACCTTCGGTCCGCTCCAGCGCGAGGAAACTTGCATCGATCGAGGCTTCACCAACAGGCAGGTTGAAGTAATGTTTGTGCCGGAGCCGCGGCAGGGCTTGGGCGGTGAAGTCCTGGTTCTCGTTGAACCGGAGCGTCTGGAAGACATAGCCCGTGACGTCGGTCGACGAATTCTCCGTGGTCCGACGGAAGGAGAGATTGCTCGTCAGGCGGTCAGGGCGAAGGATCGGCAGCTCTTCCTGCAGGTCGCCTGTCGGCTCAATGTCGTAGGTGAGCAGGTAGCCTTTGTCTGAAACGCCATCGATATCGGCTTCAAGCTCCCATCCCCCCGGCAGCGCGCGGGTGTAGCGGCTGAACCAGTGCCAGCGCACATCGTCCGGGTTGCCTGGCTCTTCGGTCAGGTCGTTGGTGGGGTTGATGATACCCGCTTGAACTTGAGCCTGTGAATTCCACGTGTTCCGCCGCCACTCGCCTTTGATCAGTGTACCCAGCCTTGAGTGGTGACGGGGCGAAAACAGGATGTCCTGATAATCAGAGATCGGGAGGTAGTAAGGTGTCTCGATCTCAATCCCAGTCCGGGTGGAGCTTTGGATCTGCGGCGCGAGAAAACCTGCGGCGCGCTTCACTGAGGGATCGGGAACTTCAATGTACGGAATATAGAGGGTCGGAACGCCGTAGACCTCGAGGAAAGCGTTCGTGAAGCGCAGCTTCTTCGCGGTCTCGTCTTGGGTGACGTTGCGCGCTTTCAGCTGCCACGTGGGCCGCCCGGCCCAGAAGCCGTCGTTGCAGACCTCGCACAGTGTATAGACCACGCGGTTGAGCTGGTTTTTGCCCGAGGCACGGCGCACAGCCGTTGCAGCGGCAAGGGTTCCGTTGGGCGGGAGCTGCGCTTCGAAGCCCTCGATCACGCCATTGCGCAAGTCGCCTGTGAGGGTCGCTTCTTCAGCGAAGTAGAGTTGCCCCGACTCATCCCGGCCCGCGACGTTGCCAACGGCGATGACTCGGTCATTCTCCTGGTCGTAGATGATCCGGTCTGCGCGGAGGAACTGTCCGTTGCTTGCCGCGCGCACGTCACCTTCTGCGATGATCGGACCGCCCTCGACTTCGCGATAAATCCGCTCAGCCGTGATCAGACCGTCCTCGGTGGAGGTCTGGGCTGGGGCGTCGGCTTGCACGGTGAGCGATGCGCCGAGAGCGAAGAGAGACAAAATGAGCATGTAAGACCGCGTTCTACCTGAACGCCGTAAATCGACTTCGTAAACGTTCCTTAACCATGTGGACGCAGAGCGAGCGCTGGCTACCCGTCTTCTTGGAAGAGGAGAATCGACAGCCCTACGAGGAGGGTGACGAGCGGCGGGGTCCATGCCGCGATCACCACGGGGATCAGGCCTGCTTCACCCATCGCGGTGGAGAACTGGATCAGGATGAATGCGGCAAATCCTGCAACGATGCCTGAGAGGATGAGCCTGGCTGTCCCGCCGCCGCGGGCATGAATAGGTAAGGCGAAGACGCAGGCAATCACCGCCATTGCCGCAAGCCTCACTGGTGTGGCGAACAGTTCGTGCAGGCGCTGGGCGTACGGCTCGAGCGGGATCCCTGCGTTGCCGATGCGGTTCATCAGACGCGGCAGGTTCCAGATGTTCAAGCTCTCTGGCCTGGTGCCTGACATAGCGAGGTCGCGCGCTTCGAACGACGTCTTGAAGGTCACGTTCCCCACCGACTGACCAAGGGCCTGGCCCGGCACTGAGCGCAGGGTGTTCACGAGGGTCACACTCTGACCGTCGAGTTCTGCAAGGGGCGCATCGTATCGCTCGTAGACAAGGCCCGCCGCGCTCTTCCGCCAGACCTGCACATTGTCGAACGAGCCCTCGGAGAGGTCCAGTTTCTCAGCATGCAGAATGAAGACATCGCCGTCGTCGCCATCTTGACGAAGCCAGATGCCTGTCTGGAAGGCGCGGGGCGTGGCCGTCTCAGCGCCCTTGATGCTGTTCAGGAGATTGTCCGCACGCAGTGACATGCGCGTGGTCAGGGGATCGACCAGCGTCACGAGCCCTATCCCTAGGAGCACCGAGAGGGTGACCGGGGCGCCAATAATTCTCCATACGGAGAAACCTGCTGCACGAAACACCGCCACTTCTAACGATCGCGCGAGCTGCGCGAAAGCGAGGAGGGTGCCGAAGAGCATGATGAAGGGCGAGAGGATGATCAGCAGCTGCGGCCCGCGGAGCAGCGTGAGCTGGATCGCCTGCATGAGGCCCGCCCCCTCGCGGCCACTCACCTGGCGGAGGGCTTCGAGGAAGTCGATCGAGATGATGAGCGCCAGCGACGCTGCGCCGAGGACGATGACCCCGCGCAGGGTGCGCTGCATCAGGTAGCGCTCAGGTTTGGTGAAGCCGATCATGCCGCCTCCACCTGGGGCGTGCGCCGCGGGATCGTCGGTATGCGGATCGCCGAAGGGTTCATCAACGCGATGGACGCAACGATGATCGCGAGGACCGGGATCGCGTATTGGATGGCGTTGGCCCATGCAGCATCAGTCGCCACGCTCCGCGCAAGGAAGCCGAGGATGCGGATCAGTGCGCCCACAGCGCAGGCCATCATGATGCGCTTGGCATAGCCCCGCCGCTGGGTCGTCGCGCTGAGCATGAAGACGGCCGCGATGAGAGCGAAGGCGATGCAGTAGAGAGGCGTCGCCAGCCTCGCGTGCGCCTCGGCGAGGTAGTCGCCTTGGAAACGTTGGTTGTACGGACGATTGAGGTCCGGCTCGAACAGCTCCGTCAGGTACCGCTCGTCCGTCTCCCATGGCCTATCCGTCGGCGCCTCCGCTGCGATCTCTGAGACATCAACGAAGGTGTCGTTGAACCGGACGATGTTCAGCTTTCCCGTCTCACGATCACGCCACTGCGCCGTGCCGCGGAGCAGGAGGAGTCGCGGCCCCATCTCGGTCACTTTAAAAAGGCCGTTTTCCGCCGTGTACGTCACAGGTCGCGTCTCATCGCGCCCGTCGTAGATGTGGATGCCCACATACTGATCACCCGGCCGCACATCCTCCGCATAGAACGTCACACCCGGCGCGACGTTGGCAAAGACCTGGTCACGAACCAGTGAGGACGCGATGCTCGACCGCACGTCGTAGACCGTCAGCCGAAGCTCCCGGTACGTCCGCGGCTGCAGATCGTGATTGATGTAGAGAACGAGGCCTGAAGCGAGGATCGAAAGAAGGACCAGCGGCCGCGCGATGCGAAAACGACTCGCCCCCGCTGCGCGCATCACCGGAATCTCGCTGTCGACCATCAAAACGTTGAGCACATAAATGCACGCTGCGAGCAGTGCGATGGGCGTGACGACGCCAGCAAGGCTGGGGATCAACAGGATCGTGATCTTCAAAAACGCAAGCAGGCTGCCGCCATCATCCACAATGATATCAAGGCGTTGTAGCACCTGGGTCAGCCACGCGACCGCCGTCGTACACGCCAGGATCAGCAGGAAGGGCAGCGCCGCGGCGCGGAAGATATAGCGGTCCAGGCGGCTCAACTGCGTCCTCTTCAAGGCCCAATAGGCCAGCGGTTCCCAAGCGAGGCTCAAGCGCCTAGCACGTTCTTTCTTGATGTTTCGAGGCCCACCTTTCGGAGGCACATTTGATGGACCTGAACTTTACGCAATCCGCCCCCACAAGCGGCACCATTGTCATCCCCATCGCGAAAGACGCGGACATTGTCGTGCCCGCGGAGCTGTCGGGCGCTGAAGGTGCGCTGCGCCGGGCCGCGCGCGCGTCGGACTTCGCTGGCCGCGGTGGTCAGACGGTGACAGTGGCCGGGCCGGAGGCGGCGCCGGACGCGACGATCATTCTTCTCGGTGCGGGCGAGCTGAAAACCGGCGACGCGTTGGCGATGCAAAAGCTCGGCGGCAAGGCTGCTGCGCAGGCGGGCCGCAAGGCCAAGAGCCTCACGATCGTTGCGCCTGAGGGCACAGCGGCCAACTTGGCGTTCGGCGCGATGCAGCGCTCTTACACGTTCGACAAGTACCGGAAGAAAGCAACGGCCGATGAGCTGGCTGCGCTGTCGAGCATTACCGTCGTCACCCACGATGCTGGCGCTGCTGATGAATACGCACCCCTCGGCTCGGTCTTTGAAGGCGTGAAGCTGGCCCGTGATCTTGTGACTGAGCCGCCGAATGTTCTGTATCCGGAGAGCTATGCTGAGATCTGCCGCGATGAGCTGATAGGCCACGGCGTGGAGGTCGAGGTTTTGGGCGAGGCAGAGCTGGCCAAGCACGGCATGCACATGATGCTCGGTGTCGGCCAGGGCTCGATCCGTGAAAGCAAAATGGTCGTCATGCGCTGGATCGGCGGCAATGCTGGTGACGCGCCGCTGGCCCTGGTTGGCAAAGGCGTGACCTTCGACACGGGCGGCATCTCGCTGAAGCCCGGCGCGAACATGGACGAGATGAAGATGGACATGGGCGGCTCTGCCGCCGTCGTCGGCGCCATGCGCGCGATCGCTGGCCGCAAGGCGAAATGCAACGTGGTCGGATTGATTGGCCTGGTTGAGAACATGCCCGACGGCAATGCCCAGCGTCCTGGCGATATCGTCGACACTATGTCCGGCCAGACCGTCGAGATCCTCAACACCGACGCCGAAGGCCGCCTCGTTCTTGGCGATGTCCTGACTTATACTCAAGAGACGTACAAACCGAAGGCGATCGTTGATCTCGCGACACTGACCGGGGCGATCCTCATTGCCCTGGCGCACGAGTATGGTGGTCTGTTCACGGAGGATGATAACCTCGCCGCTGCGCTGACCAAAGCTGGCGAGGAGAGCGGCGATCCCCTGTGGCGCATGCCACTGGGCGATGCCCACCGCGACATGATCAAGTCCGACGTTGCTGATATGAAGAACATCGGCGGTCGCGACGGTGGCTCGTCGTCAGCCGCAGCGTTCCTGTCGCGCTTCATCGACAAAGGCGTGCCCTGGGCACACCTCGATATCGCAGGAACGGCGTGGAAGAAGAAAGACACCGAGACCGAGCCTAAAGGTGGCACAGGCTACGGCGTTCGCCTGCTCAACGCCTGGATTGCCCAGCACGAGGTTTGATCCCTATGTGGAAATTCTGCGCTGCCGTTCTAATCGCACTTTGGCCCGGGTTTGCCGGGGCTGAGGATTCGTTTGAGAGGGCGGCGCAGGCTCCGAGCCTCGATGAGGCTGCAGATATCCTTCAGTGGTCCTACCGTCTCCTTGTCGTGGATGACCGTGTGCTCTCCGACCAGCTCGAAAGTCTGGACCCGGACGATTTGATTGAGCGTGATCTGATAATCGTTGCCTTTGGCCACGAAGGCATCACTTTGGCGCGCTTCGCTCCGGAGGGTGATACGCTTGACGCGATCGCTCTCGACGACCCCAGCCTACCGTCTGGCTACTCACGCGCGCTGGCCGATAAAAACCACCGTGTGCTGCTGATCGGTAAAGACGGTGACTTCAAAAAGACGTGGCCTGGCCCCGTGGGCCAAGCTGAGCTGAACGCGATCATCGATGCAATGCCGATGAGGGCGCGGGAGATGCGCCGCGGCGGTTAGCGGGGGCGGCTGTCTCTTAGGCCTGCTTTGTTGATCCCAGCGCGAGCGCATTTGGCGTCTTCCACGGCCGGTGCGCCGGACACCCCGACGCCGCCAAGAAGTGTTCCGCCTTCGGAGTAAACAGGGACACCGCCTTCAATCGGCGGGCCTTCGGAGGCGAGGGCCCAGCCCAGGCTTCCCTCGCCCACGCGATCGGCCAGCCGCTTGGTATCGCTGCCCCACCGCGCGGCGTAGTCGGCCTTCTTCGTTGCCAGTTCCGCTGGGCCTTGGCGCAAGTTGTCCGTGCGGAAGTACCCCGTCATCTGCAGCCGGTCGTCCAGGATCGCGATGGCCACCGTGAGGTCGTTTTCTTCTGCATAGTCAACGCAGCCCTGGATGATGGCGAACGTTGAGGTACCGCTGAGGCGCTCTGTGTCCACTTGGGCGGTCATGGCGAAAAGGCTGACGGTCAGGGCGGTGATCATGGGCTACTCCTTGGGATCGCCGGAGGAGTGGGCCGTTTCGTACGCGCGCCGTCAAGTGGCCGCTGCACCCATCACCCTTGGGGGTGGAAATGATCGTAGATCCGCTGGGCCAGGCTTTCGGAAATTCCGTCTACGGACATAAGGTCTGCGGCCTTCGCACGGCTGACGCCCTTGGCGGAACCGAAATGGTGGAGGAGGGCTTTCTTCCGCGATGGCCCCACCCCTTCGATGGCGTCGAGGGGGTTGGAGGTCATCTGCTTTTGCCGCTTGGCGCGCTGCGCGCCGATGGCGAAGCGGTGCGCCTCGTCACGCACGCGTTGCATGTGGTAGAGCACCGGTGAGCGCGGGGGCAGCATGAACGCTGGGCGCCCCGGCGCGAAGAACTGTTCTGCCACTGCGCCGGCAGAGCGGTCGGCAGTCTTTCCTCCGTGTGCGTCTTCACGACGAGCTTTAGCGATGGAGAGGAGCATGACTTCCCCGCCTTCAAGGTCCGGACCGACGCGGATCCCTGCGTCTTCCATGGATTTCTGCGCTGCAGAGAGCTGGCCCAGGCCGCCGTCGATGACGACGAGGGACGGCCAATCGTCTTGACCCGGAGCACTTTCTTTCACCAACCGTGAGAACCGGCGGGAGAGGACCTCGCCCATCGCGCCGAAGTCGTCGCCTGCGGCGACGTCAGGGTCTTTTATGTTGAACTTGCGGTATTTGTTACGCTCGAAACCCTCTTCGCCTGAGACGATCATCGCGCCGACCATGCCAGTGCCGCCGATGTGGGAGTTGTCGTAGCATTCGATCCGTGTAGGGAGCGCCGTTAGCTCTAACGTCTCGGCCAGCGCTTCAAGCAGTCGTTTCTGGCTCGCGGTATCCGCCAGGCGACGGCCCAGCGCTTCACGGGCGTTCATGAGCGCGTGTTTGACCAGGTCGCGCTTCTCCCCGCGTTGGGGATGCAGCACCTCAACCTTGCGCCCGGCCTTGACGGTGAGGGCTTCGCCGAGCAGCTCGCGATCGCCGATGTCCTCGGAGATCATGACCAGGCGAGGCGGCATCTTCCCGTCGTAGAACTGCGCGAGGAAGGCGGAGAGGACGGCCTCTTGCGTCTCCTCTTTGTCCGCTTTTGGAAAATAGGCGCGGCTGCCAAGGTTCTGTCCTGCGCGGAAGAAAAAGGCCTGGACACAGGATTGTCCGCCATCGGAATAAATCGCGAAAACGTCGGCTTCTTCGACGGAGCCGGGGTTGATGCCCTGGCTTTCCTGGAGGTGGGCCAGGGCTCGAATGCGGTCACGCAGGCTGGCTGCGCGTTCGAAGTCGAGGGCTTCGGATGCGTCTTCCATCTCTTTGGAGAGCTGGCCAACCACAGCGCGGTTGCCGCCGCGGAGGAATTGCGAGGCTTCAGCGACGAGCTTGGCGTACTCTTCCTCACTGACAACGCCCGTACACGGAGCAGCGCAGCGCTTGATCTGGTAGAGGAGGCACGGCCGCTCGCGGTTCTCAAACACACTGTCGTTGCAGGAGCGGAGGAGGAATGCCTTCTGCAGCGTGTTGAGGCCTCGGTTCACGGCGCCTGCACTGGCGAAGGGGCCGAAGTAATCGCCCGGTCGTTTTTGCGCCCCGCGGTGCTTGAGGATCTGCGGGTAGGCGTGGTCCTTGGCGACGAGGATCGAGGCAAAGCTCTTATCGTCGCGCAGCAGGACATTGTACCGTGGACGGAGCTGTTTGATGAGGTTCGCTTCGAGGAGAAGCGCCTCCGTCTCCGTATCGGTGACCACGAACTCCATCGCTCGGGTCTCGGAGATCATCCGTGCAATGCGGTTCGAGTGGCCGTTCAGTGTGGCGTAGTTCGAGACGCGAGACTTCAGGCTCCGCGCCTTGCCGACATAGAGCACCTCGCTGTCCGCGCCGAACATGCGGTAGACGCCTGGCCGCGGTGGCAAGCGACGGACCTCGTCGGCGATCAGCTCATGGCCTATCAGGGGCTTCGGGCGGGTGTCAGACATCGTCCGCGCTTATGCCAGCAATCCGCGCTCTGCGCCAAGCGGGCGGTGGGTCACGCCTTGGCTGAGGTGAGCTTGGATATCACGATGTTGTAGGTGAAGAGCGGCCTGAACTGGAAACCGCTGACCGCGTTTCTTGCGCGGATGTGCAGCACGGCCATCGCCGGGACGACGAGCATCAGGACAACAGTGCCGAAGAGAATGCCGAAGCCAAGGGAGACCGCCGTCGGCTTCAAGAACGCGGACTGCACAGATTGCTCCAGCACGATGGGTGTGACGCCGAGGAACGTCGTCAGTGAGGTGAGGATGATCGGGCGGAAGCGCGTCACCGCGGCTTCGACGATGCCCTTCGTCCGCTCCATGCCCTTCGCGAGGTTTTCGTTCATGTAGTCGACCATCAAAAGGGCGTCGTTGATGATCACACCCGATAGGCCGATGATGCCGAAAATCGACAGCAGGCTGATTTCCAACTGCAGCAGGGCGTGGCCCCAGAGGGCGCCGATCAGGCCGAACGGAATAATCGACAGGACGACGAGCGGCTGGGTGTAGCTGCTGAACGCCAGCGCGAGCAGAGCGTAGATGCAGAACAGCGCGAGGATGAAGTTGCGCCTGAGAATCGGGGTCGATCGAGCCTGCTCCTCCTGGTCGCCGCCGGGAGCGATGCTGACCCCGGGATACTCGCTGGCGATCTCGGGCCATATTTCGCCGATGATTTTCTGGGTGACTTCACCGCCAGTGGTCTGCGCGAAGTCCACATCGCTCTTCAGGCGGAACAATCGCTTCCGGTCGATGCGCGTGATGCTGGCCGGGGCCTCGCCCACCGAGATATCCGCGATCTGAGCAATCGGGATCGCCACGTCGCCGAGGATGATCTTCTGGCGCTTCACATCTTCGATGGTGAGGCGTTCGTCCTCGGGCAGGCGGACGCGGACTTCAATTTCTTCGCGGTCCCTCTGAATACGGACGGCTTCTGCACCGAAGTAGCTAGCGCGAACGGCGCGGGCGACGGTGCTGAGGTCTACGCCGTAGGAGGCGGCCTCTGGGCGGAGGCTGATCTGGATTTCAGGCGTGGTGCGGAACCGATCATCGGAGACGTCGAACACGCCAGGGATGGCCTCAAGCTGTTCGCGGAGGCGCCCCGTTGCGGCCCGCGCCATGTCTTCATCGGCGCTGGCAATCTCGATCTGCACGGGCATGCTGGTGCCCACCAGGTTGAAGCTGAAACTCAGCGTCTGCGCTCCTGCGATGCGGCCTGTGGCGTCGCGCCAAGCGTTTTCGAAACGTTGCGCGGTGAATTTGCGTTCGGCGGCGTCGCGGATTTTGACTTCGACAATGGCGAAGTTGGGGGCCGCACCGCCGCTGGCGCCGAACGCACCGGGCTCTGGTCCAGAGATCGGCTCGCCGATGTTCCAGAGGATGTTTTCGACGATCACTTCAGGCTCACTGCCGACCTCTTCGGCGATGATTCGCGCGGCTTCCTCCGCACCCTGAAGGATGCGTTCCACGGCCTGAACCGTTTGGGTCTCAGAGGCAGCTTCGGCCAACTCAAGCTGCGCGGTGACGTAGTTGCCCTCGATCTCTGGGAAGAAAGTCCCACGGATGATGCCGCCTGAAAAGAGAGCGAAGGTGGCTACCAGGACAGAGAGCGCAAACATCACCGTGACGGCGGGGCGGATGGCCGCGAACTCAATGGCGGGGGCAAGGCGCTCAGCACTGAAACGGTCGAGGCCCTCGGCGACTTTGTTGCGGAGAGGATCCGTGTACCGCCTAATGGACCACTTGCCGGGATCACGGTCGTGCAGGTGGGCCAAGTGCTTAGGCAGGATGAAGAAGCTCTCGATGAGAGAGAGGACCAGGACGGCGACCACGACGAAGGCGATGTCGCTGATGAACTGGCCCACGGTGGCGGGGACGAACATAAGCGGCATGAAGGCTGCGACGGTGGTGGACACGGAGAAAAACACCGGCGCCGCGACGCGGATGGTGCCGCGCTTGGCGGCTTGCTTGGTATCCTCTTCGCCGTCCTCGACAGTGGCGTAGATGTTCTCGCCCACCACGATGGCGTCATCGACGACGATGCCGATGGCGAGGATGAAGCCGAACAGCGACAGCTGGTTGATCGAGATGCCTGCCACGGCCATCGGGATGAATGTGCCCACGAAGCTGAGGGCGACGCCGACGCCGACCCAGAAGGCGACGCGGACATCGAGGAAAAGGAGGAGAAGGACGAAGATCAGCACAAAGCCGATCGCTGCGTTCCGAACAAGGAGATCGACCCGGTTGTTCAGCTCAATCGATCTGTCCACGAACAAGTTAGCGGTCACGCCGGGAGGCAGCGTCTCTTCCGCCTCGGCCAGGATGACCTTGAGATCGTCGAGCACGGAGAAAATGCGTTCGTCGCCGATCCGGTAGATGTTGAGAGCCACGGCAGGCGCGCCGTCGAACTTGGCGAAGATCGGATCATCGGCGAGGCCATCTTCGATGTCCGCGATGTCCTTGAGGAGGACCGGCGCGTCCGCTTCTGAGGTCAGGACGACCAGCTCGCCGAACTCCTCGCCCAGCTCTGCCTCGCCCAGAGTGCGCACTAGGAAACGGCGTTCGCTGTCTTCGACCTCACCCCCTGAGAGCTCGAGCGACCGTGCACGGATGGTACCAGCCAGGGCATCGAGAGAGAGGCCGAGAGACTCAAGCCGAGCGGAGGGCACCTCGATGTCGACCAGATAGTCGGCGACGCCCACCATCGCCACGCGGCTGGTCGAGGGGTTGGAGAGGATCTGTGTGCGGAGGTTGTCGGCGATTTTTTTGAGCTCGAGACCTGATTTGTTGCCGGAGACGATCACACGCCCGACGACCTCTTCGTCTTCCAGCTCAGAGATGAGGGGCTCTTCCGCGTCAGCGGGGAAGACCGTGATCTGGTTGACCGCGTTGCGGATGTCGTTGGCGATCTCAGCCGTGTCCGAACCAAAGTCGAGGAGCGCAACCACGTTGCCCACATTCTCCGCGGCAATAGCGTCGATCTTGCGGATGCCGTCGAGGCCCTCGATCTGCTCTTCGATGGGTTCGACGATGGCTTCTTCGATTTCTTGGGGGGTCGCGCCGGGATAGGGGACTGTGATGCTCACCGCATACGGAATAACCTCAGGGAAGAGACGCACCGTCAGGCCGCGTGCAGCGAAGAGGCCGGCCGCGATCAGGAAAATCGCAAGCAGATTCGCCGCGACGCGGCTGTCGACGAACCAGCGGATCAGCTTTTTCATTGGAGGGTCTCGCCGCGAACCTCAGCGGTCTGAAGAACCTCCACCTCTAGGCCTTCCTCTTCATTCGTCAGCGCGGTGACCACGACCATGCGCCCTGAAAGGTCTTCCGAAGCAGAGAAGAGGGTCTCGTCGCGGGTGCTGGCCACCTGTTTAACGGCGATGGCGGAAAGCCTATCGTCTTCCGTCAGTGTCCAGACGAACCGCTCTTGCCGCAAAACGCCAGTGGGCACGGCATAGAGCCTTTCGGGCGAGTAGGCGGGCAGGGTGACCTCGACGAAGTCGTTGGCATAGACCGAACCATCTGCATCAGGATCAAACGCGCCTGGCACTTCGATGACGACGGGGACCGTGCGGCTGCGCGCATCGACGGATTGGCCGAAGCTGATGACGTTGCCTTCCAGTGAGGCTGCGCCTGCACTGGCTTTGGTCGGCGTGACGATAGCTTTGAGTGGTCCATCGGTGGCCGCGACGGCTCGCCGGACGGCACGGGCGTCTTCGGGCAGAAGGCCAAGGACGACTTCTCCAGCGCCGGTGTCGAAGATGGTCGCCACAGCTTGGCCAGGCTGGACAAACCGGCCGAGGGCGACGTTCTCCGATACGACGGCGGCATCGAACGGCGCGGTGACGCGGGTGTCGTCCACAGCTTTCTGTGCAGCGATCAGGCCAGCGTTGGCTTGGCCCATGCGCGCTTCAGCGGCCCGGAGGCTCGCGCGAGCTTGCTCCCGTCGTGAGATCGCGGATGCCCCAGCTTCTTGCAAGCGACCCTGCCGAGCGTCTTCGGCTTGTGCACGGGTGAGTTCTGCTCTGGCAGAGGTCACTTCGGCTTTGGCGCGGGCAAGGTCGGCCTCGAATGTCCGCGGATCGATCGTGAAAAGGCGTTCACCCGTGGCGAAACGGCCACCAGGTTGGAGTTGCGGCGCGACGTCGACGACTTTGCCCGCAACTTCAGGGACGACATCAATCTGAGCCCGGGGGCGGAGGAAGCCCTCTTCTTTGATCTCATGATGCTGCGGAACGGCTCGTACGGCGACGACTTCGACCAGCGGAAGCTCGGCCTCGCGCGGTGGCTTGGCGGCGTCGCGGGCCTTGGCGATCTGCCCTGCGCCAAAGAACACTGCGAAGGCGAGAGCAAGGGCAATGGCTGCGGCGATGAGCCAGCCCAATTTGCCGTCTTGTTTCGCAGATGCGGTCATGATCCGTGGTCCTTCACGATGGTCACGCTAACCTTACCACCTGGGTGCTAGGACGGGGTAAAGTCTGAGACAGGTCGATGTTCAAACACGTATATTTTTTGCCGTTTCTGTCACTGGCTGCCTGTGTCGCGGTGGGTCCGCGCTATGAGGAGCCCGACTTTGCTGCAGCGCAAAACAGTTTTGTGTACGCAGACCGGCCCGTCTACGTCGCCTCTGAAGAGGAGAGCGACGAGCCAATCGCGTGGTGGGAGGCTTTTTCCGACCCCCACATCGCTGAGGTCGTGGAGCTGGCGCGTGAGCGGAACCTCGATCTCCGCCAGGCCGTCGCGCGATTAGAGGCTGCCCAGGCGAGGGCCGGCGCTGCACGTGCGGCGCTTCTCCCTCAGGGGGCAACGAGCTTCTCCATCACGCGGCAGGAGCAGGCGCAGGCTGCGTTCGCTGGTTTCGCTGCAGGAGGCCCGCAGGACCCCAACGCCCCGCCGCCTCCGCCGGTCGAGAACCCTGAGTTCACGCTCTACCAAGCGCAGCAGCAGGTGAGCTGGGAGGTTGACCTCTTCGGCAGGCTCCGCCGTCAGACCCAGGCTGCATCGGCAAGGGCCAAGGCTGAAGAGCAGGGCGTCGCTGATGCCCACCGGCTCATCACTGGACAAGCTGTTGATACCTATATCCTTTTGGTTGAGGCGATGAACCGCCGCCGGGTGGCGATGTCGAACCTGGAACTCCAGGAGCGCAATCTCGCCCTTGTCGAGGACCTCTATGAGCTGGGGGAGGTGCCTAAGCTCGACCTTCTCCGCACGCAGACCGAGGTGAAGAACACAGCGGCGCAGGTTCTGGTCGTGGAGAACGCGGCGGCTGACGCGACGGCGAGCCTGGCGCTCCTGCTCGGCATGACAGTGCCCGAGTTTGTTATGCGGTTCTCCGATATCGTGGCGCAGGACGCGAAACCGTCGATGCCTGAGGCGCAGGGTGTCATTGCTCTGCGGGAGCCAGCTGATGTGCTGCGCAGGCGCCCCGATGTGGCTGCGGCTGAGCGCCGTTTGGCGGCTGAGGTTTATGATGTGGGTGTGGAGACAGCGGGCCTGTTCCCACAGATCACACTTGATGGGACGGCGAGCCTCATTGCCCTCGATTTCGACGGCCTCAGCGACCCGAATGCTTTCGGGTACACGGCGGGGCCGCGCATTTCCTGGCAGATTTTGAACTACCCTCGGCTGCTGCAGCAGCGGGCGGCGGCCAAGGCCGAGGTGGCTGGCGCGTTGGCGGCCTATGAGCAGACAGTGCTCCAGGCGCTGACGGAAACAGATCGCGCTCTGGCGCTGCATACGGGCGCAGTGGAGCAGGCGGTTCTCCTCACCGAGGCGCAAGTCACGGCGGAGGAGGCGCAGAGACTGGCGGCTCTCCGTTACCGCGAGGGCGCAGACAGCCTGTTGAGCCTGATCGATGCCCAACGCGTCGCGCTTCAGTCGGAGGATGCAGCCGTGCAGGCACAGGCAGCCGCGCTGCGGACCAGGGCGGCCATCCATAGAGTTCTTGCCGATTAGCCCCTGTCATCCCGGAACGCGAAGCGAATCCGGGACCTAAACTGTGCGATCGTGCTGACCGATGCGAAGCATCGATCTTTCGGGCATTGGTCGAAGAAAGCCGCTCCGCGCCTTCCTGCGCGATCCCGATTATGGGTCCCGGATCGCCTTTGGCGTCCGGGATGACAGCGCACCCCCGCGCTCAAATCGCGAGCGCGAGCGAGCGGTAGCGCCAAGAAAAAGTGTGCGGGCACCCTTTTCCACCCGCGATCGCCAAGTCTTGTTCGAAGACGCCGGGGTGCTCGCCGACGGGGATCTCAC